>JBBSFW010000204.1:0-6776 GCA_038254805.1 Terriglobales bacterium
CCGCGAATCGCCTGCGCACCTGTTCCACATCCTCGGGATACACCCTCGATTCCTGTGCCATGCCACCGGGCCTCCAGCCCTTGGGCACAAGCTATCAGCAATCTTTAATAGGAGTCACGCATGCTTGCCGGAAACTCACAGCTTCTGGCGCCCGGCCCGATGCGTCCGGATGCAGAAACGGAGTCAGAGCCGCCCACCGCGCCGCCCGGACGAGGGCATCGAACTCGCGCGGTTCCATCGACGCTTCGGATTGAACTTGCGGGAGCGCGTTCGGTTCCAGCAGATCCCGTCCATGCTCCCGCTCCCACAGGACGGTGTCCTCCGCCACACCGTCGCTGTCCGTGTACTCGACTCGTACGAGATGAAGGCGCCCCTCCTGGGAATCAAACGGCTCAACGGCCGCGATGAGCCCTCGCCGGTTCCGGATGGTAGCCAGCATGCCGGGACGCGGGTGTTGAGTGGTGGAGTCGGGGTCATTAGCCGTAACTGCTCTTCTCTGAAATGCCAAGTCTTTCATTTTCCGCCATTTTGAGGCGCCGTGCGGGTCGCGTACGTGTTTAAATCGCAGCGCGTCGCGATAATGCAATCCGCGGAGGAGGGAGTCCGCTTGATCGGCGCACGAGAACATGGTCGTAGCCACAGCTCCGGCTAAGTACCTCAGGCGCTCAGCGAAACGTAGGCGCGTGAAGAGTGCTGTTGGTGCGAGGCGTGCGACATCTCGGAACGGCCGGAACAATCAACGGAAAGTTGAAACTCGCTACGCCGTGCGAGAAGCTTGTCTATGTGCCGGCCTCACTTCAAACCAAAGCCGAAATCGTTTTTGAGGATTACCTCACGCGGCACGGTATTGTGTGGGAGTACGAGACGCTCCCTGGCCTCAAGAAGCCCGACTACGTCATCCCTCACGCTTCAGGAAAGTGCATCATCGAGGTGAAGCAAATCGAAGATTCCCATCCGCGTCCCACGCACGGATTCAATCCAGATCGGCCCGTCCGGGCAAAGATTCGGCGCGCGAGAAAGCAACTTGGCGAATACAAAGAGTATCCCTGCAGCTTGGCCTTGTATAGCGAATCCATTTTTGGGCCATACGAGCCGAGCATCATGCTGGCTGCCGCGTTCGGCGCCGGCTATCAGCAGGCTGGGCGGGACTACAGCAGAATTGATCCCAACCCCTCCTTTTTATCGCTTCTGCAAGAAATCGGAGTTGCCGCCGGATAAGCGCTTTCTTGCCGATGCCCTCCTCTCGCCTGCGGCAAACAAGACCTTCAGTGCGCTTATCATGCTGAGCGTCTATGAAATCAACGAGTTTCACCTTGAAGTCTGGAAGCGCATGTACGCACAACAGGAGGCTGGCAATGCAATTCGGCACGATGACCAGTTTCGGCTCATCGAAGAGTTGGCCACCACCGTCGCTCAGGCGAAGCGCTACGCCGGGACCATCAGGGTAATCGTCGTCGAAAACCGGCACGCTAATGTTCCGTTTCCCAAAGATCTCTTTCGCGGGCCGTTTGATCAACGCTGGGGGTGGAGGGATGAATGGTGCGGTCCCGCATGGATAGGATCGACGCTGGAATCTCTCGCCAACGAGGGTGTTCCATTTCACATGCTTTAGTGCCGTCGCCGAATGGCTGCATGACGCAGCGTCCAAGCTCGCCGTCCGCCGCCTGAGGTGCTAGCCTCCGGTTATGCTGAAGCGCACGAAGAAGCTGCTCGTCTATCTGGACCAGAACTTCATCAGCGAGATGGCGAAGGCCAAGATCAACGAGCGGTCAAGCCGGAATTCAGCGAAATCTACGAACTTCTTCACATGGGATTCGTCGAGGAAAAGCTCGTCCTCCCGCAATCTTTGATGCACGACGTTGAAACCAGCTTAGCGCCGCACCTCAAGGAACGCATTGTCTCGTATCAGAACTATTTGGGTCAGGTGCGGCTTTACCGTCCCGACGAGGTCAGCAACGCTCAAATCGGTGCGGCATTCAAACGATTTCTGAGAGACGACACCGCAGAGGTTCTGAAGATAGAGAATGCATTTCTGCAACACCCGGACCAGCGCGTGCAGCAGTTGAACGTCACAGTGGACATGCACCTCGAAACGCGGGATGTTAGGAGCGGCAGAATGCAGACTGCCCAAGATCTGGAAGCATTCTGGCAGAGGCGAATACGGCAACGCACCACATTTGAGGCCCAACTTCAGATCGAATACGACGCGCACCGAGATTTCTACCTGGAAGAGTTGTCCAGAAGTCTTTCCCAACCCGTCAAGGACTTGGGTGAAGACCTGATCGCGTTCGCAAACAGCAGCCAGTTCAGGAACGTTCCGATCATCAACATCTCAGCCCGACTCTACGCCTCCATCCTGACCAAGTACCCCACGCGCCCTATAAAGTCCAGTGATGCCGCAGACATCGATATTCTCAGCACCTACATCCCATACATCAACGTCTTCTGCACCGACACATTCATGGCAGAACAGATGCGCACCCTCGGGCTTGCTAAAGCATACGGAGTTGCTGTCTTCAGTGCCAAATCAACGAGCCTCGACGAATTGAAAACGCTACTGCAGAGCTACATCCAGAAGACCGCACCAGTTCGTAGGCCGGCAATCACGGCCTTCGTCGTACCCACCCGTGGGCTCAAGGAACACGCCTTCGACTTCTTTCACAAATTGGGCACGTCGGCGAAGGAAATGGGAGCGGGTGAATACGCGGAAATCTACGCATTCGACGACGGACAGATGCCCAAATATGAGTTTCCCCAAGTGCCCGGCGTGTCGGTGCCGGTCTATGGTCTTCAGATGGTCCAGACGATCAAGCTCGATACCGTCACGAATAGCGAGCAAATCCTGGCAACCTGCCGCGAACGCTGCCGCTCGGACAAGTTTGTCCTCATCGATGAATACAAGGAGATTCCGTCGCACTTCCTGCTAGGTGCTGTGATGTCAGCCGAGAGTGACAGGGAAACGACGAATGGCTACCGGATCTACAAGAAGATCCCGTAAAGCAGGGCGTCAACCGCGCATTCATCACATCGTCCTACTGATTTGATGAACGTTGCGCTCATGCTACGGAAGCAGGCGTCCAGAGTGGGGAGGTACTGACCTCACAAATTACAACTATTACGGCCGCTGCGCGCGCGTTTACGCAGAGAATCGTGCGGAATTGTGCGCCTGTCTATTGTGCAGCGATGCGTATGCAGTCGTCGGAACACGTTTGGTGCTCATCGGCGCAGGAAGTCGCATAGAAGGTTAGGAGGTGGCAGGCTACATCACAGCCCCAACAGAAGCCTCGGTTGAGTAAGTTCGTCGCACCGTGGAGTGGATGCGTCGCGTGCCGACACAACGAGGGCACTCTCGGTAGACTAGGCCGACATCTTCATCTCGTAGAGGATCTTCTTAGCCAATTTCGAGCAAAACGCATCTGACCGGTAGGCCATCTGAAGCCTGAAGCGCCATCGCATACCATCTCAACTGCCGCTCATATTGGCTGTGCTGGGCAGGGCCCGTTTTGTAGTCGATCAGGGTCCACCCGTCCGGATAGCAATACGCAAGATCGATTTTCCCTTCTATCAGAGCTCCTTCGGGCGTTCGCAACACGAATGGTTCTTCCCGTATCACCTTCTGGGCATCCTGCGCAGCGAGGAGAAGGGGGTGGCCCAACACCTGGCGAACTATCTCTGCAGCGACCGTAGCTTCGGCTGAAGGACGTCGCATACTTGTTGCGTACGCTGTTGTAAGCGGCTGAAGATCCGTGATCGAAGCTGCGAAATCGACATCCTGAAGAATTTCATGGACCAGTCTTCCGAACTGACGGCTAAACTTCTGCTGTGTTGCCGCACCGATGGTCACGGTTTCAACCCGCAGATTGGATGGCGAGAACTGTCCGGTTGTCCCGGTAGCTGTCATGACAATCTGTTGCTGGTGACGTCCGCGCTCCCTGGCAGCATCTGCGCTTTCAGACCACGCCTTATATAAGGAGAAGGTCTGCGTGGGGTCTCCGGCGATCAATTCGTGAGTGGAGAGGCCCGCAGCTAGTGCCGGTTCCTCTGAAATGAGAAGCGGGTCGAACCAGAGAACCTCGTGGCTGCCGCGCGCGGGCTTGTGCCACCCAGGCACAACCGACAAGACGGCGGCACCTTTTGATGGAGCATCCAAGACGCTCTTTTGACCGCTAAACGCCGGGTGTTTTCGTGGGTGCGCCCAGTTTGCGGAAGCCGGATACAGGGCTTCGGCCAGCGGTGAAAGCCAGCCGTTATCCCATACCTCCGTTCCGATTGCGGTAACAACGATGAGATCGCTGGCGCGGGTGGCTGCAACGTAGGCCAAACGGTCGGCTTCCGCGCGCTCCGCGGCCACCTCGTCTGCTTCGTGCTCCCGAAGTTCCAGCGGAGCACACCCGAGAAGGCGGCGAACGCAAAGCCCGTTTTTCGTATCTGTGTAACGATCACCTTCGCCCACGGCGTTACAGGTGGGATCTGCGAGGATCACCACAGGGAACTCAAGGCCCTGGCCTTGTGCACGGTCATCAGCTTCACGCCGTCTGCGTCCTGCTCAAGGAGGGGCGCTTCGCCAGCCTCTTTTGTTCCTGCTTCGTCGTCTAGAAATTCCACGAAAGATCTAAACGATGTAGCGGCACTCGTTTCAAATCGTCGAGCCAAGTCAACGATTCGGTTGACATTCGCAACGACGCGCTCTCCTCCTGGACGGAGGGCGAAGCCGAGATGCGCACGCGTTGCTTCCAGCAACTGGCTTATGGTCGCCGCAATCGGCCGGCTGTTCCGTTTTTGGTGCAGTTCAGCGAGCAGTTCAAGCGCTTCCTGGATACCGGTCGCCTCATCGCTTTGTTCTGCGGGGATTTTGTTGTAGTTGATCCACCGATAATTCTCCTTGTATCTGAAGAGCTCGGCGTCCTCGATAGCAAACAGAGAACCGCGCAGGGTGGCGTATAGGTTTAGCTCATCGTCGGGATGTTCGACGCACTTCAATGCGGAACAGAGCGTCATTACTTCTTCGCGCTCGTGCAGGGACTTTGACCCGAGGAGTACGTGAGATATGCCGCGGCACTCCAGCGAATGCACATAACCCCTGGTTGTATCAGCAGTGAAGCGCCGGAAGAGAATGCAAATATCATTCTCAGAGATTGAAGGGTCGCTTCCATCACGCCGCGTGACCTTCCATCCGCTGGACTTTACCAGCCACTGGATGAAGCCGGCCACGGTCTTTGGGGCGCTCTCTTCGATCTTCCACTTCGTGACATTTCCGTATTTGCTGTAAATCTGAGGCACGGGCAAGGCGACTACGCCTGGTTGGCCGGGCTTTGCTTCGCGGCCTCCTTCCAGCGGCAAGTACGGGTCCATTCTGAGCTCGAAAGCGCTATTTACAAACTGTTGGATGGGAGAAACAGAGCGGTGGCTTTTCGACAAATGCTCCGCGGTTGCACCAGCGTGCTGCAGTTGATCGGCTACCTGCCGGTATAAAGAAACTTCCGCCCGGCGGAAGCGGTAGATGGACTGCTTGGGGTCACCAACGAGAAATAGTTTGCCTGCAGCTGGAATGACCTTACGCCAGTCTGACTCCGATGGATCGGACGCCGTGAGTAGCAGCATCACTTCTGCTTGCAGCGGGTCGGTGTCCTGAAACTCGTCGACAAAGACGTGATCGTATTGATCTTAAAACCATGTCCGCGCGTCAGGATTGAGCAGGAGATCACGAGTCTTCAGGAGCAGGTCCTGAAAATCCACGACGCCGGCTGCCTGTTTTGCGGCCTCGTATTCTGTGACCATTTCCCAGAACTCATCCCGTAGATCGGCGGCGAACTCCGCGTCAGCCCGCCAGCTGTAATCTGCCGCCTCCGTGATAAAGATCTGCCATTGCTGAAAGCAATCCGCTATGCGGTAGGCAAGCGCTGTAAAATCGCCAGATTCATATCGTCTGCGGCCGACGAAACAAAGCTCTGCTTCGAGGGTGTCGTAATCGATCGACCCGGCGGCCCGCATGATCGCGGCCCGCTCCCCCAGTTCCGCGGCGGCGAACAAAGTGGATTTCAGATATTGATAGCCGCTGGACGCAGTCTTCCAGCCGCGTGTGACTTCTGCAATGCTGCTCAGCAGGCTGTCCAACCGTTCGCGCGAAGGGGAGGCCGGTCGCTGCCACTTTGCAGGGAAATCACGCCAATCAGCTATTTTCCAGGCGGCGTCGCGTAGAGCGGCAACGGCATTCTGGTTTCTTTCATCTTTGTAGGCGAGGCGGCAGAACGCCCGCTTTAGAGTCGGCGAGCCTTCGCTGAGCCGCCTTTCCAGCCAGCGCCGAAAACGCGATCGAATAGAGCGGAGGACTCCATCTCTGATAGCTCGACGAAGGAAGGGTCCAGTGTCGCCTCGACAGGGCGCTGACGCAAGCAATGGCCACAGAAGCCGTGGATCGTTCCAATGAAGGATTGTTCCAGTCTTTCTATTCCGGTTCTGACCCGCTGCACAGTGAGGGGGTCATCATGAATCAGAATTACTTCGTCAAGTTTCTGACGGATACGTAGCTTCAGCTCCCCCGCTGCAGCGTGTGTAAAAGTGACGGCGGCCGTGCGTCTGACGTCCGCTCCAAGACCAATCGTCCGCACGAACTCCTCGACGAGTTTCGTGGTTTTACCGTAAGCGTCTAGCCAACCCATCTTGAGGAGGAGCGATGGTTGGCCCAAGATGGCGTCATGGGCAAACAGAAGCGGAGTGCCGATGATATCCGGCGGACGATCGAAGAGTTCCAAAGCAGTGGGTTGACGCGTGGGGAG
>JBBSFW010000205.1:0-6685 GCA_038254805.1 Terriglobales bacterium
GCCTTCATCTGGAGCGGCGCTGCATAAATGCCTGAGGATTCATCCAGGCGCAGTTCCAGCATGCCGGGACTCAATTCGCCTCCCACCACAATGCACGGCCGGCGGCAGGGGACCCAGCGGGGATCGAGGTCATTCTCAACCGTGTCAATCCGGTGATGGACGGCAGGATCGTATAGGCTGATAATCTGCCCGTCCACTTCAACGGCATGGGGCAGCAGGACAGTGTCGCCATACACCCGGAGCATCCGTTCCGCCAGGCTGGTTTTTCCGTTCCCCGTGGGGCCGTAAAGAAAGATTGAATTCTGCGAGATCAGCGCCGGGCCCAACTGATCCAACATGTGGTCCGAGATAATCAGGTCTGCAAAAGCAGTGCGAAGAGCCTTGCGGTCGACCGCCACTCGCGCGGCCTGGGCTTTGGTGGCTTGCTGATAATCCTTCAGGGACACCGGTGCGGGACCGGCATATTGGCTGATTTGAAACCGCTCGGTGGCCAGCAACCTGCCCGCCCCGGACAGGGTTATCTGATAATCGTTGCCAATCATTCCCTTGATCTCCACCAGTTGCTGCTGCCGCATGGTTTGGAAGACCGCGTTCAATATGGAGAATGATATGCAGAGGGACCGGCCCAGGGTTTGGAGATTGCTGAATCCCTCGAGCGACAGCCGGCGCAGCACCAAGTCGAGTACGAGCGATTGAGAAAGCCCTAATTCTTCAAAAGTTTGGGGGGGCACCGGCGCAAACGCGGTTCGGAAGGGAGCAAGGGTGGCGGCCATTTTGTATAAGCTTTCCAATCTCTTATCGGCAGGCCGGCCCACAATGTGAAGCGGGAAACGCACTGCACGAAAGCGCGGAATCTGCCGTCAGATCTTTATTGATCCTGCGCACCTTCACCTTTTGTCTCGGCCTGGTCTCCCTCTGTGCGCAAGAGGTGCCCGAGCCGCCGGTGGTGGGCACCATCACAGACGGGGAACTGGCCCAGACTCGCAAGCTGCTGTCCCCACCCCAATTAAGCGCTGCCAGCGGCCGCAAAGATCTGGATCTGCACGGCGACGCGCGGTCGCTCTTCGAACAGGTTGCGAAGGCGTTCGACCTGCTGGTGGTCTTCGATTCCGCTTACCAGCCCAAATCCGGGCTCCGGTTTCAGCTGGAGCAGGCGGACTATCGCGAGGCCCTGGAAGCGCTGCAGGCGGCCACTGAATCGTTTGTAATTCCGGCTGCCGAAAAACTGATGTTGGTGGCCAACGACACTCCGCAAAAGAGAACTGAACTCGAGCGGAACGAGGCCATCGTGATCCCGGTTCCGGAACCGTTTGCGCTCCAGGAAGTTCAGGAGATCGCGACGGCGGTGCGGGGCACGCTCGATATCCAAAGGCTGATGGTGGACAGCCAGCGGCGCCTGATTCTGGTTCGAGACCGAGCCTCCAAAGTACTCATGGCCGAGAAGCTGATTCGCGACCTGATGCAGCCTAAAGCACAGGTGGCCATTGAAGTGGAACTGCTGGCCTCAGATCAGAGCTCTTCGCTGACTTACGGACTCTCCTTGCCCAGTTCTTTTCCCCTGGTTTGGGTGCCTACCGGGGAACGAAATCTGACGTCTATGTTCCCGGCTGGATTTGCGAACTTTTTCGGCTTCGGGGGAGGTCACTCGCACCTGGCCCTGGGGATCACGAATGCGAGTCTGTTCGCGAATGCCACCAAATCGTTCTCGACTACTTTGTTGAAGTCCGAGGTGGTGACCTCTGACGGACAGCCTGCGTCGCTGCACGTCGGTGATAAGTACCCGATTGTGACTTCCGGCTATTTCGGGGCGGGCGCCGGGAGCAGCCAGGCGTTCGCTCCCCCGCCCAGCATTACTTTCGAAGACCTCGGGCTGATCCTGAAGATCACGCCGCATGTGCACGGGATCGATGCCATGACGCTGGAGATCGAAGCTGAGTTTAAACTGCTGGGTGCTTCCACCATCAACGAGATACCGGTGATCCGGAACCGTAAATTTCAGTCCAAGGTCAACGTGGCAAACGGCGAGTGGGCCGTTCTGGCGGGCCTGCTGACGGAGACAGAAGCTTCCACCATTACGGGCATCCCGGGGTTGGCGAAAATTCCTTTGCTGCGGCATAACCAGCAGAGCCGCGATCGGGGCGAGACTGTGATTGTGTTGAAGCCGCATCTACTGAGTCTGCCCCCCACAGAAACTCTGATGCGAGCCGCCTGGGTGGGGACCGAGACGCGGCCGCGGACTCAGTTATAGCCGGACAAAGCCAGGGTTATAGCCGGACAAACCCAGCGGCAGGCAGGAATGCCTGCCCCACCGCGAACTAGACGGGGCTGCGCTTGAGCGCGTATTCGAGGGCTTCCGGCGGGATCTCGAACTTGCTGACAGCGGTGTTGCCCATGTATCCGAGATCCTTGATCCCCACTGGGCTGGTGTAGAACGCATCGACTACCATTTTGCGTGCCCAATCGAAGAATCGAATGCCTGGCCCGAGCACTGGCGATTCATTCTTGCGATAGGCAATCAGATCGAGCAAGGCTTTCTGATCGGCTGCTTTCGCACCGAGAAAGGTGGCTCCATAGCGGCGTTGCATTTCTGCGTCGAGCCAGAAAATTCCGCCCGTATAAATGGCGGCCAGATCCGGATTTTGACTGGCCAGCAGATCGATGAAATCCGCGCAGCCGGCTTGGGTGGAGCCGGGAGAATGGTCGTCAGCGGGAACGATGTAGTCGCCGAGCTTCTGCAAAGTCGCATATTCGTGAGCGTTTAACAGCTTCGGCTGGTATACGCCCGCGGAGTTCTTTTCGGCGGCCGCAACCGAGTGTACGTGCTGGGCCGCTTCCGCGCTAACTGCGCCCGTGGTGACGGAGAGAGCGATGGTTCGTAACAGGTCTCGTCTAGAAACGTCAGACATTTCCTTTCCTCATTTCTTCCGCCAGATACTCGGAGGTTCGCCAGGACATGGCGTTGATCGTCAGGGTGGGGTTCTTATCGGGATTGCTCACAAACGGGGCGGCATCGGCGACGAACAGGTTTTTGACTTCATGCGCCTGGCAATATTTGTTGAGGGCTGAAGTGGCCGGATCTTTCCCCATCCGCACCGTGCCCAGTTCGTGGATGATTTCGCCGCCAATCGAAATGCCCTCGCCTTCCACGGTAGCGGGCCTGGGTTCGAGAATTTTTCCACCCATGGTTTCGAGGATGGCCTGGAAGGTATCGTGCATATGCTGCGCTTGTTTGATTTCGTGCTCAGTCCACTTAAAGTGGAAGCGCAGAACCGGGATGCCCCAGCGATCCACTACATCGGGATCGATATCGCAGTAGGTCTGTTCGTTCGGGATCTGCTCGCCGCGGCCGGCCAGGTGAACGTAGGCGCCATAGCGGTCGCGAATGCCGTTCTTGAGATCGACGCCGTAGCCTTCCTGCCGCCGGCACTCACTTTGAAATGCACCGATGCCGGGCATGAAAAATCCGCCTCCAATCTCGATGTGGTAGCCGCGGGGGAATTCTTTCTCTTTCTTGTCCCACAGCCACCAGGGCACATAAACGTGCATGCCGCCCATGCCGTCGCTGTTGTGGCGGGGCAGTCCATCGAGCGCCGGGATGTGCGCATTCAGCCCGTAGCCAACGCTGTCGGTGAGATAACGGCCGACGACGCCGGATCCATTAGCGAGTCCATCCGGATGACGGCTGGATTTCGAGTTGAGCAGCAAGCGGGAAGATTCACAGGCACTGGCGGCAACGATCACGGTCCGGCAGCGAATTTGTTGCTCCGTGCGCGTGACCTTATCGATGTATGAAACGGCCTTGACCTTACCACTCTCATCGGTAATCAATTCGCGAGCCATCGAGTTGGGGAACAGCTTGACGCGCCCGCTCTTCATGGCGGGGAAAATCTGCACCTGGCTGGCGGAATAATTGGAAGCAGTTACACAGCCGCGGCCGCACTGAGCGCAGTAGTGGCAGGCGGGACGTCCGTTGGTGTCCTCCGTGATGACGGCGAGCCGCGATGGAATGCAGGGAATATCGAGTTTCTTGCAAGCGCGCTGGACCAATGTTTCGTGAACGCGGGGCGGGGGGCAGCGCTGAAAGATACCGTCCGGAGCGCTGCGAATGCCCTCCTTCGAACCAGTGACGCCGATGAATTTTTCGGCCTTGTCATAGTAGGGCGCCAGTTCATCGTAAGTGATGGGCCAATCGGTGCCGAGACCATCGCGCGAGTAGGGCGTGAAGTCGTAATCCGCGAACCGCAGCGTAATGCGGCCGTAGTGATTGGTGCGGCCACCCACCACGCGAGAGCGGAACCACTGCCACTTGGTCCCTTCGGCGATGGTGTAGGGCTCACCTTCGAGGTGCCAACCACCGCTGGTGGTGGCAAAGTACCCAAAAGGGTAAGGGCTCTTGCCGAAATAACCGGCAGCGCCTGGGCCGATTCCTCGATTGGGAGCCTGCCAAGGCCATTGATGTTCCTTGAAGTCCTTGGCGGGATTGATCATGGGACCGGCTTCGAGCAAAGCGACCGAGACGCCGAGGTCGGTGAGGACCTTGGTAGCCGTGCCACCGCCCGCGCCCGAGCCGATGATGACGACATCGTAAACGGGGGAGCTACGAATGATCTGGAACATTCTGGTTCGATTGTAGCGCCAGATTGGTTGAAAGGGGAGAGCACAGGTTCGCGAGGGGAGTGGGGCAAGCGTGCGGCGCATAGGCGCATAAGTTGCAGTGTGTCGTTTTCGCGACGTTCTTTTAGGCTGAAAGAGATGGGCGCGGGTGGATCGGATCGCGGCGCTTATGTTGGAAACATGCGCCGCAACATTGAATCAGCAAGCAGAGCGCGGAATCAGCGGGCAGAGCGCGGCTGCGGTGAGTTTTGCCTCCGGCGGAGGAGGCGATATTCGGATTTCAAAGAACTGCGACGCTTCCGGACCAGAACATATTGCTACGAGTGGCGCGAGCGTCCCGTTACTGCAAATTGGCCCTGACGATGAGAGGGCTGATTCCGGTTTGAGTTTAGCTGGAGGCCGAACAGCGGCGAGAGAAGGTTTGGGTTAAGTAGATGAAAGGGTGGGAGATTGAGGTATGATTTTGTTGTTAACGCGAGAGAGGTTGTCCGAAATTCCGTTGAAAGTTGCAGGACTCTCCTCATAGACTATCAAGCCACTCCGGCTGTTTTACTTTCAAGTCTCGAGGTAGGGTCAACAATTCAAGTTAATCGGATTGGTACTGCGGAAGGTGCGTCGGAGCAGCGGGGCCATCCTCAACTTATGGATGCTGAGCGTCTCCTCCAGTCCTTCGCGCCAGACTGGCGGCAGCACTGGGATTGCGTTGCTCTAGCTCCCTTTGCAGACGCTGCAAGGCCACCTTGGCTTCTCCAAAATCAGTGCAGCTGTAAGCAGCCTCCATACGCGCCTTGACTGAGTAGTTGTACCCAGCTGTTTCATGCCTTGCTGCAGTTGAGCGACGATCTCCGCCAGGGGAAATACCATTGAAGGGCCATATCGGCTTGCAGAACCACCACCCGGGTTCGCGCGTTCAGTTTCGAAACTGTTTGTGAGGGCTGTCGGGGCAGGAGCTGCCATCGGCGCGGCCGGTTAATTTCGTGACGCGGACAGCGAGGCTGTTCGCTGTACCGACACCGTTCACAGAAATTCGTAATTTATTTTCTCGCCTATTTGCTTGGAGTTCCGGGCGAATCGAAAACCCGGTGTGTTGGTAGACGAAGCCCTCCCAAGATAATCGAGTTGGAATCGGCTGAATTTGGCCGGCATTCCAAATCAATTCATCTTAGAGGAGACATCAATGCGATTCAAAATCGTATTCGGCTGGACGTGTGCGTGTGCTTGTGCGTTCGGGCAAGCGACTCAGGCGCTGCATCAGCCCGCACAAGCCATCATCACGACTGAGTATCAACATCACAAGTTGTTCTGGAGTTCCGTGGGGGTATTGGGGGCGGCCAGTGCGTTTGACTATGCTACTTCCGTAGCGCTGAACAATGCCGCGAAAAAGGGCTTGGCTCACGAAAACAACGGGTTTTTACGTACCAGCTATGGCGGTTTCGACCCGGTCAAGGGTGCGGCGTATAAGCTCGGCTCGCACGCTCTACGATGGCGTCGATGAGTACGCGCGGCGTGAAGTACTGGCCGGCCCCGGACTTGGTGTCCTGGGCATTCTTTTCGAGCAGGCCTTCATAGATGTCGCCCTTGACGTCGGACGAAAGAGCGCTCCACGGCTCTTTGTCGATAAGATCGACGATGAGGCGGCGGAGGTGGGCGGGGTTTTGGATTTTGTTCTGGGCTTTGCGGAAGATGATGCCGAGGATGCCCGGCTCTTTCCCCAGATTCTCCAGTGTCGCGCGGTAGTGCTGCTCGAGCGGGATGCCGTCGATTCCGATTAGGCTGGCCCAGTTGTACTCTTCCGGGATGGAGGATTTCTTGTTGTGAGGCGGACGGGTGCGCTCGTAATCCATCTTAAGGAAGAGCAGATAGGTGAGCTGCTCGACGTAATCGCCGTAGGAGACACCGTCGTCGCGCAGAAGGTTGCAGTAGTTCCAGACTTTGCTGACGAGAGCGGACGCTGTGGTGGACATCAGGAGGTTGCGACTGGAGCGAGAACAGTCAGGTCGGAAAACACTTTGTAATCATTGGTGTTGAAGGTGTAGATCCTATGCACGTTGTTGTCCTGCATGGTTGCAAC
>JBBSFW010000206.1:0-6682 GCA_038254805.1 Terriglobales bacterium
AACCGAACACTCGATTATCCAACACAAACTAGTGCCCGAGCCCAGCACCCGAGGAAGGACGAACCCTGCTCCCGACGCAGCGGCCGAAACCGTTACGGTGGCAGTAGCGGCCGAATCCCCGTTCAGCGTCACCGAGGCGGGGGACACTGAACATGCAGTCCCTGGGGGTGCCCCTCCGCAACTAAGGTTCACATCCTGAGTCGATCCATTCACAGGTGCGATCTGCAATGCAATGGAGGCTGTTTGGCCCCGATTAATACTTATCGAAGTGGAATTTGCTGCGATGCTGAAATCCGGCCTCAGTTGGATAGGAGCTGAAGTGGAAGCCACAAAACTATTGTTGCCAGAAAACAAGCGACGATAGATGTTGTTCCTTTGGGAATTGAACTTAGTGGGCGGACGCACGTCCCGACCTGTCAAGCGTAGCCGTTCCCAAAATGATGGAACCGGTCTCGAACAACACGGATCCGGTAGGTACAACTTGTGTAACTGCCCTAACTGTGGGGGCGACGCTCGCTGTCACTGTTACCTGCTGGGTGCTTCCAGTAGCCGAACCGTTGACGGCTGAACCTTCAAGGTTGAGCAAGGATGTGACCGTCGCGGTATTGGCGACGAACGATTCCCCACCATTTGCACTCACAATGTCCGCGGCTCCGTCTCTGTTCAGGTCGAGAATAGCCACCGCTTTAGGCCCGGCTGCCGTGTCCAAAGAAACTGGAATATTGAACTTGCCATCGCCCTTTCCAAGTAGCATGTGGACCTTGCTCGCAAAATTGTCGGCAATGACGAGATCGGGATGGCCATCACCATTTATGTCGCCAATGGTCAGAGCGACTGGCTGGCCCCCTACGTCTACAAATGTTCCGGTTCCAAATGTGCCATCCCCGTTGCCCAAAAGGATTGTCACTCCGGTGGTATTTTCATCTGCGACGGCAATATCAGTGTTCCCATCGCTGTTCAGGTCGCCAAGGCCTAGCGCTTTGGGAAATGCACCAGCAGCAAATAAAGCAGGTGGGCCAAAGCCACCGTTCCCCTTACCCATAAGCACAGCGATGCTGTTCGTGCCCGCCGCGGCAATGACAAGATCCAACTTGCCGTCCCTGTTCAGGTCAGACAAGGCGACCGACTCTGGACTTACGAGGCCGGTGATAATTCCGGCGTTTTGGAATGTGCCATCACCGTTACCGAGAAATACATTAATCGTGTTATCGAGACTGTTCGCGACCACTAAATCGAGTTTATGGTCGCCATTGAGATCGCCCAACTTAAGACTGTGCGGATAGGCTCCGACCCTCAGTGCCGGCGGCGCGCTGAACGTCGATCCCATTCCAAGCAGAACGGAGACGGTCCCATCCTGCTCGTTTTGGTCCGCAGCCACGATATCAACGTGGCCGTCATGATTGAAATCGGCTGCAGCAAGCAAGGACGGTCGACCACCCACCGTGGGTTGCGAGTTTACTGGCTGAAACGAACCGTCGCCAGACCCGAGGAGCACCACCACTGTATTTGCGCCGGGATTTGTTTCGACAAGGTCCGTCTTGCCATCGCCGTTGAGCTCCGCGACTACAAGAGCTCCACTCTGGCTGCATGTATTAAGTATTTTCGGCGCGGAGAACGTGCCGCTGCCCGTGCCCAGCATGATATCTATCCCGTTTAGTTCGGACACCGCTAAATCGAGCTTACCGTCACCGTTGAAATCCGCCGAAACAATGAAACTTGCGCCTCTGCCTAACAAATTGGCGATCGTGATAGGCGATGCGAATGTCCCATCTCCATTGCCCGTCAAGATCTTTACCGTTGGATCCGCCGCAAGCGAAACTATGTCTTGTTTCCCGTCCCTATTGAAATCTCCAACGCAAAACGATGTTGGCTGTGACAGTTGTGCATTCGGCGCTCCCGGAGTTGCTGAGCCGAAACTGCCTTCGCCATTTCCGAGCATAATCCATATGGGACCGGTCAAGTCCCCCAGAACCAGATCGAGTTTACCGTCGCCCCTGAAATCACCCAGTGCTGCCCATACCAACTGTGATCCCACCGAATAGTCCGTCTCAGAACGCAAGGTGCCATCGCCGTTTCCCAGCAATACTGCGACTCGACTACCATTCTGTTGGACAAGAATGAGGTCTGTGTTTCCATCGCGGTTCAGATCAGCAGCGACCGCTGCCCCCGACGCCAATACTCCACTTGCGCTGATGAATGTGGTCGGTGCTGAGCGAAAACTTCCGTCGCCGTTATTCAGAAGTATGGTTACGAGGCTCGAGGCTGCTGACGCCCCCGCTATGTCGGTTAAGCCGTCGTTGTTAAAGTCCGCTGCGATTACTTAAAGGCTGTTACTAGCCGTATAGGTAGGTACTCCAAGGAAGCGTGCTCCGCGGTCACCAAAGGCGGTTGTCAACATCGCAAAGACTGTACAGACAACCGGGAAAACCCTAGACCGCATCGTGGCTCGCGACCCCCGTAAACTGTACAGTTTCGCGCCAGAAACACCTGAAGCGAATCCACATTGTGCCCCGTTTTTAGGGCAGTGTCAACGCTTGTTTATGAAATCGGAACAGTCGGTGCCAGGTAATTATGGAATACGCGCAAATGAGGGTCCACCAAAGCCCTTTCAAAATATGAAGATCGCTTGCCTTTCTCAATTTGAGAGTGCCGGAGTATCCCAGTGGACACCGCCAAATGGCAGCCATTCATCAGCACATGCAAATAACCGAGAAAGGTCCTGTTTATGAAGTGACCGGCGACTGAAAGTTAATCCCGGATCAGAAGTGTGTAATTAGTGGTGGCCAGGGACGGAATCGAACCGCCGACGCCAGCCTTTTCAGGGCTGCGCTCTACCGACTGAGCTACCTGGCCACTCTGCCGAAACGGGCGCACCGGTTGGCTGCAAATCGCCGTCAGTGTGGCGGAATCGCGGCAAAATACGCCGCAATGATGGGAAATATCGAAACGCCTCGATTATAGCAACGCACCCAGAAAGCCTCAACGCAGCCAAGACGAGATCTCAAGGCGGGTCAAGGCGATGGGCCGCGGACGCTAAATCTCAGCTGCACTGCGCAACAGCATTACTTTCCTCCGGCTGAAGTTCCGCCGCGTTGCCGCAACCATCCCGCCAACTTGGTTGACTCACGTGACTTCAGATCCACACAGTAGTCAATGGTCTCCAGGGTTTGTTGCAAGGAGCGCTCGGCTGACTGAATTTTATGTTCGGCGAAGAATTGCTGCACTTCTTGCCGGGATTGAGGATCGCAAAATGCAGCACTGGCGTCTACCATTCTGCCGCCCGAAAAAGCTCCGCCAATCTTTTCGATTTCCGACCAGTGACTCTGCACAAACTTCCAAGCGAGTTTTGTTCCGGCCGGATTTGACATGACCTCGGAGATAACGAACAGGGCATCCTGGCTACGTACTTCCGGGGTGAGAGCATAGTCCAAAGTTCGTTGTAGCAATTCGGGCTGGGTAAATTTGCCCAACGCGCTTTGATATCGGTAGAACTCTTCGGGCGACGCAGCGGTCTTCAGATGGGCGTGAATTTTGTCGTAAAGAGCGGCGTCTCCAGCCAGGGGCGCTAGATCGAACACTGTGCCCGCCAGCGTGGAATCCACCGAATTGGGATTATCCAGAGCTTGCGATGCGAGCCTGCTGGCTTCGGCGAGCACTTGCTGGTCACGGCCGACGTAGCCAAGCGTGTAGAGTACCTTGGCGCGAAGCTGCTTGCGCTCGTCACTGTCATTGGCGCCCGAGTTCCAACCCAGTTGTTGCGCCACCGGACGCAGAAAGCGCTGCACCCAGCGTTCATATTCGTCGCGGGCTTCGGCATCCACCAGGCGATCGTGGATATATTTCAGGCGATTGCCAATCTCGGACTGCACTGCCAGGTTGGTTTCGTGTTGAAAGCCCTCCACCAGCGCCATAAAGTCGCCGATCTCCTGGTTGCCTACCCGCACGGCAGCCCATTCGTCTCTGAGCAGCGCAATCCTTTCTCCGGGTGTGAAATTGGTCTCTACATTCGTCGCCATATCACGAATGGCAGAAGAATCGTAAGCCGAACGGTAATAGCCATCAGCATGGGCGTTAGCGAAGACCCAGGGAGCGCAACCGTCAAAGGTGAAGCTGCCCTGCTTGGTAGTCAGCAGTTCACATTTCTGAACAGAGGCGGCTCCGGGTTTGGCGGGGGCGGGCTTCATGCAGACAGGAATTTGCCAAAGCTCGGAGGTGCCGCGGCTAAACAATTCACGGTCGTAAGAATAGCGCCGCTGGCTGAGGGACACCTGAGTGTTCCCTGCAACACAATGAGTTTGAGCGGTAACCAGAGGCGCTCCCGGCTGGTCAACAAAGGTGGGCATGATGCGATCCACAGGTTTCCGGGTTACGGCGGCGAGTGTGTTCCAGAAATCGGTGGCCGTAGCGTTGGCATATTGATGTTGTTTCAAATAAGCATTGATGCCTTCGCGGAACGGCTGGCGGCCGAGGTACGACTCTAGCATTCGGAGCACGGCCGCGGTCTTGCCGTAAGCGATGCCATCGAAGAGCTCCTGAATTTGAGCCGGCGTTTCAGCCGCCTGTCGAATGGGACGCGTGGTGCGCAGGGAGTCCACACTTAACGCGTTGCCGGTGCCGAGCACGTCGTGCAATTCCATGTGCCATTCGGGTTTCCATGCGTCCACCGGCTTGCTCGTCATCCAGGTGGCAAAGCCTTCGTTGAGCCAGATATCGTCCCACCATTTCATGGTGACCAGATCGCCAAACCACTGGTGTGCCACCTCGTGGGCGATGACGGACGCGACATCCTGCTGAGCTTCGACCGAAGGATGTTCGCCCAGCAGGAGAAGCACCTCGCGGTAGGTAATACAGGCGGTGTTTTCCATGGCGCCGGCTTCAAAATCGGGTAGCGCGATCAAATCCAACTTGCCAAAGGGATATTTGATCCCGAAATAAGTGTTGTAAAACAAAATGATGTTCTTGGTCGCTTCCAGCGCGAAGGCTCCCATCTTTTCCTTGCCCGGGGTGGCGAAAATTTGAATGGGTATGCCGTCCTGCTCTCCCCGGATGGCGCGGAAATTTCCCACGATAAGTGCGACGAGATAAGTGGACATCTTTGGAGTGGTGGCAAAGTGGACAGTGTGCTTGCCTGCTCCCGGTCCGGGCGAATCGGACGCGACCCTGGTATTGGAAATGGCGATGTCACCCTTGTTCACAACCGCACTAATCTCGAAAGTGGCCTTCATCCCCGGTTCATCAAACGATGGAAACGCGCGGCGCGCATCGGTGGCCTCGAACTGGGTAGCCGCGTATTTGCGATTGTCAGCGTGGCCGAGATAAAAACCCCGCAACTGCTGACTCAAGTTTGCGGTGTAACGAATGTGGATGCTGGCCGGGCCGGCGGGTAGTGGCTGGGCCACGTCAGCGTAGCCATTTCCTTTTCCGGATCAGTGGTAACTTTCGCCTGCTGACTCTGATTGCCGCTGGTGATGCTGGCATCCTGAAAATTGATTTCGGCAGCGTTGAGGGTAATCGAAGATGTAGGCTGCAGAACTTTGACCTCGATAGTCTCATCGCCGGCAAAGCTGTCGCTTTCAAAGTTCGGGGCTAACGTAACTTTGTAGTGCTCGGGGAGAGCGGTGTCCGGCAGACGCTGCGCGTCAGCAGCAGAAAGCAGGCAGCTCAACGTCATCGCACAGATTAAACTCACGAGCACAATTCGATTCATGATTTCCCTCTTTGAAAGTAGTGGACTTTAATTTGGTGTCGGGACAACCAACCTCAGCGAACATCATTTACTTGAAAGCGAAACTTGCTGACCACCCAGGATGACACTAGACAGATGACTGCCTGAGATCCAGTACGGAATCTCACGGTAGTCAGTTCCGTTGAATATTGCCAGGTCAGCGTCCTTGCCTGCTTCGATGCTGCCTTTGCGCTCCTGCAAACGCAGTGCCCAAGCCCCATTGATAGTAGCAGCGCTGATGGCTTCCGCGGGCGACATCTTCATTTGCGTGCATGCCAGCGACAGAATGAATGGCATGCTCGTGGTGGGCGACGTACCCGGATTGAAGTCGGTGGCAAGTGAGACCGCCACTCCTGAATCGATCAACTTGCGGGCTGGTGGATACATACCTGTTCCTAAAAAGTAATTGGCCCCGGGAACCAGAGTGGCGATCGTAGAAGATCGCGATAGTTCGAAAATATCCTGTTCGCTCACGTAATCCATGTGATCGAACGATGCCGGGCCCAAGGCCAGCAGCGAAGAAAGATTGCAGGACGTGAGCTGACAAACATGGGCCCGTAGCTGCAGCCCGTGCTCCGTCGCGGCCCTGAATACCTGTTCCGCGTCCTCAACGGAAAATGCTCCACGATCGCAGAAGACGTCCACAAAAGTTGCCAGCTTCTGGCGGGCGACGAGAGGAACCATTTCTTTACAGACGATTTCAACGTACTTTTGTGAGCGGTCAAGATATTCGCGGGGGACAGCGTGCGCTCCCAATAAGGTCGCGACCACGGTACCCGGCCACTGTTTAGCGGCGTCCCGCGTGGCGGCGAGCGACTTCAACTCTGCTTCAGTGGTCAGTCCGTAGCCGGATTTCGCTTCCACAGTGGTGGTGCCTTGGCTGGCCATTTCATGAAATGCCGAAAGCACCCGCTGCGTCAAAGTCGCTTTCGTGGCCTTGCGCACACCCTCTACACT
>JBBSFW010000207.1:0-6631 GCA_038254805.1 Terriglobales bacterium
CGGAGCCAACGTGTGTCCCGAGGAGCATAAGAGTTAGACCGGGAGCTCACAAAAACACCGCAAATCAAGACCTTCGACATCGCGAACCATGAAACAGAAAGAAAAACACCGAATCCATCAATTTTTCAGCAGCCTGCTAGCGGTCTGGTCGAGGGGCTAAAGAATCTTTCGGCTGACCAATACTATGTCGTGCGCGAAGGCAGCGGCCCAAACTCACGGCCCCGCGGACTTCCATATCAGCGCAAAGACTTCGAAGCCACGATAAAAGTGCGGTTTTTCATCTACCTTTTCGGGAACCTCATGAATGCGTCAGGCAATCTTTCCGCCGGGATGCCTCTTCATCACTAACGGATCGTAGAGCGGCAAGAGAATGTCGGCAGCTTTCCGAATCTTCTGGTATGACTTCTCGCACTCGTCTAGGTTTTCTGCGATCCCCAGCGGATGGTTTCCCTCGACGTTTTCGTACTTAAAGAATGCGTCGCTTGCTACCACCGTCCCCTTGCGAGTGTTGAGGCAGATCGCGAGGGATGATCGATGATGTACCCCGACCCAAAAGGTCCGAATGCCGGGCACCACTTCCGTTTCTTCGTCGGGCAGAAGCCGTACCTTCTCAGGAGCTTTGACACACAGATGTTGCACGACATTGTCGGGCATTCTCAGACGGCGGGGCACGTGGATCTCGCGCAAAGGGGCATGGAAGTCCTCAATCCATCCCCTACGCGAAATGCAAAAGGTAGCGTTTGCGAACAGAGGAACATTCGCTGTAGCATAACTTTGCAACGGAGTCAGAAACACGTATTGAACCTGAAGCGGATCGACGCCGATACTCTTCAGCGCCCGCTCTGGTCGCTCATCCTCTCCGCGAATCATCTTGCATTTTGCGCCGGCAAAGCCGCGCCAAAACTCATTCAGTTCCGTCAGATCTGTTGGCGGGCCGGTATTGATAATTGCAGTGAACTCCTTCGCTTGAATCACAACCATGTAAAAGTAAATCGTTTCCCAAGCATCCCAATGCGCCATCCAATAAATCTCGGGGCCTGGGATTAGACATTGCCCCATCTTTAGAACTCGAACTCGATACCTAACGGTCTTGGCCACAATACCTCATCGATATTTCAACTAAGACTAGCCACGGTTGCTTTCCGAAAAAAGGTCAAATTGATTGTTGCATATCGTCGCTCTCTGGCATGGTGAGAGAATGCAAATACCGGAGGCGGCGATGTATGTCATGTAGCATGTCGGGCCGTTAGCCGCGATCAAATCGAAGCCGAGGGTGCGCTACATCGCGGTATATCCGCCATCAACCATCAAATGGGTTCCAGTGATATAAGAGGCTTCATCGGACGCCAAGAAGAGGACTGCGTGTGCTACCTCCAGCGGTTTACCAGCTCTTCTGAGAAGCGTTTTAGCTCCCTCTTGGGTGTCGAATTGCTCTAATGTCATGCCAGTGTTTTCGATGTGGCGATAAGACGCCGCTGTCAGGATTGTCCCCGGGCACACGCAATTCACGCGAATATGATAAGGAGCCAGGTCCATTGCCATGGCGCGCGTCATTTGAACGAGGGCCGCCTTGCTGGCGCTGTAAGCAAAGAAATTCGGTTGAGCAATCCAGCTCGAAATCGATGCCATAATAACTATAGCTCCCCCTCCAGTTTCCTTCATGGGCCCAGCTGCGTATTTACTGACAAGGGCAGTGCCAATCACATTGACTGTAAGCGAGCGTTGCCATTCTTCCACCGTCGCTTCAAGTCCCTTGAGGACAAAGATTGCGGCATTGTTGACTAAAATGTCGATCCGACCGAAGGTTTTTACAGTCTCGTCACTAATGCGCTTGGCGTCTTGCTCCTTAGAAATATCAGCGTTAACGAAGAGGGATTGCCGTCCGTTGCGAGCGATCTCCGACGCAACCTTCCTTCCGCCCGCACAATCTATGTCGGCGATGACGACGTTCGCGCCCTCTTCACTCAGAAGAACAGCTGTCGCTCTTCCGATCCCCGTGCTTGCGCCGGTAATGATCGCGACTCTGTCCTTTAGCCTCATACCGCTACCCTCGTTTGAGCCCCTGCTCCGTAAATCCTCATGTTGGTCACTTGCGGAAAAGATACGTGTTGTTCTCGTGATCAGTAAGTTGCCCGGCCCCCGGAGATGTCATAACATTGCCCCGTAGTAAAAGATGCTTTTTCAAATACTAAATAATGAACGAGAGCGGCATTGACACACCCGGAGAATTGCTTCGTTCCCCTGGGAACATCGAAGTGCCTTCAGTCCGCATCACATTGCCTTTCGTCCGATCTGACAGCACCCGGCTTGCTCAGCCAGTGGGACTTCCGAAATCGTTCGCAGGCGCGCAAAAGCAGGCCGCGGGGGCTGGCACTCTCTTTGAAGAGAGCAGGAGAACGATTTCGCCCGCTTGCCATGAGGCCACACCACTCAGCAAATCTGGATGCATTCCATATCCAACAACGCACTGAGTTTCTTAAGCTTCCCAGCAATATGGCCGACGCCTACTGCGCAGTGGTGTGCCGGACCTTGCCCGTTCCAGTCATTCATGAAATTTCTTGCGCCAATTGAGAAACGGTAGCGACTGTTCGTATTACCGATTTCAAGAATCGGTCGCGGCACCGACTCGCTTTCCGCCACGAGCAGTTTCAATTTCCCGTCCGTACGTTCTGCTATCGACAATAAAGTTACCGGGCCACATCTCACCGACATCTCGACCGAAAGACCGCAACCAACTTTTCCGTGATAAGCCTTCAATGGCCGTACTTTGGCTTTCCCCTCGGCAATCGCTATATGACCGGGTCCATCATGTCCCATTAGCACGACGTCGTCTTTGTAATCCACGGCGTAATATTCGGTGAATGAGCCCCCTGCACCGAAGGAATCCATAATTTTCATGGCTTGCGCATTCTTGATCGCATATTCATTCGCAACTGGAACGCCTCGAGCCGTCATAAGGCTGGTGCCGAGAATCATGGAGCTGACGACGTTCTCGTGTTCGGGACTTCCAGTTACGTGGTGGTAATAGGCGAGCGATCCGAGCTTATGCCGCTCTGCTAGGTTGTCCAGCGCAACCGATGTGCGGGCGGCTCGATCGAGTTCTCCCTCGGCACAATCATCCTGTATTTCCATCGAAGTTTTAAAGTCCGCGACGCGGCTCTTAACCTCAGAGTCCTGCACTTCGCGTCGCAAAGCTGCCAACTCCTCTATCTCGATGATTTCCATGTGCCCGCCGAAGTGGGCGTACTGCATTGTCAGATCTGAATAGATATCGAGCATTCCTCCGGAGTAGTGGCCCATCAGACCCAGTCGGTTGTGCTCCATGACATCAGCAACCCGCGCTGCTTCGGTCCATTCTGCAATCTCGTTCCACGCAACCGGATCGTTTTGCAACATTCCGCTGACTTGGAAAAAGGGAATGCCGCAGCGGTATAAGACATTCGCGATTTCCGGAACGGGACACGCCTGGCAGTAGGCCAGCCATTCGCCGGTCATTTTTGTGCGATCTCCGAGACGATTGAACCAGTTGTAATCAATAGCCGCGGCTGGCGAAAGATTCAGTATGATCACAGGCACCTTTGCCCGCCTAACCACTGGATGCACTGTCGAAGGAAGCGCGTAGGTAGCGACGTATAGAAAAATCAGGGCAACGTCTGCCCGACGGAATTCGTGGCCTGCTTCGACCGCCTTTTCGGGGGTATCAATCAGTCCCAGATTGACAACGCGGAGGTGGGGAGCCGCTAGCTTTCGAGCAACCTGCCCCGTGTAGTCTTGCAGGCGCTCCTTCAGCCCTTGAAACTGCGCCCAATACGTGTCCAAGCCGACCGCAAAAAGCCCAACAGTGAGTCCGTCCCCCCGAACATTCATAAGCGGTCTTCCATGTCGATCTAAATAGATCGCAAGAATAGTCGCAGCAGGTTTAAAGGAACAAGCGGAGGTACGGCGGGGCCTCCCGTTCTATGCTACAAAACAGCGATGTTCGGCCGGAAGCACTCTTAACAGAAGAGTTGGCATGATCCGACAGTCTATTCAGTCAGACGAGGTCCATCCTGCTGCAGGGCCCCACACCAGCGTTGTTTGGCATTGCGAAAGCTTGAGGCGCGAGTACTGACAATTGATGTGGGCTTCAGGGAGGAACGCCGGTGCATGACACTGCTTTCGCGGCGCTAGAATCTACGCGATGTATATGTCCGTTACGTGCCGTGGCTGCCGTATCCGAGGTTAGGGGTCGCAGAACTGGAACCTCCCGCGGGGGGAGGCGGGGCGCAAGGCGGAGGACGTGGCGCGGGCAGTGGGGGTATCGAAGCACACGATCTACGCCTGGAAAGCAAAGTGCGGGGGCATGGACGTGAGCCAGGCGCAGGAAGCGAAACAGTTGCGCGACGAGAGCACGAAGCTGCGGAAGCGATGGATCGTTTTTAAGAGCAGTATGGTTCGTACCCTACCCAGGTGGTTGCAGATGGAGATTTCACCAACCATGAGAGCGTGATCGCCATGCACGAAAGGGGCATTGAATTCTTCGGTAGTTTCGGGCAGCGTCGGTTACGGCGGCCCCAGCACAAGGGAGGAGGCGCTTATCGCTCGGAAATGTTCCCCCATGATGTCAGGACGGATCAGATGATATGTCCGGAGAACAAACGCCTGCGATTTCAGTACATCGACCACCAGCCTGGCCGCACAATCCGTGTTTATGTAGCCCGTAAAGAAGAATGCCATGTGTGTCCTTCACGGCAGGCTTGTTGCGGACAAAGCGAACTGAAACAAACCGGGCGCAAGATCACCGTCTCTGACGACCAGGTTCCAGTTCGAAAGTTTGATGAACGATGAACACCGCTCGCGCAAAAGAAATCTATCGCCAACGTGCACGCGTGGCGGAGTTCCCCCACGCCTGGATCAAAAGCAAATGTGGCTTGCGGCAGTTCCGATGCCGCACAAGATCCAAGGTCGCATGCGAGGTGATGTTTGCCACCCTCACGTATAACCTTCAGCGGTACATGAAACTCAGTCGTTTTAATCAATCGTCAGGTTGAACAAACCAAGGCCCGCGAGCTTTACGGTGCATCACCACTTGGGGACGGCGCTCTTGTTACAGCACCGAGTTAGCGGATCTTCTTTCTTGCTGTTTGTCATTTATTCACGGCTTCCAAACATTTCCGCGTGTAGGCATCCACCACGCTCAGCACCCGGATCGCCCGCCCGCACTCCACCGCATAGTGCACAAAATCCAGCGCCCACTCCTGGTTCGCTACCGTCCGCGCTCATCACTTCGCACGCCCGCCGCTGGCTGAAGGCATACTCTTCGCGCACTTGCTCGACAGCCGCCTTCCAGGCTACGAGCTCCAGCCGTTTTTTCGAATCACCGAATGCAACGCTTCTTTGTCCAGACTCAGGTCCCCTACCAGCTTCCGCAGCTTCGTGTTCTCGTCGCGCAACTGTTTCGCTTCCTGCGCCTGGCTCACGTCCATGCCCCCGCACTTTGCTTTCCAGGCGTAGATCGTGTGCTTCGATACCCCCACTTCCCGCGCCACGTCCTCCGCCTTGCGCCCCGCCTCCAACTGCTTCAGCGCCCCGCTATTGTCGCTGGAGGTTCCTGGAACAACTCTCGCTCGCGCGGCACCTGTTCGTGGCCCACCCTCGCGCACGATTCGTCGACGAGCCGGTTGCTCTGCAAAACATGACCACGGACACGCACTATCGCGACGATGGGAAGTAGCCGGAACTTGAACCACTGCTGTAAGAAGTAAATCGGCAGGAATCACTGAGAACAATGAAAAAAACAGTGAATCGAAGCCTGAAGAATCTTCGTTCCTGGCAAAAAGGCCAGAGCGGAAACCCTGGCGGTCGCCCTAAACAAAAGCCAATTCTTGACGCTCTCGAGTCCGCAATCCTCGCAGATCCGAAACTCCTAAAAGACATTGCCAAAAAAGCTCTCAAACCAGCAGCCGCCGAACTAGAATGGTTCACGGAAGTGCGCAACATGCTCGACGGTAAGCCGGAAGGTGGAAAGCCGGATGGAACGCCAGAGGACCCAGTCAACTTCGGCCTGACCGTCAGGTTCGTCGATTGCGAGTAGGAATGGTTGCGAATCTTCCATTCCCTTTGTCCTCCCTAAAATATTCCACCTAAAAGCGCGGAAACCTCCACATCCACATCCGTTCACGGCTGCTTAGTGGCCCGCTCGGCTTCGATCGTCACGAATTGCTTTACCTTTTCAGGCGCATCATCGACGTAAAGGGTTTGAGTGAACCAGTTGGAAGTGAAATCAGACCCAGTGACGCGTTGAAGACGCAGTCAGGGCTTATCGGGCGTTGGCGTACGAGAGACTCCCGACCCTGCGGTTGCGTAAGACATTCGCTTGAACTCACTGCCTTGTTCACTTGAGTCATTCGTGCGGGGTTGTGACAACGCAAACTAGGATGCCCATTTAGCCTCGCGTTGACTTGCTGGTGAGCAGCGCATACAGTGTTGCCCGCATGGAAATACAAACCAATGTACAGACGGAAGATGAACGGCAGTTCGCCCGGCTAGCAGGGTCTGCTGCGGTGCTCTCCGGGGTGGCGTGGATTGCGTGGGCAGTGTTGAACGCTATGCATGACCAGAAGATCGATGTGTATCCGCCGGTGGTCGGTGC
>JBBSFW010000208.1:0-6628 GCA_038254805.1 Terriglobales bacterium
CTAGCTATATCGTCAACACAGCGGGGAAATACTTTTTTGAGTTCGAACAGCTCCTGAAGGACGCGGGGTTGGGAAGTTCGATCAGCGGGTGGAGCGACTTTTACGTTCATGGCATGACAGCGAATGGTAACACGGTCTATGGCTCCGCGACGAATCCGGCGGGACTTGACGAAGGCTTCATCGTGCAATTTCCGGCCGATTATTTGCGCAACCTGCCCGTCCCACCCCTACCCGTCATCACGAGCGACCTCGAGGTGAGCGGTATCGTGGGACAACCCTTTGTCTACCAAATCGTAGCCACGAATGACCCATCGTACTTCTACTTCGACCCATCTTTTGTCCCCGGCCTTGATTTCGATTCCGATACGGGAATCATCAGTGGCACACCGATGGAGGTTGGCGACTATGTCCAATCAATTTATGCCACTAACTCGAATGGCTACGATCGTGAGGTGCTCACGATTCACATCGCTGCGGCGCCCGCGGCGAAGCTGCTGAACATCTCGACCAGGTTGCGGGTCCTGACTGAAGATAACGTCCTGATCGGCGGGTTCATTATCACCGGCGACGAACCCAAGGAGGTTATTCTGCGTGCGATTGGACCTTCATTGATCTCATTTGGGATTAGTGATGCGCTGGTGGATCCTATCATCGAACTGTATGAGCCAGATGGGACTGTGATCACGAACGACGACTGGAAAGATTCGCAGCAGACGGAGATTGAAGCGACCGGACTCCAGCCTACCGATGATCGTGAATCCGCTTTGATCGCAAATCTCGATCCAGGCTCCTATACCGCCATCGTGAGCGGAAAGAATGGCGGGATGGGCGTCGGTTTGATCGAAGCTTACGATCTCGGTCAGACTGCGAACTCAAAGCTGGCCAATATTTCGACGCGGGGCTTTGTCGATACCGGAGACAACGTGCTCATCGGCGGGTTAATTGTCGGCAGCTCGGCGCAAGTGATCGTGCGCGCAATTGGTCCGTCACTGGACGCAGTTGGCCTCGCGGGTGCGCTACAAGATCCCGTTTTGGAGATTCACAATCCGGACGGATCCATCCTCGCTTCGAATGACGACTGGAAAGAAACCCAGGAGACGGAGATCGAAGCCAGCGGTTTTGCGCCAGGCGATGACCGGGAATCGGTTATCATCGCGACCTTGCCGGCGAATGGTTACACCGCCATCGTTCGGGGAAAGAACGAGACCACGGGCGTTGGCTTGGTCGAGGTCTATAACATCGACTAAACGCAACACAGCCGTCCCGGCTGTCGGGTCAAACAGAGTTTCGTCTACCCGTAGCGGATCGCGCCGCGCCGAAGAAAGTCGTGGGCTACCGCGGCCGGGCGGACATCATCAGCGCGCGGCAGCGTTACCACCACGAAGAAGATGTCCGCGAAAGAGATGCCACGGCTCGAAGCGCCGCGCGCCAAATACGAGTGACCTGCCGAACTCCGCAAAATTCAAGAGTTGATCCCAATTATCCCCGCCACGCATGTGCGCAGGTGGCGGTGCCGAGCTACATCGGCCTGCTCACAGTTTACCCGCCCTGGCGGGCCCTCATCTTCGGCGTCACAATTTTCGGTGAACACTACACCGCGCAGGTTTAGGATTTTGATTTCAGCTTTTCAGCCTTTCCGTTTTCAGCTTTTTAGAATGCCGCCCGAAGTCCTCGAGGAGAGGAGGCGGCGGTTGTATAAGTATGCCGCAACTTTTCGTCCACGAATATTTCAGGAATCGACCCCTTCTCTACCTTTATCCGCTTGCGGAAGCGTCGGACTTTTAGGTAATGATGGATTTGTGCGCGATTCCCGAAGTCCACGATCTTTATGTCATCTCTAATTGCAAGGCGAAAGGACAAGCAAAGATTTCGCAAATGTTTCATTTCCGCTCCATTCGGATGTGATGTTGGAAAACTAGTCGAAGTTATTGACGAATTAGGTATCCGCGTTCGTCGCCTTGATTCGCTGCGGCCTGGAAAATCAATTACCGCCGCACTCAAGGATGAGCTGAAGCGAACTGACTTCGTCTGTGTCGTCTTGGCTAATGATTACAACAATTCATCAAACCTTTATGAATTGGGAATGGCGATTGGAGCCGGAAAGCCCACAATGATTCTCGCCGAGCCAGAAGTCGTGGTTCCCATCGATCTTGCGGACTGGCCATTTGGCCGCATCTCACTCACGAAGCCAGACACCATTAGGGTAGCGGTGCGCCCTCTGCTGCACAATTTGGAACGCGCAACGCAGGAGGCTATTCGAAGAAAGTCTGCGCCTCAAACAGCCGGAGAGGAGCGCCTAGATTCTTCAGTACGGCTAGAACGAGTTCCAGAAGGCCAATTCAACAAAGAGGAGGCCGTCTCCGAGCTACAAACAATCCGAGAGCTTACTTCTAAAGACCGAGGACGAGTATTCGAGAAATTTGTCGGGACTCTGTTAGGAAGAGCGGGAATTCCAGTAGCACTCGAGTACGAACAGAGGGACCGGGGAGTAGATCTCGCATTTTGGTTGGATGACGTTTCTCGCGTTATTTCCAACCCGATCCTCGCTGAAATAAAGACTAGGGTCGACGCATATTCTTGGCAGGAACAATCCGCTCAACTTATTCACTATCTCAGTGCCATGAAATCGCAGTGCGGTGTCTTGATTACCTTGGAGGAGGGTCCCCCAGACCTGCCCCGATTCACGCCATCGATACCAATGGTGGTAAGGTTCTCCGCCGAAGAATTAGTTTCGCTTCTATGGAACAAAGGATTGGGCGAGGAGATCATTCGCTTTCGAAACCAAGCTGTTCACGGCTGAAATTGAGATGGCTCGGTTTCCTTATGGTAAGATCCGAAGGCTCCTACTGGATGCCGACGCAGCTACGAATTCGCCGGAGCGTGGAGCCATGCTGGAATCCGCTACATGTATGCTATTCGAATCGTTGTCTGGTGTTTCCGTTGCTGGGCGAAATGTGATGAACACGGCGTGCACGGAAGAAATCGATGTCATTTTCTGGAATGAACGGCGGTCCAAAGGACTGTATTTTTTGGATGCACCATTCTTGGCTGAATGTAAGAACTGGGGACAGAAAGTGCCTGGGCATGAGGTGGTTTACTTTGCTAACTCAATGCGGGGGCGGTGCTGCCGCGATGGAATTTTAATCGCCTCCAACGGCATTACAGGCGACCCGGGAACCTTAACCGAAGCGCACTACGAAATAGCGATGGCGGCGCGTAACGGCCAAAGGATTTTGGTGCTGGATAGGTCAGAGATAGAAGCGATCACAGTCACTGGTGGACTAACTACCCTTCTTAAAAAGAAAGTTTTGGAGGTAACATTGAGGGGAACGAAAGTTTCATAATTGGAGAGCGCGCATCGGTTAGCTTTGGACTTCCGAATCTCTGTTGAAGATAAATCCTGCCATCATCCAGGAGATGTGCTGGGCGAAAATGGTATGGGTTCGGGGGGTTTTCCGAAGCGGTGAGCACGATTGCAACGTCGGATCACGCCGCCGATCAAAGCGGTTTAAACTCGTAGAGGCGGGTCTCTCCAGTGTCTTCTGGAGGATACAACCATTCCCGCGAAACCAGCTCCGAAACTCCCTCTCTAAAGAGGCGAGATTTCATCTTAAAAGGAGACCCACCGTCGCGTAACCCGGGAAGAAAGAATGTTTGGCCTGGTTCAGGCGAGTCGAGAATTTCCGTCAGCCCCCTTTTGTCACTATCCGGTTCACTTTCGATCAACTGCAACAACTCCTTTGCTGATTCGCTTTGAAGGTCTGTTTTCGGCGCACTGTGTGCCGGCGTTTCTCTTAAGGTTCGGTCGCGCCTCTCAACGTCTGGATGTTGCAAGGCATTTTCGACTGCGTCAGCGAGCTTTGCGAGGACTTGCTCACTTTCGCTGTAAGTTAAGCCTTCTAGTGGTTCTTCGGGCTTGTTTACGCTCTGATAGCGAGATAACCTTTTTTCTCTACGAAATCCACACGGGCTAACAATTACCGGTATGATCGTCGCGCCTCCCGATTCCGCCTTTTTTAACAGCGGTGGCAGTTCATCTTCTGCTATGAAATCGGAGGCAATGAAGTCGGCGCTGACAAGCAGGATCGCCACCTTAGCCCGGTCCAACGCAGCGACGATTTCCTCGTGCCATTGGTCGCCAGGATCAATCTTGGAGTCGTCGAATAGTTCCAAGATTCCCTGCTTTTCTAGCGGACGGAGATGCACTCGAACACGTTCACGCCATTTGTTATCAACATGACTATAGCTCACGAAGACATGCTTCGCATCGTATTCTCCGTTCCTGGGGTTCGTTCCGAAAATTTCAAGGTTGTCTCAGGCGATATGTAAAACGTGAATCTACCTTCACCCACTTTGGGAGAGTCGGGTGATAGCACTGCAGATTTGAATTCTGGTTTCAATGTTACGGTGCCATCTAGCCATGGAATCGTCTGGATTTGGTCGGCGAAAGCGGCTAGGCCCTCTAAGTGCAGACGCCATGCGCCTGGAGCGGGCTCGACCCAAGAAACATTCTCACGACGCAGGCTTGCCCTGACTGTTTCATAGGCTTCTCTTTCTGAGAACGTCGAAAAAGCTGCCGTTGTAAAAACTAGTTTTATCACATCCTCCGGCTTTGAGGATTGAGAAGCGTCGACATGCCAGTGTATTTTGGCTCCGAGGATATTACAGACGACTTCGATCATTTTCTTTGATTATATCCGTCTTTACGCGTGCGTCGATTCAGACTGGGGGCCGAGGGTAGCGGGGTCAGCTCTAGAATCTTCCTGCCTGACACTGCAAGAATCACGGATTAGCCCCCGGCGGAGCCATCCGCTCTAGAGCCTTGAGCAGTTCCACGGCGAACCGGTAGAAGGTGTGGATCGTTTGGAATAGTTCCGTCGGCGACAACTTGATCCGTTCCTGTAGGCGAAATTGTTGCTCCGTCGGGCCAACCCGCAGGATCAGTTCCGACTCGTGCTCCGTCGGCTTTTGCAGAGCTACAGAAGTCTCCTCTCCGGTAACCTTGTCGCGCGTGTAAAATTCGATCTTCTGCCACTTAACCGACAGGTAGTCTGCTCCCTTCGTGTCCTCTGGCCCTACGACTCCAAGTCGATGGATCATGCAGCGCCGCGCACCGTTCAAGCTGAGAACAAACTCCTCGAAACCAGAATGCACGCCATACTTTGTCCGCAGGCGCTCAATCTTGGCTGGAAACGAGAGTTTGTGGAAACCGCTGCGCTCGCCAAATACCGCCTGATTCCACTGCTCTCCTGATATGGCGCCGCCGCTAAGCGTGTAGAGAGCCGCTATCAGTCGACATTCCTCCAAGAAGATGCTGAGGATGTCCACCGCCTCGGTGAAACTGTTCTTGATACACCAAGTCGTGAACTCCTCCTTGATCTGAGGATAGGGAACCCGGTGTTCTCCTGCAATTTGATAGGAATGAGCGAACGGAGTTCGTTCGTAATCGGCCTCCTCAACTTTGCCGACTCCAGTAACTCCGATCGAGACGAAGTCGGCCAGGTGTTGAAGTTGGACTAGAAACTTTCCGAGCGCCGCAACCAAATTGATCGAGAGGTCGACGTGCCGCGGCGGGTTTTCGCCTGAGTCTCCAGCACCTTCGCTCTCGGGATCCGAAGCCACAGTTTACATTCCCATCACTCGCGATCGTAACGCTTAAAAGTAGAAGGTTGAGGTCAGTTTGTCAGAATTGCAAGGTCAGCCGGCGATTACCGTTCCTACGCAAATCGCCCCGGGCGAAACGTTCCTTTCGCGTGAGCTCGAATGGAAGCCCGGCCGTTGCTTCGCATTGGAGAGCCCGGCCGTTGCGCTCGCATTTGAAAGCCCAGCCGTTTCTTCGAATCCGTTACGGGAAAGCCCGGCCTCGCCTTCCCGTTGCGTTACGGGTTACGGGAAAGGCCGGCCTCAGTTTACTCGCCGTGGCGGGCCCGCCGCGGCGGGCTGCGTTACGGCAGAAATCCCTTATCGCGCATCGACTCTGCAGTCAGCCGAAGTTAAGACACACCTCCATTGTTAGTCTAAAATCTCAGCCTCGACGAGCTTCGCCAGGAGGATGAGTGACTCTTGCCATCCGAGATAGCAAGCCTCCGAGGAATGGCCGCGGGCACCCCTTCCTGCACGATGCTCAATTCCGTGCCACAAGAGACCTTCTTCAGGTTAATCGTCGTCTCCATTTCGCCGGGCAAATTTGGGTCGTCAAATTTGTCGGTGTAGCGGATGCATTCGTGTGGCGTCAGCTCGCGATATTCTCCACCAAAGGAATGACTCGACCCAGTGGTGAAGTTGGTGAACGACATTTTGAAGGTGCCGCCGACTTTCGCCTCCAGATGGTGCACCTTGCCGGTGAATCCGTTCGGCGGAAGCCATTTGACCTTGGCATCCGCATCGAGAAACGCCCGGTAGATCTTCTCGGGCGTGGCGCGGATGACACGATGAAGCCGGATGGTGTTTGTTGACATGATGACTAGTCCTTTCGTTTGGTGGTGCGTGCAACTTCGCCAAGCTGAGCAGGGTTGCCTGGCTCCCTCAGGGAGCTCAGCATTCGCGTCGTTGTGAGCGTGAAAAAACTATTTCGTGGCGCCGTAATCCGACGAATCGGCGGGCGAGATGCCCGCTCTGCCTGGCAGGC
>JBBSFW010000209.1:0-6559 GCA_038254805.1 Terriglobales bacterium
ATTCGAGATGAGGACGGCTCTTATCTTGCGGGTATTGGGATTGATCAGGTGCTCCGAAATGGAAAGGAAGTGGCCCGAAGGTGGGCGGAACCTGAAGGGTCCAGGGGCTGTTGTTTGGCTTGAGAACTTCCGCGTGCTATCTCACTACCTTCGAGTAACTCAGTCCCAACACCCAAATGAGGATTCTTAAACTTTGACCCAGCCCATCGTCTTCAAGAACCTTCCAGTTCTAGCCCTCGCAGCCATCAGCCTTATCTTGGTAGCCTGCCAACAGACCCCGGTGGCCGCTACGCCGAGCACGCCCTCCGCCCCGGCTCCAACGTCCGAACGTACTACGGTCATGAATACCAAGGAAACCAAGGTGTCGGATCCAGCACCACCGAATCCTGACGGCTCCCCGGTCGCCCCTCAAACAACAACGACGAAGGAATCGACCACGATCAAAAAAGAGAAGCCATAAAAACTGAGAGCCTCCCAGCGTCGCCTGCACTACACCAGCGCAGTTTCTTTCACAAGAACAACAGCGTCCGCTTAGGCTTCTGGTCAGGCTTAGGCGGACTTTTTGTTTGAGTCGGTTACACCATTTCCCTAGCGGGCCGATAGCGGGTACCGTTGCTATTGCGCCCGGTTACGCCGATCCAGGCCCGCAAAGCTCTCGGCGGGGCTGAAACCGCCACGCCACCGAGCATTACTACTGGGCGGTAGCGGAGTATAACCTCCAATGCGAGACTGGCACCACACCAGACGTTACGCGCTTCCAGCGTTCAGTTCTTGAACAGGCGCGACCCGCGTTCCAATATAGCGGGCCGCTTATGAGAACATTGCCGCCGAACAGGAACATTCTCGGATGTGTATCATCCACAAAGAAGTTGCGTCGAGATGCCGAGAACCCACGTCCAACCGTACGGGGGCCCACTTCACCGCAGCTCAGAACCATCGCGCCTGCTCCACTTCCCAGCGCCCGTTCCGCAAATGGACATTTACAAAGCTATTGCCGAACTCAGAAGTGAGCGAGAGCTCATCGACCAGGCTATAAACGCGCTCGAAGTGTTGAATGAGCGAAGACGCCCCGACGGCAAGCGGATCAACAAGACCGCATCCGAGCAAGATGCCCCCGACTCTTGAGAGACTCCGACCTCCTTTGCTCCCATAATGAACTCTGCGGTGCCCTAGTCCTGGCCGACCCTCACATCCGAAAACTCAGCTTCGGCCGGAAGGATGCAACCGAAAACCCAACATTCGGGAGTGTGCCCTCCTGAATGTTCTGAGTGATCCCATGCGCCTTTTGTACCTGTTCGAGCAACTCTCCAGAGGACGAATTGCCCGCGCCTGAAGTTGAGAATCTCGCGCCCGAAGGCGCACTTCACAGTTGAGAGAAATCGAGAACCTTGGGTCCGCTTCGGCGGCCCCTTTTTGTTGTATTCGGTCCGGGAGTAGTACGAAGCTCTCTCGACAGTCGCTGTGATTCGCTTGCATAATTGCACAAGAGATCTAGCTTCGAGGACGCATTCATGCCGACCCCGTTCTGCCCGCATTGTAACCGAGCTCTGGCTCTCAGCCACAACGGCCGGTGCACGAATATCGGTTGTGGTAAGCCGCTTGTCCAGTCGCCGGTCAAGCCGTTGTGTCGGAAAAGCCAAATATAGCGAGAACCTTTTCCTCCGTACCAAGTCTTATCAGCAGTGGACTGCGAAGGAAAGATCAAGGCTATCGCGACAGACAGTGACGTTCGTTCCCAGCGGCTGGAAGAGCTACAGCTTGCCATCGAGTCTGGCACGTACAGAGTTCCAGAGTCCGAGGTGGCCACGAAGATCATTGACGCGCACCTTTGTTCCGCTACAAGCGGCCGACGTGAAGCGAAGTAAAGGCGAACACCCGTGCTACCCTATCCCACGTGGCAGTCCGTCAGTGCCAAGTAAGTCGTAACCGATTCGCACGGATGCCGGAACGAGATCACCGTCACGGCGGAAACACTGTTTGAAGCCGCCGCGCTCGCTCTTCGCGTTCTCGATGAGCAAGGCTTCGTCCCAGAGAGCCCGGTCGGAGATATCGAGGTCCACGTCAGTACGCCCGCCACAAAGCACACAGTGCCCGTGCATCGCGTTCTGGCGTGGCTGGGGAGCAGCTCTGCCTCTCCCAAGGAACAAGCGCTCAAAGCGCGGCTGAAGGGCTCTTCATCCAGCGCGCCCGGTTCGCCGGACGCCAGAGCAACGCCGAAACGAGAATCTGAAGAGCGAACCCAACCTACCGAGCGAGACCATCACGCCCCTGGATGCTTCCATGTTGCAGATAAGAAGAGCGGAAGTAGAAAAGCTTTCTTTCAACAGTCGGCATCACGGCCCGGGCCCGCCTTGCTTTTGTCGGGACATAAAAAGGGTCGAACCCGCCAGATTGGTTCCACCCTTGAATAGCGATTCCCGGCGAGATCGCGGGGAATGTCTGTGGAAGCGCACTCTGGCGTAATCGTCGACAACTACATGAGATTACCCCAGTTACCTACAGCGCGGCTGCCCTTCGATGCTCCTTGCGGCATCATTTTTGATCAGTCCGGACACCGTTCGATGCCCTCCGCAACAGTGCTTCAAAATCGATGATTTTGACCGCGAAAAGCGACAAAAGTCCGGGTTTGGGTGGGGTTTCACGACGATTTAGCCTCATTTCGCTCAAATTAGCCTTCATGGCGCTACGAACCGAAGCGGGGGCAACCTTCGATCAGAGTTACTTCCAAATAGGAACTTGCTTATCCCGGTGAAACCCGTAGACTCACTGTCATGCGGACTATTGGATACGCGCGTGTTTCGACCGATAAGCAGGCCGAACAAGGCGTCTCGCTCGAAGCGCAGGCCGAAAAGATTCGTGCGATGTCCGTTGTTCACGGCGCTGACTTATTCGACATCATCGTGCGCGGGTTGTGAACTCTTGCTCACTCATTCAATGACGTGACCGGTCCGTCACGTCACTAGAAAGGAGGTTCGCGAGCGATGCAGTTGCCGACCATTCGCTCCTGTCGCCCGGGAAAGGGGAGACGCCCAGGGAGACGCCCCTGACGTCCGGCGAACTCCGAGCAATACAACGTGGCGCGTTTGTGGGCCAGCATGGGGCATTTTAACGAGCGAGCAGCCTGGACATTTGCGGTCCCTATTCTCGCCGCCAACCGAAGCAACCTTTTACAGTCACAAGTTTCTGAAATAAATTTATCGAGCTGTAACCCTTTGTGAATTAACAGCTTACGCCATAACTCCCCTTTTCTGCACACGCCTGTTCCAGCAATTCCAAAGCTACACTGAAGTCGCTTGAGGATTCACGTGGGACCCGGGCTGCGGGTTCGTTGGGGGGCTTTGGCATCTCCCCTCAGCGGCCCTGTGGGTTCGGGCGTTTTTATCTCAGGAGGCAGAAATGTTTAATCTGAAAGGATGCTTTCTCGGCACCAGTCTGGAGTTGTGCTCATGCAACATAGCGGTGGCCAAGGCGCGGCCTACACTCCGGCAGGTGTACTATCCGGTGGATAGCGCGCCGGTTGAGGGAATCGTCACTATCTATGACGCTCATATTCATCCGGTAAGTTGCACCGCCGGCAGCGCAATTAGAGCCGTCCAATGGCGATGGGCATGGGACCAACAACAGCGATGGATCTATAGCCGCACCACTGGCCACAGCGGCTCTCTGTGGTACGCCATTGTCGAACATGGGCGTGACTACAACTGGTTTGGTCGCGCATGGGGCAGTGACGCTCCCGGTGCGTACATCACGCTTAACAACGCAACGGCGGAGCAAGCGAAGCAGGCGGTCCAAAACTACTTCCACAAGGAAAGGAACCGGCCAACCAGAGCCGCGAAACACGAGGTAAAAACGTGAAGCTTACTGCTTTTCTAGCGTTCACGCTCGCACTGCCGCTCGCAGCGCAATTCGACAGAACGGCCACGTTTCCCGTTGCCACTGTCGACCCACCTGGCACGGCGGGAGGGCGTGGCGTCGTTCGGGCTGGCTGTACGCCAACCTCAATGTCAGTTGCCAAAGCTGGATCATTGGCGGCGCAGGAGCTTGGACGCTGGACGTGCCTCGCTGAGAATATGAGCACCAGTCCGCAATTCATATCTTTCGTCGGATTCGCTTTAGATTTCATAGAGCTTCATCCGGTGTCGCCAGCCGACGTGGCCGACATCTTCGCAACCAAGCAGGGTATGAGCCGCTATGGCAAACTGGCTCGCGCAGCGGAGATAGCGGGAGTCTTAACGGGCATCGCGACTCCACTGGGCGGGATCAGACTAACGGCACAGGCAGTCGCTGCAATCTTTGAAGTGACATACGGGGCCGGGAAGCTAGGCGACTTTTTTAACCGTAAGATCCCGCCGTCCTCAAATGCGCTGGCGGGGCAGTGGGGACCGGTGGATACGGTGCTGCTACAGCCGGGGCAGGGGATGCAGTGGAAGGTCTACGCGAGCAAGATGCACGGGGCGAAAGAGATTGGACCGAGGATGTTGACGCCGGTGCCAATGCCGGAGGTGCGTCAATGAAAACCCTTTTAATGATCGGATTGCGGTGGGGTGCTACAGCGCGGAGAAGCCACTCGATGCCCTGTTGCCTGACGCCAAGATCACACCAGGCGCAATAGCGACCACGAAGGCGCGAATCATTTGCAAACCTGGATACTCTACAGGCGCCCGGCACGTTTCAAGTGTAACCAAGCGCGCGGTTTACAAAGCCTACGGAGTGGAGCCACGACAAGGCATTTGCTCCGGCCCAGAGGGATGCGAGGTAGATCACCTAGTCTCAATCGAACTGGGAGGCTCCAATGCGATGAAGAATCTATGGATCCAACCATATGAAGGTTTTGGTGCCCACGCCAAAGACAACCTAGAAAACTGGCTCCACGCGGCAGTATGCCGGGGTGACATTGATCTTAAGGACGCGCAAGCGGAAATACGTACCAAGTGGGTCGATAGCTACCAAAAACACATAGGAAGCGAGCAATGAGCACAAGGCTGGAGACGCATCGGCCCACAGTATTGGCCATTTTTCGCTTAGTCAGGCGGCTGCTCAGTTAACCAAAAGCACCAAGCTACTTAGTCGGAATATTTGGCTCCCCAAGACGTACACAGATCCTAACTCTCGAATGGAGAATTTCGCCGGAGCGACTTTCTCCATCTTGTTAACCAGAGCCGAAGTTTCGGATTTGCGTCAGGTTTACACTCGCAATCCGGCCCCGTGTACAACAGCGGTAGCAGAACTCGATTCCGGAATCCGGCGCGAAAGCGAGCAAGCTTTGCGCGGTCTGTACCGCGGTGCTCACATTCATCACTCCGAATCCGCACGCTCTTGATGCAGTGCCGCTGGCGTTAAGGGCTGAACATCGTTGACATCTCGCTTGAAGGTCGAGTCTTAGCGGACCGGTACACTGCCCGTAGCCGCATGGTATACGTCTCGTCCAGCGGGAAGCAGGAGCGCGACCTCTCCTGGTTCGACTGGTCAACGGTGTCGGATCTATCGAGTGACGGAAAGGCCTTGCTTTTTTACGAATGGGGCAAGGGCACCGAAGGTAAGCACACCGTGTATTTGCGTACGACTGCAGGGGCGATGCCATCCGGCTAGGTGACGGGAAAGCGCTAGCATTGTCACCAGATGGAAAGTGGGCCCTGGCCGTGCAACCGGCAACACCTTCGCAACTGGTGTTGCTGCCAACCGGGGCCGGGGAACAGAGAACACTTCCACGAGGGCCGATCACAGATTACCTGGCAGCAACTTGGTTTCCAGACAACCGGCGAATACTAATAGCCGCGGAGGCGGCCCGCATCCCGCGTTCATATATCCAGGACGTGCAGGGTGGCACTCCCCGCCAAATAGCCGGTGATGGGATTCTCGCGATGCTCGTATCTCCGGACGGTAAGCGTCTCGCGGCACAGGGTCCCACCCGAGAACTGTATCTGTGCTCGTCCGAGGGTCAAGACTTAATTCCCGCACGCGGTTCTCTGGCCGGGGACGAATTACTACAATGGAGCGCGGATGGACGGTTTTTGTACTTACGTGGGCCCGGAGATTTAACCGTCCAGATCTTCCGTCTGGATTTGCGCACCGGTGAGCGTGAGCTGTGGAAGGAACTCGCACCTGCGGACTCGGTAGGGAACATCGGCATTGCCGCCGACCCTCGGGGCATTCGCCTGACTCCGGACGGGAAGTCGTATGCGTATACCCAATGGAAGCTTCTCGATGAGCTGTTTCTGGTTGAAGGTTTGAGGTGATCGGTCGCGCTTAATTTGCTTGAACCAGTTTCAATCTGGCTGATGGAGCGCTGTTGTAGGCGATGACGGTATTGGCGACCAGGCGTCCGCACTTGTTGCCGATCGCTACGTCGATGTCTGTGCGTCCGATCAGTTCCTTTGTGCCGCTGACCTGCGCGAGCGGTGGAGCGCAACTGATGATAGGCCTCAATGCGGTTCTGGGAACGATGGACGTTTCGCTGAAGTTGTGGATCGCGCAGATAGCGCAGTGTATAGATGCTGCGGACCAGCTTGTCGAACTCGAAGATGGCTTTACGGGTGCGATGGTTCCCGGATAGAGTGCA
>JBBSFW010000210.1:0-6543 GCA_038254805.1 Terriglobales bacterium
CGTCCAGCAGTGGCGCCGCGCCGACCATGCTCATGGCTATTTCGGCGATCTGGATCCCCCCCTCGCGAAGAGACTTGAGGGCACAAAGAACCTGTGCTTTTGTTTCGACTCGCACTGCGGGAACGATGCCCCAAGCTCGAATGCTCTCGAGCACCTGAGAACGATTCATCTCTGCTCTTCTTTCTCAGCGAATCAAAATATCCGGCATCTGATAAGTCCGGCTGTCAATCACGATCGGAACGGAGGGCCAATCCGTGGTATGGGTAAGATTCTCCACGTGATCCATGTAAAGAAGGATCGTGTCGAAAGAAAGTGTCCCCCGGATGATTGGGTTCCAGGCAAAAGCCTGGTGCTCGAAAATTGGCTCCTTCGATCCTGGAACGGCAACCCATTCGCGTTCGGCATAGCCAATTGCGCCACCCTGGTGATGGGCCCGCCAGTCCCCCGCAAACCCCTCATCCATGTACCACTGCTTAGCCATATCGATCATTTGGCCGCCACTAACCCTGGTTTTGAGTGCGCTTGATACTCAGCGCTAATCTTCATCGCCGCCTGCAGCTTGCGCTTGAGGTCGGGATCGAGCGGACCGAAGTGTACGAACCGCGCCACAGACGCTACCAGTCCCCAGCGGCGAGCACATACATTAACGATGGCATACTTCCTCAATTGAAGATCCGTGGGTGTATGGTGAAAGTAGTCAGACACCCGGTGATCTACTCTCAGCAACGAAGCGGCTCCAACTTCGCTGGTAATAACAATTTCGTTATCAGCAATTCCGGCCGTAATCCACGAGAAGTTGTTCACCCGGGTCAGGAGAATGCCGGCGAGATGCTGCTTTCGGAGGAAGTTCTGCACCCGATTCATTTTTGATGTCGATCTCGCCGAGTACCTCCTGGCGTGTAACGGGCTCGGGCGGCAACACGGGGTTTGAGGATTCAAGCGCACGGGCCTCGTGCCGGCAGGTATAGGCAGCCAAGAACAAAGTACAAAGCATAAAATAACGGATCGAGCCAAGCATCTAGTTGCCCCTTTGTTTGTTTGGCACGGAGAGTTGGCGATAGATCTTCGGGTCGAAGTCCCTTAGTCCAAAAATGCCCTTCAGTTGACTGGTAGCCACCCACGGCAACCATAACCGGTGTAGGCCAAATCCGCGAACTGGCGCAAAGCTCCAATGCTCCTGCTGCCACCCTGGCCCCTTTAAATCATATGAACGCCCAGGAATCGCGGTCATGTTCTTGGTGTCGTGAAGCACAAGTGTTGCAATCGCCAAGTAATGTTGATCACCGGTCCAACTGGCCAGACGAGCGTATTCATCCACATCGAAAGACATGTAGTCATCCACGAGCGTGTGACCGGTTGCGATGAGTTGAGTTCCATACGTTGGCACGTCCTTCTTCCAATGCAGCGATGCATCGTCCTCATCGGCAGGCATGGGTACGTTCCAAAGGTAGATATATGTCTCCGCGTAGTCAGCTGCCACGCGCGCGCGGTCGAGCCATTTGGAGTCCTTAGTAGCTTGAAACAGGGCCAGATACGCCTCGGTCGAAAGCGTGCCGGCCTCTTTGTCTAACACGTCAGGATTATCGATGGTTCCTCCGACAAACTGACCATCTGATTGTCCATGCGTCCACGCGAACTCGCCGGCGCGCTCGGCGGACTTGAGATATCGAGAGTCTTCACTTTCCTGACTAAGAAGTACCAGGAAAGGAACAGGGTTGTAGCTGGACGCAGGAGAAGCGTCCGCGACCTGGCCGGTTCCTGGAGCCCAGGCTCGCGGAAATCCGCCTTCGCTCTGCTGCTGGGTCAATAGCCAGTCCCCAAACTGCCGGGTCCACGCCAGCCAATCAGAGTGGGGACTTCCATGAAGTTTCTCCCGCCGATAGGCGCGCAACGTTGCTTTCATATCATCACCGAACGAGCGCAGGTAAACCCGATGATCACGCGGAATCGCGAGCTCTGGCTCTCCCGTCTTTATGTCAAAGCCCTCTCCTACGGGAGGATTCATTCGCAGTCGCACGAAGGACTTGAAGATTGCCAGACCCAAATCGCGATCGCGGGCTGCACGTGTGACGTCCCGGTCAACTTGTGCGTCCGCCAGCAAAAACTCCGCTGCCTCCAGATTCTTTCCAGTGAACCCCAGAATGGCAGGCTGAGTCGTAGGCGACTCTCCGCCCGGAGCTGAGGATACAAAATTGGGGATACCTGCACGGTCGCCACTAACTTCAACCTGGCTGGCGAGAACGTCGACAATGCTTCTCTGGATGAGCGATAAATCTTGCCACGTAACTGGCGGCTTCAGATTCTCATAGGCCCATCGCCAGGCGTCACGGTAGTAGGCCGGAAAGTTCTCTCCGCGTGAGAACCGGAATTGAACACGATATTGGTGCAGCAGTCCGTTCTGGACGGGATGATACCGGCGGCGCCACATACGTAACTGCCCATCAGGATAAGTGTTGCCTCTGTAAGTGACTTCTCCCTCGGTGCCGGGGAACCAGAAACCCTGCTCATGGTGGCCACTGGCCAGATGCACACCCAGAGCCCCGAACTGAAACCGCTCGTCCACCATTGTCTGTACGCCGGTATCGTGCGAGTCGGCTTTCGTCGTCTTTCCATTAGGGGCTGGATCTAACACGGTGAGCGCAGAGCCATCGGGAAAATGAACCCCAAGCAGAGGAGCTGGCAACCGGTCTTCACGAATTTGAACTTCACCATGACCTTCTGCACCATATGTAGCGCGGCCGCCAATGGCTGCTGCCGAAAGATGATCCGGGCTTCCATAGATCATGCCTGGTGCAAAGTAGTCCACCTGGGATCGAGGATGCGCGTCAGGATGCGAAAAGGTGATGGAAGTGAGAAACCCATAGTTCGCGGTGCCTGCTACCGTTACCTTGCGAGAGAGTCTTATTTCTGTTCCCTCAATACTCCACCGGTCTTCGACCGTAAAGCGTGTTTTTTCCGGACCGGCCACATGAGCGATGCCCAACGCCCTTCCAGAGGAAGTCTCAAAACGATCGTAGCCAGATGACTGGTGGCAGATCGAATCCGGCACTTTGTAGAACTCGAAAGCAACTGGCTCGGGCTGTAAAACGGAAGCCATGCCGGCGCCCATCACCGCCAAGCCCCACTTTCCTTGCGCCTTGATGGCCACAAACCTTGCCTTTTCTCCCACTCGCCCAATCTCGCGTTGATGAAACGTACTACCCCGTGAGGCAACGGGTAAGGACAGGGTCGATATTACGAGCAACAAGAGGACTCGGAGTGCCATCATTTTTTCCTTTCGATTGTCTAGATAAGTTGTTCACCGGAACCCCCAATTGAGGGCGATACAAACGGCCAGAATCGCAGCCGCAAGCCCCCATTGGCCTAGAAGGGTGTTCCGCCCTCCGGTTGCTCGAGGCTGCCGTACGTAAACGAGCCCGTGTAACTCTGCAATCGGCTTCCTTTCTGTTATCAGGCTCACCACGACTGTGACGATGAAGCAGACGCCCCAGCCCACCATCGCTCCATAAAAGCTTGCGGACATGTCGCTTCCGTAAGGAAGGAAGTGAGCACTGTAAGCGATGCGATGCAGCACAGAAGCCGTGGTGCCCAGAAGCAGGCCCCAAAATCCGCCTTTTGGCGTTGCCCACTTCGTAAACATTCCCGGCAGAAAGGTGGCAAACAATGGAGCATTGAAGAAGGAGAAAAGCAACTGCACATAGTCCATCAAGCTGTTGAAGCGCAGCACGATGTAAGCCGTTCCAATGCTTAGAATGGTCGCAGCCACCGTCGCCACACGTCCGACAGCTATGTTGCACAGCGTTCAGCCCTATCCATGTATGGCTAAGCCCTGAAGGAAGCGCCGCTCTTAGCCCAGCGATGCCGTGGAAGTCCTTGAGCACAAAGAACGCCAGCGGTGCGAGGCCTAGAACAATCAAGGCAAATTGGAGTACCTCGTTATAGATGGTCGCCGTAAGTCCGCCGAGAACAACGTACGCAAGAACGAAGGCAGCAGCGACGATAACACTAGACCCGAAACTCCATCCAAGGAACGACCGCATGATGATAGCCATCGCGTACAGGCTGATTCCCGATACCAGAACCATCATGACGGCAAAGGAGATGGCATTGAGAACGCGCGTCGCCTCGTTAAAACGAAGCTTCAAGAACTCCGGAACACTCCGCGTGCCGCTGCGGTAATAGATCGGCATCATGAAAAGCCCCAAAAACAGCATGGCGGGGATTGCTCCCATCCAATAGAACTCTCGTGAGCACGCGCTGGAAGCAATTCTGGCGATTGAGCGGCTGCGCGACCAGGTCAGCCCGCATCTGATGATCTCTGAAATCCGCACCGTTGCCGCGGACAACTTCTGGTTGAGCCCCTGTTACAAGCGACCCTGCGTCACGATTCACTTTACCTGGAAACAGGACTGGCCTGCAGTCAGTAAGTTGCTTCCGGTGATCGAGAAAGAACTAGCTCCATTTAATGCCAGGCCACACTGGGGAAAGCTGTTCACGACTTCGCCGGCGCAACTACACTCCATTTACGAAAAATTGCCGGAGTTTATTGCGCTCAGCAGGAGGTTAGATCCCGAGGGCAAATTCCACAATGAGTTCCTGAACACCAATGTCTTTAGCAGCTGATGGGCGCTTCTGAGGGTTGCCGATTTGGCTGTTTACCGCCCCTTTTGTGTTGGCTGTGACCGGCTTGCTCCGACACTCGACTGTTTGTGGTCGGCTCCTGCCGCCGGCAGAATGCCACCGCCTTCGCGAATGGTGAGTATCTGGTTCGCCTTTACTTGGGTGAATCGTTCGATCTTCTGCGTAGTCGGCCATTTGACTTCGATGAGATCCGCGGTTTGGGATTTCCCCAAGCCGAAGTGCAGGCGCAAGTCGCCCTGCGACATGACGCTTGATCCGCTATGGACCTCATCCATCTGCGTGTGATCACCGGTGACCACGCGCACACGGGCGCCAATTGCGGTGCGGTTGCATTTTGTTCCGATCAGCTTGATCTTGATCCAATTCTGCCTATTGCCGCCGTTGTTGCGTAAAAGTGACGGCAGGTCATTCATGTTCAGTACCAACACATCCATGTTGCCATCATTGTCGTAATCTCCAAATGCCGCGCCGCGACTAGAGAAACGCTCAGTAATGCCGGGTCCCATTCCAGATGACACATCTTTGAACTGCCGGTTGGCCATGTTTCTGTACACCAATCGCTGGCTTTTGTAAGTCTGGCCGACTTCGTGCTTGTCAATTTCCGGATAAACGTGCCCATTGATCTGCAAAATATCCGGCCAGCCGTCATTGTCGTAATCAATAAACCCGCAACCCCAGCCGACGTACCGGCTATTGACTCCGATGCCGGACGCGAAGGTCACGTCACTGAAGGTCCCGTCGCCATTGTTGTGATACAAGTTGCAAGTGTCGTCCGAAAAGTTCGTCTTGAAGATGTCGAACCATCCGTCACAATCGTAATCGCCGACGCCCACGCCCATACCCGCCTGCTCGTGTCCATCCTCGCTGTAGGCGCAGCCAGCCATCACCGCGATATCGGTGAAGGTGCCGTCGTGGTTGTTGCGGAGCAGGATGCTGGGTTCTGAATCCACGGCAACGTAAATGTCGGGCCAGCCGTCATTGTCAAAGTCGTAGGACACTGCGGTGATGGAGTAGCGAGGGCCGGGTTTCAGGATTCCAGCCTTCTCTGAGATGTCGGCAAAAGTGCCGTCTCCATTATTGTGATAGAGAACATTCGTGTCGCCGGGAAGACCGCGCGGTCCACACATTACCGGGATTCCTTTCCATTGGCAAACAGCAGGTCCGCTCGGCGAAGGAGTCTGGGCCAAATCGAGTTTGATGTAATTGCAAACGAAAAGGTCCAGCTGGCCGTCGCGGTCGTAGTCTAGAAAAGTACAGCCTGCACCCCACCGGACCTCCTCGTTGTAAACACCCGCCTTGCGCGTGACATCGGTAAAGGTGCCGTCCCCATTGTTGTGAAATAAAATGTTGTGTCCCCAGCAACAACAGAACAGGTCGTCCCAGCCGTCGTTATCGTAGTCGCCGACGCAGACGCCCGTCTGCCAACCCGTGCGGGCGAGTCCAGATTTTTCGGTGACGTTAGCAAATGTGCCGTCGCGATTGTTCTTGAAAAGCTGCGTGGTTGGAGCTTTTCCTTTGGGCCACTTCTCGCCCAGGCGCGTTCCGTTGGTCAGATAGATATCGAGCCAGCCGTCATTGTCGTAATCAAAGAATGCGATTCCGCTTCCCTTAGCCTCAATAATGTAGCTCTTGTGCTCGGCGGCGCCCCAGACATTGGGGACATTCAGCCCGGCCTCGCGGGCTACGTCCACGAACTGCACCGGGGAGGTTTGTTTCGAGGCGGCCGTCGACTGCAGGGCCAGGCTGCGTCTCCAACGCCAGAGTGGAGTTGTGAGCGCGTCCATTAGGGTGCTGCCAAAAACGAGAAGGGATGATCCGAGGAAACGCCGACGAGGATAATTCATCTTTGCTTTTCGATATCCACTCTGACGTCGTTCACTTTGCGCTTGGGATCTTTGGAAA
>JBBSFW010000211.1:0-6479 GCA_038254805.1 Terriglobales bacterium
AACGTGAAGAAAACACCGCCCCAATTGGAACCGACCAGCGATGGCATTTTCCCAAATGATTGAGAAAGAAGGCCGAAAAAGTGGACCAGCATGCCAAAATTCTACCATTTTCGTGTGAGTCAAGTAAGTTCTTGCCATTAATAAGGGTTTGGCGATTCCCTAAAAGACAGAGCCAGGTACAGGGGTACAGGGCCACGTACAGGGGGCCACGTACAGGGGACAGCCTGATCTGCTTTAAGCTGCGGGGGTAGAGCACGTTGTGTTGCGACAGCGACAGTTGCCGCTGAACATTTTAAAGGGATTGCTCTGAACCAAGGTAAAGCAACTGACGCCAAGGACGATATCCCACCAAGGTTGTGAGGCTTGGAGGTTGTTGATTTTTATCGCCTTCCCTTGGGAACACCGTCGGAGCCTCGATTGTGCAGATCAGGCCGTCCGCCTCACGCCCCCTCCAGTCCGAAGGCCCCAGCAGAGTGGACGGGACTAATCGGCTCAGCCCTGCCGACGGATTTCCGATCTGCCAACAGTCCTCTGGTGCCAGCTTGGTGCGAAAATGGGCGTTTCACCCCGGAGGACTTTTTTGAGCGTCGTACCCGTAGAGCTAATGTGGAATCGCGCCGAAAAATCGCGGAACAATGGCGCGCTTGAGTTCGATGAACTGCTTTATTTGGGCGAAGCGATATTTAAGACCTACGTTGTTGGCCTGGTCGCAGCCGTGGATGATGATCCCAGCCGCCAGCGTTATAAGCTTACGTATAAGCTGGTCAGGGCCACGGGCCTAGCAGCCCGTGGCTGAACCCCGTCTTTTTGGATGAGGGCAGTTTGGCGGATGGAGGGAGCAATAGAGCGGCTGAAAGGTCCGTCCGCGGGGAACGGGGGCGTTTGAGGGGCGTGTGGGCTTCGGGAGGCCAGCAAGGAGCCATTCGAGCACGAAAACAAGCAATGCGAGGCGGTTTTTCAACTCTCGTGGTGTCCCGGCACCGAGCAAAGCCCGGAAAATCAGACTCAGATTGAACGCGCCAACATGAATCAGCTGCCGTTTTAGAATATTCTCGTGACCCCTGAGATGAGTTCGCCTCATCGCCCCGGTTTCATAACAATGCGCAAAGCTCCGCTCGATCAGTTCGCCTCTTTTGCGCAGCAGGCTCTTACCATGATTGCCTGAGACCCGCTGCCGGTTGGCATAGACGGCCTGTTGTTCGCCCTTCTTTCCGATCCAGTGCCGCTTGCCATTTTGCTTCTTCTCGGGAATGTAAGTGCGGACTCCGGCTGCTTTCATCTTCACCAGCGCCGGGCCGCTGTGATAACCCTTGTCGCCCACCACCTCTTCGATGCCGGCCAGGTTGACTGCAGGTTCCGGCTCCGCTGCTTCTCTGGCAATCAGGTCCGCGACATGCTCGCCTGCTTGCGCCAGCGTTTCCACGATCGTTGTCGTGTCTCCCCGATCGGCAGGCTGCAGTGTCACGGCCAGCACCGCTCCGGTTTCCATATCCACCGCATGTTCGGCTTTGTGGGCCAGATGAGTGCTGCCGTCCTTCATCTTCGTGATGCGCGCGTCCACATCATGCGGATGGAACCACTCGTTGTTGGCGCCCTTCTTCTTCCGCTTGCGGTCCAGCCGCGCCAGATCTTCCCGCGTCGGTGTCGCGATTCCCGATTCCGCCGCCAGACTTTTCAGGAACTCTTCGTAGCTGGCTCCGTTGTCGCGCCGCACGATCGACCGCATCGCCGCATTGGCTTCCAGCGTTGTGCCGTCGATGCCCACCATCTTGCCTTTGACCAGTGCACGGTCCGCCAGCAGACCCAGAACCCAGAAAAATACTTTTCGGTGCGTCTCCACGTCGATCAGCCGTCTGGTACGCGAGAGGGTGGAATGATCCGGCGTCGCTTCGTCCAGCCCATATCCCAGATACTGCCGCAGACCCAGCGAATCGGCGACCCGCCAAGCGATACCCCGCTCTGAATCGATCCCTTCGAAGTACCCCACCAGCATCAGCCGGAAATAAGTGCCCGGCGTCAGCGAAGGACGTCCGTTGTTATCCGCGTAGAACCGTGCGCACTCCGCTTCGCAGAACTCGTCGAACTCCTCCGCGTCCAGCAAACGGTTCAGCCGTTTATAGAAAGGATGCCCCGGCCCGCTGACCAGTTCGGTATGCGTCACCCAAAGCTGCTCCTGCCGCTGCCGGTCTTTGCGTGTGCCCATCCCCATAACCACATTTTAAAGTGGAAATGTTTTCAGGGCCAGGACTTTTTTAGGGCTTTAACCACAGGCTGCTAAGTGTTTATCAGTCTACATCCAGTTGAAGCGATAACTATGAGGAAGTTCCGCCGGTGTCCGCCACGACTCGCCGTCTATATTCCCGCCCGCCTCCCCAGCCACGAGCATCGTCTCGCCTTCAGCCATTGCATGGTCTCCGCGAATCCAGTAGTCCGGGGTTAGGCCGCGCGGTAGTCGGCGGACTGGTGGTATCGCAGGTCCTGACCCTCTACATCACGCCCCTGATCTATCTCTATCTGGAACGCTTCGTCGGCACCAAACGCGAGCCAGTAACCACGCCGGAGCTAGCCGTCCAGCAGCAATTGCTCACCCCTGTAACGCTGGTCATCGCTTTCTAAGAAACGCGCCCCTGGTTTTTCGACCCTGTCCACCCGGCGTCCGCAGCATTCCCAAGACCAGAACCTCCGTCACGGCTTTGCCCTTGCCATCCAAAGTCACGTAAGTGACCAAAGTGGCGCTGCGCTCATAACGCACTCATTCCATTCGGGGATAAAGTTTTGATGACCGACACGCGCTAGATTCGTGTGCCAGCTTCTGCGAGAGCCGGCGCGCGTCCGAGAAATAATTCTTGCCACCCTTATTTCAGCATGTTTAACTAAACGTTCAGAGTGAAAAAGGTCAAAGCCACGTACCAGAGCGTTGCCCGGCTCGCCAAGGTCAGTCCAGCGACCGTTTCGCGCGTAGCCCGCGGCAATGCCACGGTGGCCCCGGCGCTTCGGGACAAGATCCTGAAAGCCGCCCAGCAAGCGGGCATCGACCTGAGTGAAAAGCTCAACGAACGGTCGCGGACCATTGCATTCATGCTGGCCAACCGCGATATTCTCAACAACTTCCATGCGCGCATCCTGGTGGGCGCCGAGGCCTACTGTGCCTCCCAGCACTGGGGAACTGTTGTTCCTCGCCTGCCAGTACGCACCCAATACGCCCGCCCGCGAATTGCCTCTGCCGCAGATTCTGGGCCGCCAGAGTGCTGTGCGCGCGGTGATCCTGGGCGGCACCAACTCAGTCAATATGCTGACGGCCTTGCGCGAGCGCGGGATTCCCTTGTCGGTGCTGGGAAACAACGTCGTGGGGAATTGGGATCCAACTGCCTTCGACACCGTGTATTCAGACGGCATTCAGGGCGCCCGGGACCTCACCGCCAATCTGATCGCGGAAGGGCACCGCGATATCTGGTTTTTCGGCGATCTGGAGATGCCCTGGTATGCGCGCTGCGCGGAAGGTTACCGCGCGGCTATGCTGGCCGCCGGCTTGAAGCCCCGTTTCAGCGAGATTCATTAGGATGACCGCCAGTTGGGTTACCTGGCGATGCGGTCGTTGTTGTCGTGCCGTGAACCCCTCAGTGCGGTGTTCGCGGGCAACGATCAAATCGCTTGCGGAGTGTACGAGGCGCTGCGCTAATCGGCTGTGGCCATTCCCGCCGACATCAGCGTGGCGGGGTTTAGTGACACCGTGGGACAGCTGTTGCATCCCGCGGTGACTAGCGTTAGAGAGTTCCCCGGCGAACTCGGCAAACATCTGGCGGATTTTATTCTCCGTAGAATCAAGACGCCGGGCATGCCCGCGCAGACCCTCACGATCCCGACGCAACTGATAGTCCGAAAGTCCACTGGGCCTTTTCTGGAATCTAGCGCCAAAGGCGCGGGTCGAACTGCAATTGAACACCAAACAGTATCGGTTAAGTCGTCAGGACGCTTGCTCCTGGCGCGGAAAAGAGTAATTAGACCCCTATGCAGAAGCTGTCCATGATGAGTTACAGGCTCAGCGCAACAATTTTGCTTGCGGTTGGCATTGGCGCGGGCATCGGTCAGGCCAAGATTGGCACCGGCAATATCACAGGTACCGTGTTCAACCGGCAACTGCAGTTTGCTCTGAAGTTGATCTGGTAAGTCCATGTCGAACACCTTTACACGACGCGGTTTTCTCTACGCCACGGCAGCCCCTGTTTTACTGGGGGCTGCCGCCGGCCCGCATCTCACTTTCCCGCGCAAGCCGCGCGAGCGCTTGAGCGCAACTTCCTGGCCCTTCCGTTCGCTCCTCACTGGAACCATGGCCACCATGGATCTGAAGCAGTTTCCGGGTGTCATCCGGGACCGCTTCGGGATCCGCAATATTAACCCGCTGGCCAGTCACTTTAAAGAAGTCACCTCGCAGTACATTGCTGATTTTGGTTCCGCGGTTGCCAAAGCCGGTTCGCATATTGTCGACCTGGGGCTTGGCGGCGGTAACTTCTTCGACCCCGATGCCGCCGTTCGCGAGAAGGCCGTCAGCAAGGGTAAAGAGTGGATCGATATCGCGGTGCAACTCGGCGCGCCGAGCGTCCGCCAGCACGTCCGCCGTGCCAGCAATTATCCCGCCGATGTGAACCTCGCCGCCCAAAGCCTGGGAGCGATGGCGGAATACGGGCACAAGAAAAACATCGTGGTCAACCTGGAGAACGACGCCCCGGTTACCGAGGATCCGTTCTTTCTGGTGAGTGTGATTGAGAAGGTCAACAGCCCGTATCTACGCGCACTCCCGGATATGGGTAATTCCCTGCCCCCCAGCAACGACGCCGCGCGAAACGAACGGGCCGTGCGGGCGATGTTCCGGCATGTGTTCAATGTTTGTCACGTCAAGGATGCCATCCTCAACGAAGGCACAGGGAAAATCTACACGGTGGATTTAGCGAAGATGTTCGCAATCGCCGAGGAAAGCTTCTTCAAAGGCTATTTTACAATGGAGCCGGATGTTCATGGCGATCCATTTGTGGCCACCCAGAAATTGATTACGGAAACACTGAAGTATCTGGAGTAATTGATAAAAAGACCAAAGGGGAGATTGCAGTCGGAACAATGGCTGCAATCTCCCTTTTTTTTGGTTATACGCTCTCGCAGGCTGCGGAAAAACGGCAATTTCGAATCCAATCCTATCCAATCCGCGTTTCCACTTTGCCAAATGGAAGATGCGTCCGTTCTAACCGCCCGTGGAACAGAGGTTAGTGCTGCTCCAGGCGCATCAAATCCAGCCCGGCCTGTCGCAGCAAGTTGCCCACGCCCGCCTGCAACAAGCCGACGATGTCGGCCGGCGGTAGGATCATCTGGATGTTCGTGACGAGCCGCGCCAGCAGCACGCCCGTTCGGCCGCTTCCGGAATCCGCAGATGCCACGACCGCTGGCTGATCGCCGTCAAAGCCGGCGATCTTGAGCCGCTCCCACCAGCAATCGCCCGCTTCGAAATCGGCAGGCACGAGCCGCAGCCACTCTGGAATCCCGAACCCGAGCTCGATCAGGCGCTCATCCGCACTGATGAGGGACGGCCTCAAGAAGGTCGCCGCCTATCGGGACAGCGACGGGGCCTTGCACCAGTGCTCTGCTGTGTGCCCTCACCCCGGGTGCATTGTGGACTGGAACTCCACAGAAAAAACCTGGGATTGTCCCTGCCACGGATCTCGTTTTGACCCCTACGGAAAAGGTCTTAACGGGCCACCTGGCGCTGGCCGAATAACCGGGCCGACGTTCAAGAGCCCGCACTTTCATCAACGCTTCAGATATTCCCGGAGAGCGCTCAGACGGATGACGAGCGGCTCATCCCGGCTGTACTGGACCAGGCCGGCCTTGCGGAACGACACCATCGTGACAGTGACGTGCGAGCGGCTCATCGCCGACATCTGGGCCAGTTGATCGTGGGTCATCGGAACGCGAACGGTATCGGCCGTCTCGTCCACGGGTGCGCCCCGCGAGTGGCCAAGGTCGAGCAGCAGATGACCCAAACGATCTTTAGCGCCACGGTAGGTCAGGACTTCCAGCCGCCGCTCGGCCTCCGTAAGCCGGGTGCAAAACTGGAAGAACATCTCTGTGAGCAGATTCTCATCGCTCTGCAGCTTCGCGATGACTCCGGCAAACTTATTTCCAGGGCAACGACGTCCGAAGTGGCGCGGGCGCTTGACCCTCGAACGCCTCCTTTCGGCGCGCAGAAGCACAGGTAACCGAAAGGTTCGCCCCGGAGTCACCACCCGGGTTATTATCCTGTTCGACGCTGAGAGCCCGCGGAGTTCGACGACCTGGCCCTGCTCAAGCACGTAAAGCCTGTCCGCCGCATCTTCCGGACGCCAGACATGGGCTCCCTTGCGGTAGCGGATCTCACGTCCGATCTCCTGAAACGCGGGATGCGCGCGTACCGCTTCCGAGAGACCCAGGCAATCCCGGTGATCGGAAACTCA
>JBBSFW010000212.1:0-6437 GCA_038254805.1 Terriglobales bacterium
ATCGAGAGACTGGGCGGTGTCCGCCCCTGCGTCCGGTGTGGACGTTGGGAATAGCGCGTCATCGAGAGACTGGGCGGTGTCCGCCCCTGCGTCCGGTGTGGACGTTGGGAATAGCGCGTCATCGAGAGACTGGGCGGCGTCCGCCCCTGCGTCCGGTGTGGACGTTGGGAATAGCGCGTCATCGAGAGACTGGGCGGCGTTCGCCCCTAGTTCCGGCGTGGGCGTCGGCTGTTCTTCGCTCGCAGCGGCCCAGGTACCGGACCGCATATCGTTTGTCAGCAAGGGCAGGACTCGAATGGCGCCATCGACTTTCCCAATCTCGACGTCGCGGTTAGGGCTGCGGTACACGCCTTTCTCCGTGGCGTAACGATCGACTTCGGAGATGATCGCCACAGCGACGTCATTCGGAAGCTGCTGCGCGGCGTCATAGCCTCTCCAGATGCTGGCGCGGTAGGCCTCGCGGTATGCCTCCTCGGCCCGCGCCTGAGAACGCAGTAGTCCCGAAGAGGATCCGGGAGGGAGCTTCAGCTTTGCCGCAACCGATTGCTCATCCATCCGGAAGAGGCCAGCCGCCCAACCCCGCAGGAAGCCATCGCGCTCGCCCTGTTTTTCGCGGGCTTCTACCCCCGCTTGAATAGCGGCGCCTCCACCAGCGATCGCGTCCCACCATTGTGAAGCGACATTCAGCAGGGTGCTGACGGCGCCGAGCCTTGCCGCGAGGACCGAAACCGGCGCACGGCTTCCCGCCTTCGCGGCCATGGACGCCAAACCTAGCGTGTTCTCCAGAACGCTCAATCCACCCGAGACCCGGTCCTTTGCATCGCTGGCGGTAATAACCGAGATAAATCCGCCGATTGTACCGGCGACATGCCCCAATCCTCCCGCGTCGAACGGCTTGCCCGTCTTAGCGTTATCAATCTCAAATGGTCCATGCAGCGCGTGGGACGGGGCCGACAGTGGGCTCTGCACCCATCTCGGGTCTAAGTCCCATTCGATTTTTCGCTCGTGCATTTGGTGCTCAGTCGGTAGGTCATAGAGGTTCGACGGCGAAAAGTTGGTGGCTGTAGTTGGATCGCCAACTTTATCGGCATCGGCAACTTCCGGATCCGACCTGCTCCCGAATTCCGACGATGTTCCAACTTCAACGGTTGCAGGTGGGCGATCAGAATCAGGCGTGGAGGTTGGGTACAGCGCGTCATCGAGAGACTGGGCTCCGTCTGCCCATGCGTCTGGCGTGGAGGTCGTGTAAAGTGCGTCGCCTTCCTGCTGGCTGGACGAAGAGTCGTTGGTCCCCGGAAGGATTTTGCTTGGATCACTCATCACGATACTCCGCGAAGAGGCGAGTCGTTCACAGCCGAGCTGGCGAGAGTTGCTGGTGGTTCAGGGTACCATCAGTCTCGCCCCCATCGCTTGACCTCCATCGACGCCTCGGACAGAAGGTCTACGCACGAATTGTGATGGAGGCGTCTCTGGGATCGTATTCACCTGAGTCTACACCCGCAGCGTGAAGGGTCCATAACCATTACGAATTGGCGATCCTGCGTTTGAGTACCTCTGCAGATTCCGCGCGAGTCTCGCCCCTGTCTAACGCGAGTCAGAGAAGATAGGAACTTTTCGACGTGGTCCCAGTTAGGTTGCTCGCTTAGCTGCTAATACAACTATGGTTTTTCATGTAATACAATGACTTGAAGTATAGGAAGATCAAAATCTCGAGTGCGACACAAAACACGCATTTGCGCCCGATGAGGATGATGGCTGTCGAGGCTTTTTCCTGGCGCTAATGGTCAGCCAATCCCACGCGCAAAACTCCCTTGGCTTCGATCGCAATAACTATCCGGGAGACGCCAATCTAAAAGTCCTACACCAGACGTTTTCCTACAGCGGATACTGGCTTAACAATCCTCCCGGCGAAAAGACGAATACCTGGACGGGCAAGCGTCCAGCTCTTGAGTCCGCGGGATTCGGATTCCTGGTCTTGATCAATAGGAAAAACAAAAATAAATTTCGGCAATCAGCGGATCGAGTCTTCTGCCGTTGCTGAATGGTAGTCGGTCGGCCGTCAAAATCTTCCCGAAGGGCCAGATTGGAAACTCAAGCTCCATCAACAGACAACGAATTACGGTTGGAATCAACCGTGGATGCAGGGAGTGGCAACGTAGCAAATTAAGAAACTAAGCTGCGGAGCATTTTTCAGATTTCATTCTGCTAACCCAGCGCATGCGAACTCCACTTTTATCAACCAGCGGATTTCGTCCGAAATCTTTGCAAAGTGACTCCGCCCAACTTAACCGCCGTGGACGAGCTCGCTTTTCCTGACCCAACATCGCGAACAAGGCCGCCGTCATTTTGCTTTTCGTGCCAGGAGCCAGTAACCCAAAGTAACGGATCGCGTGCTGATAGCGGTCGGGAACATGTTCGGCCAGGGTGGAAACAAAATCCTTAATCAAGTAGCTGGTAACGACCCATTTTTTCAGTTTGAGATCTTTCCTCAAGAAATGCACCTCTTGATCTGTGATTTTGACGAAGCGATGCTGGGCGATCGGCAGTCGGCGAATATACCTCCCGGCGTATCTGAGAAAGTTTGATGTGAAATGGGCAATGTGAATGTTCCACCATCGCTCGTATTGGGTTCTGAGAATAGCCTTTAACTTTTCCGGACCCACAACCGACTGAAGTACTTTCGCCTGTAGGGCTTCTCTGAGAAAAGTGATCACCGCGTAGCGCCACATTGGCATTAGCACTTGCTTATCGAATTGCACCGGTGCAATCCAGCACCCGTCCGATGCCCGAGCTCCACCTGCCGAGACCAATGTCTGTAAGTGCAAATTGAAGTTCAGACGGCGTCCGAAGGTATGAGGCACCACCATAATGAACCCGCGAACACCGTACCTGGTTTTTAGATATTGCTGGATCACGGCTGCGGCTATCGCGGGCAGATCGTGAAGAAGATGGCGATTCTGTTGGAAGATCGGCCAAAGAACATCCGGCATGGTGAAGTTGACCCCCGCATAGGGCACATCAGGCAGGGCAGCCCATTGCTCTCGTTGCCACAGTCCGGTCGCTCGATGCCCACAACTTGGACACGCCCGAGATTTGCAAGTGTGTGGAACGACTATTTGCTCCGTCTCTGAAGCAAAAACTTCGGCGCCCAAGGAAAGAGTCCGACACTCGATCTATAGGAAAAACAAAATTTCTTTTCGTGTGAATCGATCAGTACTGAGGATTACCGAAAGCTCCGGGTAGGCGCCGGCTCCATCCTTACTGGAAAAAGCTAAAAATACTATCAAAGAAACTTTAAAAGGTGTTGTAGAACACGGCTTGGATCTAGATGTTTCGGTGAGAGATGTCGTGTTTTTTCCATTGGCGACTGGAAAATTCTGCTAGTATTCGCGCTGAAACCGGACATGCTGACGTGCACGTCAGCTAAGATGCCTTTCCATCGCGCCGTCCGGCGTCACTAGAAAGGAGTGACCCATGGCAACTCAGCCCGCAATTCCCACAGAGGCAAAACGCGAAGCCTGTTAGAGCACCGACTCTCACTAACGAAATCATCAGACTCTATTTTATGAACGTCTCTCGTTGTCTGGTGTCGCCAAGAATGCCCACGCAGTGACGCTCTGCAGGCAAGGCGGAAAGGCTCGCATGGACAATTCTAACTGCGGAGGAGCGGAAGTGCCGAAAGCGGCGAACGCCTTAGCTGTGGTCCGCGTGCGAAAGGGAAGGGCCGTAGAAAAAGTCACCCCCCAAACTCTAATGAGAACGGCGACCTTGACGGGGCCGCCGCGTCGAATTGAGAGACCGATCAATGAACAGAAAACATCCTAGCACGATTTCCGCGGAGCAATCACCCGCGGGGAAAAAGCGCTGCGCAGGCTGGGTGGGCTTGGGTGGCAAGCTCGCCCCGTGCCCTGAGCTGTTCGTCCCGCACCCCATTGCCCGACGACGGCGCCGATTCCACTCCACCGCGTGTCGGGTACGGACGAGGCGCCTGCAGAAGCGGGATTTTGTCCTCGGGGACAGCTATGTGGAGGGGAGACACACGCCGAATCCCGATGTAAGCAAAAAGAAGAGCGATGCCATGAAACGAGCTTGGGCTGACCCGGAAAAGGCGAAGCGGTGGATTGAAGCCATGACCCGAGCTCAAACTCCGGATGTGCGTAACCGGAAAAGCGCCAGCATGACAAAGACTCTGGCGAATCCGGAAGTCCGCCAGCGCTACAGAGAAGCCGGCAAAACAGCCTGGCAACAGGACAAGGGGGAACGTCGCCAGCAGACTAGGGAAAACGCGAAGCGGGTGTTCGGCAACCCGGAGGTGGAACAGAGGCGACGAGAACGATTTTATGATCCAAGCACTACCAAGAAATTAAGCGCAGGCTGCAAAGCGTCCTGGCAACGGGACAACGGGGAACGTCGCCAGCAGACTAGTGAGCGGACCAGACGTTTTCAGGCAGAGCAAAAACGAAAGCTAGCAGAAGCCTGGCGACCGGACGATTGGGAGATTAAGCCGCTGTGGTGGAAGGTCGCAGGCGAGTATCTCCTAAAGCATCGAGATGCGACAAATGCGGACCTGGCCGATTACCTTCACAGGATGGACATAAAACGCAAGGACGGGTTGCTGTGGGCGGCGGCGATGCAAAAACAATCGGTCATGAATGACATCAGCGACGTGCGGAGATGGGTGAGAGTAGCTGGCCGCACTCGAGGCAGAAAGCCCGTCAATCCTACCTGGCACTAACCTCTTTTGGTAACCCCTGCACTCACCTGTGGAAATCGTGAAAGCCGCCCAGGATGCGGCTTTCAGTGACCTTTCACTAACCCTTGCCACTAACCTTCCGCACTAACCCCGTCACTAACCTCCTTCCGCGGTCGCCCAGAAACCGCCGTTATCCTTACCGGGCATGAACACAAGATCCCGCCAGTGTGAGCACTGCAGCGACGATTCTGTGATCTGGGCAGCAATTCCGCGGCTGGCGGCTTATTCAAAACTCAGTGAACGCAACGTGCAACGCCTTATACACCGGCTGTACGGGCGCGGCATTCTCACGCAGTTAGCTCCGGGGAGTACGGTTAAGCGCAGGCCTGCCACTTATCGGCTTAACGAAGGCGCCCTCCAGGATGATCCGAGAATGGCGCCGTACCTCACGCGGCAACAGCAACTCCCTGGGATAGTCCGTCCGTCCGTGCCGGGTGAACCGGTACCGGACCGCCCACTGGTGACACCACGTCACCAGACTGGTGTCACCGTGTCACCCGATTCAAAAGCTTTTGATTCAAAAGCTATTAATTCAAAACCTTTGACTCATCACGGCGATGCCGAGCTGAACTCAATACCGGAGTGGCTCGCTTTCAAGGAACAATTACGAAGCGAATTTTCAGAAGAGGAGTGGAATCTTTGGGTGCGTCCCATGTTGCTGCTCAGAAGAATTCCAGTGAGCAGAGATCAGATACACATCCTGGCGGCGTTGCCGGCGAATAATCGAATCCACAGCGCAGCGGTGAACCGGTTGCCCTTGATGCGGGAATTACTGGCGCCGGCTGGGCTCAACATCTCGCTGAAGCACTATCCGGATGAGTGGGAAATCCAGGAAGCAAAGAAGCGGTACGACGTCGATATGGCGCCTAAGCCGTGGACACGAGAATCATGACGCTCAGGGAAGGTTTGCTTTCACCCGAAGAGTTAGCGCAGAATCTGGAGCTGTCGCCGGCCACCTTGGCGACGTGGCGTTGTCAGCGCAAAGGCCCAAGCTTTCTCCGGATTGGTCGAAAGATCTGGTACCCAAGGGAACGCGTGCAAGCGTGGCTCGATAGTGAATTGCGGGAGGTAAACAGCGATGGGTCTGCGGGCAAAAAACAAGAAATGGCAGTATCGATTCATGGTGGACGGCCACAACTACTCAGGCAGCACCGGCTTGGCCGCCACCAAACAAAACATGAACGAAGCCCGGCGGATCGAAGCAAACCATCGAACCGCACTCATTGAGGGGCGCCGACCGGCGCCCAGAGTGATGGTGCGGGAGTTCAATAGCGCGGTGGCAGAATTTTTGCCCTGGACGAAGATGAGGTACCGGGCACATCTGAATAGCGCACGGCGGATCGCAGTTAGTTTCACCAGTGCGGTTGCTTTTTTTGGGTCAGAGGCGGTGTCGCTGATCGATGAAGCCAGAATTGAAGCCTATAAGACCTGGCGCGTGAACGAGCATTAAGTGCGCGACGTCACTCTGCGTCACGATCTGCATGCCATGAGTACGTTTTTTCAATACGCCATCAAGCAACGTTGGACGCGCGACAACCCGATCGACCGAGTAGAAATACCTTCAGACGGTGATGCCGTGCGTATTCATGTGCTCACCGTTGAGGAGGAGCGGCAGTACTTTCTCTTGGCAGCGAAGCATCTTAACCTTTACGACCTGGGTCGGCTAATCATCAACCAGGGGATG
>JBBSFW010000213.1:0-6338 GCA_038254805.1 Terriglobales bacterium
CCGGGATTTGAAGGAAATGAAAATTGGCTTCGCCGCAATCGACTTCGAGGAGTGGGCCGACCCGTCCGCGCGGCCCGATTTCGCAAAAGCTCTTGCGGTAGTCAGAGCAATGGGGGTTCAGCTAACGGCAGCAAAGTTGCCCGATCTTCCTTTTCGCGCTTTGACAACCACCATCATCAGAGCGGAAGGCTCGTCGATTTTCGAGCCGCTCGTCCAGAGCGGAAAAGTCGACCAGTTAATCGATCCCAAGCAGGCTGCCGGATTGCGGGCCGGCCTGGAAATCCCAGCCAAGGACTATCTACGAGCCATGCGCACTCGCAGCCTGGTGCAGCAGGCCTTCCACGAGATCTTCGCGTTGGTGGATGTGTTGATCACGCCCACCCGTTTAGGACCGGCGCCGAAAATAAGCCAGCCTCTCGACCGTCCACTCGATGACCGTCCGCAGCCCAAAGATCGCGGGCTGACGGAACTGACCTCTGCGGGCAACCTGGCCGGCCTGCCGGCTCTGTCGCTGCCATGCGGTTTTGCGGACGGCATGCCGATTGCAATCTCGCTCGTCGGACGGCCATTCTCGGAGAACACCTTGCTGACCTTAGGCCGCGAGTTTCAGAAATCGACCGACTGGCACCGCCGCAGGCCGCCCATGTAGGCTCAGAAGCCGGGCACTAACCGCAGCGCCGCTGCACCCACCGCCCCCGTCAGAGCCGGCCAGAAGGCAGTCCGCACTCCTCGCGCCTGGCATTCGCTCTCAATAGCGTGGTAGCCCAGATAGACGAAAACTCCAGCCGCTATCGACAGCAGCCCGCTGATCCAGTTCGGGCCGAAATGCGGCGATGCAAAAATCGCCAGCAATCCGCCGATCACCATGACGCTCTGCACCGCCGCACAACTTGCCCAGGCCTTCCAGACGGAACCAGTGGCCGCCAGGAAAAGCACTCCGAGCGCGATGCCTTCCGGAATTTTGTGAATAGCGATGCCCGCCAGAAAAGCCAGCCGGACTTCCTGGGAAGACTGCTGCGCTAGGCCCAGGCTCCAGCCATCGAAGAAACTGTGCAATCCTGCGGCCGCGAATAGAGGCGCAGAGAAGCCATGCAGCGGTTGCGAGCAGCTCGCGTGATCGTGATCCGCAGAGCAGGCCGGGCAAACTGGATACAAGTACTGATTGACCAGCCAGAGCAGTGAGAAGCCTGCCACGATTCCGCACAGCGCCCCAACCCAGCCATACTGTGCCGCAATTTCCGGGAAGACCCAGAAGGCTGCTACGCCGATCAAAACTCCGCCGCTGAATGGGAGCACGCGCGTGAAGCTGGCGCGGCCTCCTAAAGCAATTCCAAGCCAGGCAGCAGCCAGCGTCAGAGCCAGCAGGATCAGCAGCGTTCCGGTTAGCCCGCTAGTCAACTCTTGCTTCGCTTAGCTGCTTTCTTTGCCGGAGCAAGGGCCTTCTTAGTGGCTTTTTTGGGCGCGGGTGTCTTCCTCGCTTTCTTCGCTGCGGCTTTCTTCCGTGCAGCCGGCGCGATGGGCTGCGCCTCGGCAATGTGCAATGTGCTGCTTACCTTTCCGATCGCGCTTCCAATCGCTCGGGCAGCATTGGTAAGTAGACCCTTGTCCTGTGATCCGGCGCGTCCGCTTTCCACCACGGGCTTGTCGACATCATCTTTATTCGCCATAGACTTCTCGTGACTTGTAGTCTCTCACAGTCTGCTAATTACAAATTATTTACAACTCAAGAACATTTCGAATCGCTCTATGGCGTAAACTTCGGAAGAGGACCAAGCACATGAGATCTAAAAGTTCTTCACGATTATTGCTTCCCCTGGCCGGCATGCTACTGGCAGCCGCGCCGTGTTCGTTGCACGCGGCGAACACCTATTTAGTACACAATCTCGTATCCGACTTGCCAGGAGCGGACAAACTCGATCCCGCTCTGGTCAATCCGTGGGGCATCGCGGTCTCGCCGACCAGCCCATTCTGGCTTAGTGACAACCGGACTGGCCTTTCGACCTTGTACTCGCTGAGCAAAACCGCCTCGCTCGCAAAGGTGGCTCTTGAGGTAACCATTCCGTTATCCGCGAAGGGGGGCAAGACCGGCGCGCCCACCGGCATCGTGGCGCCATCTTTTTACGGTATCACGGGCTTTCAGGCAGCGGCTGGTGCCAACGCATCCTTCATTTTCGATTCGGAAGATGGCACCATCTCGGCGTGGAACACCGGAACCGCAGCCATCATAAAGGTGGACAAGTCGGGCTCCAACGCCGTATACAAAGGTCTGGCGATGGGCTTGGTTGGGACCACCCCCTATCTCTATGCAGCCAATTTCGGCGCCGGGACAATCGATGTCTTCGACTCAACCTACGCGGCGGTTTCTCTGCCTTTCAAAGATCCTACGGTCCCGGCCGGCTTTGCGCCGTTCAACATCCAGAATCTCGGCGGCAAACTGTACGTCTCTTACGCCAAGCAGGACAACGCGAAAACAGACGACGTGGCTGGTCCCGGCAACGGTTATGTCGCGGTGTTCGACACGGGGGGCAATTTGTTGCAGCACCTGATCTCGCAAGGGCAGCTCAATTCGCCTTGGGGTCTCGCGATTGCTCCCGCGGCTTTCGGCGATTTCGCCGGCAATCTGTTGGTCGGGAATTTCGGCGATGGCCGGATCAATGCTTTCGATGCCACCACCGGGAAATTCAACGCGGCGCTTCAGGATACCAAGGGAGCTCCGATTTCTATAACCGGGCTCTGGGCACTGCAAGTTGGTAATGGCGGGAACGGCGGTGATACGAGTGCCATCTACTTCACCGCTGGTATTGCGGGCCCCACGGGCGCGCGGGAAGATCACGGATTATTCGGAAGTATTCAAGCCGGACCAACCTTTGCGGCCAGCGCGGTCGTTAACGGCGCCAGCTTCCAACAGAACGCCGCTTCGAACACCTGGATCACGATCACTGGAAACAATCTCGCGGCCACCACCCGCACCTGGCAAGACGCTGATTTCGTGAACGGCGCGCTTCCAACCTCGCTCGATGGCGTCAGCGTCACCATCAACGGCAAGCCTGCTTATGTGTATTTCATCAGCGCCGGTCAGATCAACGTGCTGAGCCCTGTGGACGCGACCCAGGGAGCCGTGCAAGTGCAACTGTCGAACAACGGCCTCGTTAGCGCAACGACCAGCGTCACGTTGCAGGCGGTGGCCCCCGCATTCTTCCTGTTCAGCCCGGGCGGAAACAAATACATTGCCGCCACTCACGCGGATAACTCGTTACTCGGACCCACTACGCTATTTCCGAATAGTGCGGCTACCCCTGCCAAGCCCGGCGAAACGATCGTTCTTTACGCGACCGGCTTGGGCGCTACAACGCCTAACATACCGGATGGGAAGCTGATAACGACAGCGCTTCCCCTGACTGTTAAGCCCATCGTCACCATCGGCGGAGCCCCAGCGACGGTGTCGTTTGCGGGACTAAGCTCAGCCGGCCTCTACCAGCTCAACGTGGTAGTGCCAGCCGCCACGGCGGATGGCGACCAGCCAGTCGTGGCACAGGTGGGCGGCCAGTCATCCCAGACGGGCGCGTTCATCACAGTGCAGAAGTAAGTCGCTGCATTCGTGAAGCTTCGCAGGGCGCATCATTCAAACCTCCTTCGGATGATGCGTCCGTGCGACGCTGTAGTTGATGCGGCGTGATACTGATTTCTTTGAAGATCGCGAACTAGCTCTAATCTACATCGCCAGGAAGTTGAAAGAATCACTGCGGCTGGAACAGGCGTTCACGGAAGCGGCAATCGACTATGCAGTGGAACCGGACAACTACCGGGGTGGCGTGATCTTCCAAAGTGAACGGGTTGGCGCCTTCTTCTATGTGTTACCCGAAGCTTTGGAGAGCGCGCAGGAAATCATGCTGCGGCACGGCTTCAAAACCCATGAGGCTTAGCGCTTCACCGGCTGCCCCGGCATGGTCCCTTCCTGGAGCACTCCCTCTTTCACCACCAATCTACCGCCGACCAACACGTATGGAATTCCTTCCGAGTAGACGTTCGGCTTTTCGAAAGTGGCGCGATCTATGACACGGGCCGGGTCGAAAACTGTGATGTCGGCATCGGCACCTATCTTGATGCGGCCTTTACTCGGGAGGCCCACCCGGTGCGCGGGCATCAGGCTCATCTTGCGCAGCGCGTCCATCAGTGACAGCACGTGCTGTTCGCGTACATACCGGCCCAACACCCGGGCGTAAGTTCCCGCGGCACGGGGATGACCCTTGCCGTTTTCCAGAATCCCATCGCTCGCGATCATGACCATCGGATTCGCGATGGCCAGGCGCACCATCTCTTCCGGAATGCTGTGTATGGCTACCATGCCCCCCTGCTTCCGGTACTTCGCAAACGTCTCCGGGTTCAATCGCTCGCCCGTGAGCGCCCACTGCAAGTCGCCGAATCCGATCCCGCCTTGACGGCCTTGCCATCCCTCATCGAAGATGGCGGACGAGAGATCCGTCATTCCCGCGGTGTACGGGTACGCTTCCGTGGTGACATCCAGGCCGCGTTTGCGCGCCCCTTCAATCATCCGCAAACAAAGTGGAGTCTGTCGAAGACCCATGCTGGTGATGTGCACAACGTGCAGCGAGGCTCCAGTCACGGCGGCATCGGCGATCACTTCCTGCAGCGCATCCACCACTCCCGGCTCCACCGGTCCACCATTGCGCATATGCACATAAGCCGGCACTTTGCGATCGGCGGCCAGTTGGAAGAGGTCGAGAATCTCCGGTCGCGTCGCCTTGGTGACGTAAGCAATCCCCAGCCCCACACCGAGAACGCCCTCGTCAAGACCCTTGCGGACCAGGTCTAGAATTTCCCTCTGCTCTCCCGCGGTGGCGGCCTTGTTAGCAGCGTTATCTCGCGGAAGCAACTTCCCCGAATCGTGCATAACCGCCATCCGTGCTGGAATGTGACCCGATGTCGCCCCGAAGTTGATCAGTGCTTTGCCTTGGCGCTCCGCGTACCACGGCGCGACGGGCGAAACGCCGACCTCCATTTCCAATGCCGTGGTCACGCCATCGCGGGCCTTGAAGCCGTAGTTCTCCGGCGTCTGCCCATGGGAGTGAAGATCGATAAAACCGGCGGTCACCACCAGGCCCTGCACGTCGATCGTATTTCGTCCGGTCAACGGCGAAGTTGAGATCGCGGCGATTTTACCCGCGTTGATCCCGATATGGCGTACCGCATCCAGGTTGGAATCCGGGTCCATCACACGGCCATTTGCCAGAACCATGTCGTATTGTTGAGCGGCCAGCGGCAACGCGAGCGCGAAAAGAATGAGTTTCATAAGAGAAGATTATAAGTTGCGCAAGCTGCTGATTCGCCCGGGTGGAATCGGAGATTGCATTCTGGCCATCCCGGCCATGGAATACCTGCGATCGAACTTCACCGAAGTCTGGGTTCCCTCGCCCGTGGTGCCGCTTATCCAGTTCGCGGAGCACGTGCGCGCAATTTCCAGCACCGGGCTGGACGTGCTCGGGTTGCCGGGCGTAATTCCCGATGCTGGCGTGGTCGAGCATCTGCGCAGCTTCGATTTGGTCGTATCTTGGTATGGCTCGAAGCGAAAGGATTTTAGACACGCGGTCGCGGCGCTCCAGTTACCGTTTGAATTCTTGGAAGCTTTGCCGGATGCGAATAACAGCATGCACTGCTGCGACTTTTTTCTAAAGCAGGCCGGCGCCCCTTCAGGCGGGTGTCCCAAAATTCACTTAGGGAGCATCCGGCCGATTCAGTTTGCCGCGATGCAGCCTTTTTCCGGGAGCCCCAAAAAGAACTGGCCGATGCAGTGTTTTCGCGAACTGACTTCGAGATTGCCCTTGCCCGTCAGTTGGTGTGCAGGTCCGGAAGAGCAACTCCAAGATGCCGTGAGGATGGACAATCTTTACGAACTCGGCCGCTGGCTCGCTTCAGCGCGGGTTTATATTGGAAACGACTCTGGGATCACCCATCTCGCGGCTGCGTCCGGCGTTCCAGTGGTGGCCATCTTTGGGCCGAGCGATCCGGCGGTATGGGCTCCGCGAGCTGAGCGGGTTCGCATAGTACGTGGGAAATTAGAGAACATCACGGTTGAGGAGGTATTGAATGCGGTTTCCACTTTGCTTTAGCCTGTTCGGCTACATAATGCTTGGCGTGATGGGTTGCTGCGCCGCTGAGGTGAAGACCATTGCCGCAGCGCAGAATCCCTATGGTCTGGTAATCGGCCCGGATGGCGCGCTCTACATCTGCGAGATCGACGCCCATCGTGTCACACGGCTGGATCTCAAGACCGGGCAGCGCACGGTCGTGGGCACCTACCAGCAGCCTTACGAGGTTCG
>JBBSFW010000214.1:0-6316 GCA_038254805.1 Terriglobales bacterium
ACGGTAAAATGGTCAGGCGGGTTACTGAACGAGTCTGTCCAGAGAATCCTCGATAGGATTTTGTTTATTCGTATTTGTGAAGATCGCGACATCGATACGGGACGATCCCTTGAGTTGCTGCTCTCCGAGTGGGAAGAGATCCCCGTAAACAGACCCAGCCTTTATTCGCGACTCGCGTCCCATTTTAACGCCCTCGATCAAAGCTTTAATGGCGCACTTTTTCGTAAGGGCCACTTTTCTGAAAAGCTTCAAATCTCGGACGCGTTCTTGACTGATTTTATTCGAGACCTTTCAAGCGAGGATTCACCCTATCTATTCAGCACGATGCCAGTAGAAATTCTCGGTTCAGTATATGAGGAGTTCATTGGAAAGGTTGTCCGAGTCACAAAGGGCGGCAACGTTAAAGTTGAATTGAAGCTTGACGTGCGTAAGGCGGGAGGGGTCTTTTATACCCCGTCATACATTGTGGAATACATGGTGGAGGAGAGTGTAGGAGAAGTAATAAAAGGAAAAAGCCCGAAAGAGATCGCTAAGATGCGATTTATTGACCCGGCTTGTGGTTCAGGGAGCTTCCTTATTCGAGTATTTGACCGGATCTGTGAGCACCACTTGAGATGGTTTAAGCTAAACCCGAAACAGCAGGACGAAGAGTTCTGCTATCCCGACGAGGAGGGCTCCCTCCGTCTGACAACCCATTTTAAGCGTCAGATTATGTTGAATAACATCTTCGGAGTAGACCTGGATTACCAGGCGATCGAAGTAACCATGCTATCGCTCTACTTAAAAATACTTGAAGGCGAGACTCGCACAACCCTTGGACAGCAAAGGGGACTTTTTCCCAAAGAAACTTTTCTTCCCGATCTGTCGGCAAACATCAAGCGTGGTAATTCGCTCGTAGGTGCCTATTCGAGCGGTGCCGAACAACTGTTGTTATTGGATGGCGAAGCCCCCCGCCTCGACTCCTTTGACTGGCGTATCGAATTTCCTCAGGTTCTGACGGCTGGAGGTTTCGACGTGGTGCTCGGCAATCCTCCCTATGGGGCAACTGTCACGAGTGATCAGGTTGCCTATCTCGCGAGAGAATTTTCGGCCACAACCAAGGATATCGATACATACGGACTGTTCATCGAACAGGCTGTTCGAAAGGCCAAGCCGCTAGGTGTGGTGTCGATGATTGTTCCAACGGGATGGTATAGCGGAGCGAAATTCAGCAAGCTAAGGCGTTTTATTGCACTGGAAACGGACCCCACGGAGTTTATAAATCTTCCGTACGATGTTTTTAAGGACGCTTGGGTTGATACGACAATTTTCGTGCTCCGGAAGAGAAAGGGCTCCGCCAATTGGCCTCCAAAGGAAGGAGCCTCAGTCAGAATCCGTACCTTTCCGAAGCGGCACAAAATAAATTCAATATCTGAATTTTCCGCGAATTCCGCCTATGCAGATTTCGGGCAATGGTTCATTGGAGGGGATGATGAATTCTTGACTTATGCGGACATCCAAACAACGAATCTATTACAGAAATTAAAAACAGAGCGCGTTAAGCCGCTCGGACAATGCTCCGACGTGCAACGCGGAATAACTCCCTTTAATCTGACGACAACCCGTAAGTGGGCGAGCAGCCGCCCGGCATTCGACGGCACGGTGCGCCGCTATACGCTTGATCCTGGGCCAAAATCCTATGTCCGATTCGATCACACCTTGGCAGAGCCGAAGCCAGAGCGGTACTTCAAAGGGGAGCGCATACTCCTCCGAGAACTCATCAGTCGGCAATTCAGATTACAGGCGGTGAAAGTAATTGATGACTTTGTCACAAATAAGTCTATGCAAAGCATCCTTCCGATTGAAGGTGGCCCAGATATTAATTTCATTCTTGGCTGTCTAAATTGTCGCTTGTTGTCTTGGTACTTTGTGCATCGTTCAAACGTTGCACAGAGAGATGACTTCCCGAAGATCGTCCTAAAGGAAACACGATCTTTGCCGCTTCCAATTATTGATGAACAGAATGGCACGGAAGCGAAAGAATTGTCCGCGCTCGTAGATCGAATGTTGAAATTACAAGCAAAGTATTCGCGAGCCAACGGCGATCGCGAACTGGAAACCCTAAAGAGACAAATTTCAGCAGTGGATTACAGCATAGATCAACTTGCCTATCAGCTTTACAGACTGACTGCACCCGAAATTGCGTTAATCGAAGCGCATTAGGCCGAACTGGTTTTTCACAACCGACAACAATCAAGATTGGTCGGGACGGGCAGATTCGAACTGCCGACCCCTCGCACCCCAAGCGAGTGCTCTACCAGGCTGAGCCACGTCCCGACGTAAATGCCGCTCGTTGCGAGCGGCATGGGGTAAGAAGATATCTTACACTACCTGCACGCATGTCCATTCCCCAGTTCCTCTACGCAATCGCCCTTGTGGGCACGCTGAGCAGCTCGATTTTCATTGCACTGGTCTTCGTGGCCGCCGTGCGCTACCGCCGCTTTCGGCCGGCCATCGATGCTGCGCCGGACATCGCGCCGCCGCCGGTGAGTTTGCTTAAGCCGGTGCATGGCGCCGAGCCGCTGCTACGGGAAAATCTGGAAAGTTTTTTTCATCTGGATTATCCCCGCTACGAGATTTTGTTTTGCGCGCGCTTCGACGATGACGCCGGCTTGACCGTGGCCCGCGAGCTGGCGGCGGAGCATCCCGCCATCTCCACCCGTTTTCTGGTTACCGGAGAGCCGCATTATGTGAACGCCAAGGTGCACTCGCTGGAGGTGATGGCGGCGGCTGCGGAAAACGAGATACTGGTGGTCAGCGACAGCGACGTTCACGTGGAGCCCGATTACCTGCGCGAGGTGGTGGAGCCCTTTCTGCGCGTGATTCCCGGCCACTTGCCGGTGGGGCTGGTCACCTGCATCTATCGCGGCGTGCCCGCCGCCGGCTTCTGGGCCGGCCTCGAGGCGCTGGGCATGTCGGTGGAGATGACCTCCGGAGTCCTCGTTGCTAACATGCTCGAAGGCATGAAGTTTGCCCTGGGTCCGACCATGGCGACGCGCCAGGAATGCGTCCGCAAGATCGGCGGGTGGGGGGTGCTGGCGAATTATTGCGCCGACGATTATGTGCTGGGAAGCCTGGTCAGCCAGTCGGGATACGAAGTGGTGCTGTCGCGCCACGTGATCGAGCACATCGTACTCAACCGCAGCCTGAAAGAATCCCTGCTGCACCAGGTGCGCTGGATGCGCAGCACGCGCTTTTCGCGTCCCTGGGGACACCTCGGCACCGGCCTCACGTTCGCCATGCCCTTCGGCCTGCTGGGCTTGCTGCTGGCCATTTGGGGCCAACATCCGGCATGGGGCATCGCCCTGTTTGTCTGGGCAGTGGTCTCCCGCATTGCGCAATCGCTATTGGTGGGCTGGGGAATCACTCACGACCCGCGCGCATTGGCGCGGGCGTGGCTGTACCCACTGCGCGACCTGTTGGGATTTTTTCTGTGGTGCGCCAGCTACCTGAGCAGCGAGATCACATGGCGCGGGGAGTGTTACCGGTTGGTGGCCGGAGGCCGCATGGTCAAATCGGAGCCTTAGATTCTCGCGCTTGCCGAGGATGCCTTTGTTTCGCGTGCGGGTCATTCCTGCCGGTTTCCGTTCCTCTCCCGTGACCAGGGTCAAAGGCAGGCTTCGCGTAGAACCTGAGCGCGGATTTCTTGAGGGTATGGCTTGATCAGTAGTTCTGGTCGCGGCAAGGAAACAAAAGGTTCCTCGGCGTTGCTCGGAATGACAACTCCTAAAAGGATTATTCTTACCCGACATAAAGATTGCCTTGATCAGTTGTTCTGGTTGCGGCAAGGAAACAAAAGGTTCCTCGGCGTTGCTCGGAATGACAACTCCTGAGAGATCACTCGCGCTGCACAAGATAAGCCGCGGCTACCCGCTATGGGTGGCGGTCACGACTGTGACGTTCGCTTGCCGACGCGGACGCCGGTTGGCCTGCAAAATCTTTTTGCGCAGGCGCAGGATCTTGGGCGTGACCTCGACAAATTCGTCGTCGGCGATAAATTCAATGGCCTGCTCCAGGCTCAGCGGCTTGAACGGCACCAGGCGCACGGCTTCATCGGCGGTTGAAGAGCGCATGTTGGTGAGCTTCTTTTCCCTGACCGCGTTGACGTCGAGATCGTTGTCGCGCGCGTTCTCGCCCACGATCATGCCTTCATACAGCTCTTCGCCCGGTCCCACGAACAGGATGCCGCGCTCCTGCAATCCCCAAAGCGCGTAGGCGGTGGAAGGCCCGCCGCGGTCGGCGACCAGCACTCCCGACTGGCGGTGAGGAATGTCTCCCTGCCACTCGATGTATCCGTCGAACAGGGAATTCATCACGATGGTGCCGCGGGTGTCGGTGAGCAGCTCGCTGCGGAGCCCGATGAGGCCGCGGCTGGGGACGCGAAATTCCAAGCGCACCCGCCCGTACCCGTGGTTATGCATCTTGCTCATCTCGCCCTTGCGCGGGCCCAGCCGCTCCATGACCACCCCGATAAAAGTTTCGGGGACGTCGATGGTCAGCAGCTCCACCGGCTCCATTTGCTTGCCGTTCACGGTCTTGGTGACGATCTCGGGCTTGCCCACCATCAGCTCGTAGCCTTCGCGGCGCATGGTCTCGATCAGGATGGAAAGCTGCAGCTCGCCGCGTCCCATGACCTTGAAGGAGTCGGTCGTGCCGGTGTCATCCACCCGCAGGGAGACGTTGGTCAGCAGCTCTTTTTGCAGGCGGTCTTTGATGTGGCGCGAGGTGACGAACTGCCCGTCGCGTCCCGCAAATGGCGAAGTGTTGACGGTGAACTGCATGGCGATGGTGGGTTCGTCGATCACGATGCGCGCCAGCGGCGACGGGTCGGTAAAGCTGGTGATGGTTTCGCCGATGGTGATGCCTTCGATTCCGGCGATGGCGACGATGTCCCCCACCTCGGTGACCTCGGTATTGATGCGGTCGAGGCCGCTGAAGGAAAAGAGCTTGGTGATCTTCACTTTTTGCAGGGAGCCATCGAGCTTGGCCACGCCCACTTCTTCGCCGTTCTTCAGCGTGCCGTTAAACACGCGGGCAATCGCCAGCCGGCCCAGGTAGTCGCTGTAGTCGAGATTGGCCACCATGATTTGCAGGGTGGCTTCGGGCGATCCGCTGGGCGGAGGAATGGTCGCCAGGATGGAATCAAACAGCGGCTGCAGGTCGGTCCCCGGGACCAGGTGGTCGGTGGTGGCGGTGCCCGCCTTGGCGTTGGTGTACAGCACCGAAAAATCGAGCTGGTCTTCGCGCGCGTCGAGATCGATAAACAAGTCGTACACCGCGTTCAAAACTTCCTGCGAACGCGCATCGGGCCGGTCAATCTTGTTGATGATCACTATGGGAGGCAGGCCGGCTTCGAGCGCCTTGCCCAGCACGTACCGCGTCTGCGGCAGGGGGCCTTCGCTGGCGTCCACCAGCAGCATGACGCCATCCACCATCTTGAGCGCGCGTTCCACCTCGCCGCCGAAATCGCTGTGGCCGGGGGTATCAACGATGTTGATTTTGATGTGGTGATAATGGACGGCGGTGTTCTTGGCCAGAATGGTGATGCCGCGCTCGCGTTCGAGATCGTTGGAATCCATGACGCGTTCCACCACCGTCTGGTTGGCGCGAAAAGTGCCGCTCTGGCGGAGCATGGCGTCCACCAGCGTGGTCTTGCCGTGGTCAACGTGGGCGATGATGGCGATATTGCGGATGTGCGAATTCAAAACTTGAAACCTCGGGGCCGCCGGGCGGCAATGGCTCCCTGCATTCCGGGAGTGCCGGAGGGGAATCATCTTCGATAAAAATTGGGGTTGGGTGGGTAGGCGTTAAATGTGGCGAGCAAACGAAAAGGGCGGCTGTTTAGACCGCCCTCTCGTTAAAACCGGCGACTTAGAAGTTAGACGGCTTGAACGTTCTCTGCCTGCCAGCCCTTAGGTCCCTTGACGACGTTGAACTGCACGGTCTGGCCCTCTTTCAGGCTGCGGAAACCGCCTGCCTGAATCGCCGAGAAGTGGACGAATACATCTTCGCCATTCTGGCGGCTGATAAAGCCAAAACCCTTAGCATCATTGAACCATTTCACTGTTCCTTGTTCCATTTGATTGAAATTCCTTTGTGTGTTTTTTTTTGAAATAACGCTGAGAAGGAATCGGAGGATGTAAAAGAGACAGGTAAGAGCTTTTAAGGCAGATACTGCTGCTCACGATCACAACCGCTTCTAATCTAACGCGTCTCTAATTATAGGGATAAGGGATAGAGAATACAAGCTTTTATTGTGGTTAATTGATTGCGCCGG
>JBBSFW010000215.1:0-6306 GCA_038254805.1 Terriglobales bacterium
TACTCGTTTCATGGTGAAGCCTCCCGGCTTGCTGGATTTGTTCTTTGCGGGAACTGAATCCAAGCTACCAGAGGTTTCACCTCTCAACTTAGCGAGCTAATTTGGACACGAGTGATGGCAGAGGAACCAACCTGCTAGCCATAGCGAACGACACTGCCACCACTTTCACCAACGGCACAATGGGAACGGCGGGTACATTGCAGAACAGCCAGTGCAGCATCGACCTGTCGAAGTCCTTCCAGGCGCAGACAGGCAATACCGTCAATCTCACCCTCGCGATTACTTTTAAGCCGACTTACACAGGCTTGCTGTACGCCTTCTCTAATTTGGTGAACAACAGCGGGAATGCCTCGAGCTTTCCGGCCCTGGGTGCGTTTCTGGTCCAGTAGGATCTCGCTGTCAGACTCCGCGATATCATAGGCCGTTGAGACGGCCATTGAGATCGTCAGCTTTGAGGAGCAAAGTTTCAGCGAGATGTTGGCCGTTGCAATCGCATTAGGTCTGTTCGCGTTCTGGAGCGCGGTCGGTCTGCCGATTGTTGCAGCGCTGCGATTTGGGCGGCACGCAATCCGCAATCTGCTGCTCGCACCCTCGATTGGTGCCGCGGCTACCCTGCTTCCGGTGTTTTGGTTGAGCAGGCTCGGGTGGCCCGTCAAGTCCACGGCTTGGCCCGTTACAGTCCTGCTCTCATTACTAAGCGTGTTGTTGTACTGGCGGTATCGGCCGCGCTTCGATTGGAAGTCCTTTGCCCCTTTTGCCGGAATTTTAGTGCTAACCCTACTACTCACCGGCAGACCCATGTTTCTTTATGGCTTCAACTGGCTAAGCTACGCCAATGAAGATATGGCGAACTATGCACTGTCCGCGGAACGCCTTTTCAATTACGCTTACTCGGCTCGTCCCTACACACAAACGTATCAGGACAATTCGGATCCAAGTGTGCTTTTCTGGTTCTTCCATGTCTATCTCGGGATACGGACTGGATCGGATCTGCTGCTTGCCTGGCTGATGGGGATCACTGGACGGTCTCCCCTCCAGATCTTCATGCCGCTGATCCTCACCTTTCACATGATGCTAATCGCATCCACTGCGGCGCTCATCTACCGAAACGCTGTTCAACGCCTGGCTGCACTCCTGACAGCCCTCCTATTAACTTGTTCAGCACTCACTAGCCTAGGCACTCTTTATCAGTTGATCGCTCAAGTCTGGGGTTTGTCGCTGCTTGCCGCCACGATGACGGTAGTGATGAGACCCGTGAGCCGCATGCGTCTCCTCCGCATTTTTCAGCGTGCGGCTCTGAGCGCGTTCTTGTTAGCAGCACTGATTGTCAGTTACCCCGAAGTACTCGCATTTCTTGGCTTATCCATCATCATTTATATCGCGGTATTAACCGTGAGACGGAATGCCGGGAAGCCGCTGTTAGTCTATTACAGTTGTACAGCGGGTATTTTGATGCTACTGGTGAATAGTTTTATCGGGCCAGCCCTTCTCTTCTTCACGTCACAGCTTTTCTTTGGTGTAAAAGGTAGCCAACAGCAAAGCTACATCTTCCCCTACTATCTGATTCCGAGTGGGCTGGCTAACTTCTGGGGTATGTTGCCTATCAATGCGCGCGGGGAAGACCCGTGGCTGTCGATGGCTATCGGCGCCGGAGCCATCCTACTTGCGATGGCATTCCTGGCGTCCATTTGGCAAGCCAAGGCCGCTTACCCGGTCGGAATAATGACCTTGGTGATGCTGGGTCTCGCCGCCCAGCTATTTTTCCATAAAAGTGATTTTGGCCTCTTCAAATTGGTGATGTTTATTCAGCCGTTTCTAATCGGGACTATGGTCACGGCCTGGTTACGATTTGTGAAGAGAAGCGATCGCGGGCTTTTGACAAGTCACCAGGCATCGGATTCCCGTTGGGGACGGAATGGCCCGGCGTAGCGCCGATTCGCACCGCATCAGCCAATGCAGCGCGGGACTGCTACTGGACCGCTTGATCTGTTTCGCAATCTTGCGTCTTTGTTCAACGGCCGAGGAATTGAGCAATCTTTGGTTTCGCTTCTTGACTGCGTAGAAAGCGGGATACAACAGAAAACCAAGGTAACTTCGGTGGACAAGGTGGAAACCGGCAGCCTCCAATTTGTGGACTAACTCGGCCATGGCGTAGCGCCGGACATGCATGAGTTGTTTGTCGTAAATATCATAGAGATGCGGCCCTGCCGGAACCTCAATGACGGCAAATCCGCCGGGTTTGAGGATGCGAAACACGTGCCGGATCGCAGCCCGGTCGTTTTGGATATGCTCCAGGACATTCAGCAGAACTACGGCATCGGCAATCTCGTCGGGCAATGGACACTCAGTGAGATCCAACTGCAGGAAAGGGACGTTCGGAAGCGACTCTGCGAGCCTCTCTAGTGGTCCTCGTATGTAGTCCGCGCCAATGATGGTGGCCGTTGGATATCGAGCCCTGAGATTATGAAGCATGAAGCCGGAAGAGCATCCTATATCGAGGAGGGTTGCATCATCGCGATGAACATGTGTCTCAACTTGGCTCATTGCGTGTGTGCGCGACGCCACGTCGATGTAGTGGTTTTCACCGCTGGTGTCTTCATGGAAATCAGTGAGTTCTTCGCTCCAGCCGGAAGCGTTTAAGCCATATGACAGGACCGGCACGTGCGCCCCATCCACCAGAAATCCCCGGCCCGTCCAGATCGGAACTTCTCTCGCGTGCGGCGTCTTTGGAAGTGGAAAAGGAAGTTGGGATTGTTGCGGAAGAGAGAGTGAAGAACCCAAGCGTAAGCCACCATCAGTCTAGCATTGCGGGTAAACGGAGTGGGACAATAGGCCCAGAGCTGGACGTAGCAAGTATTTGATCACTTCCCCGAATGAAGGCACCCTTGGCACACATACCAGGTATCGAATCCGGCCCGGAAACCTCACAGACCCCGGTCAGCACCCAAAAGAACTTTTCCTTTTTCAAGGACAACATCGCCGCTTACTCATCCAGTGTGCAGGAACTGGACACCTATGCGCGCATTCGGACGAGCGTCGATCAAGTGCTTGACGGCCTCGGAACTCTGCTGGATATCGGCAATGGTGGAGTATTCGACTATGACACCGCTAGCGTGCAGCGGATCATCGCGCTGGATCTTTTTCTCGATCAACTTCCTGAGTCCTATTGCTTCCCTCCCAACGTAACTTTACGAACCGGAAGCGCTCTGGACGTACCTGAGGCGGACAGCTCCGTTGATGGCGTCCTCATGGTCATGTTGCTTCATCATCTGATCGGAAAAACCGTGCAGGAGTCGCAGCAGAACGTAAGGCGTGCATTCCAGGAAGCTTATCGAGTACTGAAGCCGGGCGGCAAACTTGTGATTGTAGAATCTTGCATTCCGGACTGGTTCTATCAAATCGAAAAGCTCGTTTTCCGGGTGAGCGTTCCATTGATAGGCAGATTTATGGAGCATCCTGCTACGCTCCAATATCCTGCCGAAGACATCGCGGTGCTGATACAAGAAGTGACTGGACGTCCGCCGGAAACGACCAGGATACCCGTGGGTAAATGGGTGCTCCAGTTTGGATTCAAAGTCCCGTCGGCAGTCACTCCAGTTTGCCCCTATTTATTTGTCGCAAGAAAACTCTGAGACTCCGGTCGAGGCAGTTGGACCTCGCAGATAGTCGATAGTACGGATTACCGCCTCCCGGATGCTCAGGCGCGGTTGCCACCCCAGCGCCCGTATCCGTGTACAATCGAGGAAAATAAACGGATTATCTCCTACCCACCCCCGGGACCCGCCCGTATACTCGCGTGTAGGTTTCAAGCCCAGTTCATCGCAGATCCACTGGATGGAAGCATTCACTTCGCAGTATTCATCCGCACCCAGATTGAGAATATTCACTTTCTCCTGCGCGTGTTCCAATGCCCTAAAGATTCCGCTGATGCAGTCCTGCACGTACATGTAAGACTTCTTCTGATGGCCATCGCCCAGCACCTTCAATTGGTTGGGATGTTGCACTAATTGTTTGTAAAAATCGACAACATGGCCGTGAGTGTAGCGCTCGCCCAGCACTGAAACAAACCTGAATATATAGCCTTGTATTTCGAACGCCTCCGCATAGGCCTGAATCAGGGCTTCGGCGGCCAATTTGGAAGCGCCGTAGAACGAGGTTTGGATCGGGAACGGGTGGTCCTCAGGAGTGGGAAACACGGTTGCTTCCCCATACACGGAACCGGTTGACGAAAATACGATTTTAGGGACGCCCGCAATCCGCATTGCTTCCAGCACGTTCGCAGTTCCGATGGTGTTCTGCTCCAGATCCCTTCTGGTTTGCATCGCCCCAAAACGTACATCGGCATTGGCGGCCAGATGAAAGACAACGTCGCTTCCCCGCATCTCGCGGGAGAGCGCTTCGGGATCGAGTATGTCTCCGCGACAAAGCCCGAAGTGGCCGGTTGCGTCAGCTTGTTCAAGAAACGCCAAGTGACCGGTGGAAAGGTTGTCAAAACCCATCACTTCGTGCCCATCGGCGAGCAAACGATCCACCAGATTGCTTCCGATAAACCCGGCCGCTCCGGTGACGAACGCCTTCATAAGTCCACGCGCAGGCCGGTCAGAACGTGTCTACAGTGGTTCGCCGCCCGCCCATCTGGGCTGTTGCCGCACTAAACCTTTGGCGTGATGCGCGGATTCGGAGGAGGTCCTTGATGTTCCGGATATTGCCGGCCAGAAGCTGCAGGCGGCTGTCCCTATCATCGCGCCAGCGGATCGGAACCTCCTTAATACTGTATCCGAATCGCTGAGCCAGCGAAAGTATCTCAACATCAAACATGTACCCGTCTACGATCTGACACTGGAACAGGCGAACAGCCACCTCCCGCTTGAAGAACTTGAAGCCGCATTGCGTGTCGTGGATGTCGGCCAACCCGACAATGGCGCGCATTGTAAATGCGAAACCCTGCGACCCTAGCCGCCGATATAGAGGCTGCTTGCGTTCTACCTGCGAGGTGGAGAGCGCGCGGGATCCGATCACCAGATCGAATTCAGCTGTAACCCATGGCTCAATTTGGCCGTAATCTGCAATCGGCACTTTGTTATCGGCATCAGCGTAACCGATGATCGACCCCTTTGCTACAGCGACAGCCTCCCGTATACCGCGGCCCTTGCCACGCCGCTCTGGGCTGCCCATGACCCGCACAGCCGGATTCGCCTCAGCCATACTCATGACGATTTCCCTCGTTCCGTCGTCCCCATCCGCTACCACGATCACTTCATAGGACAGCCGGCGGGCCAAGAAATAATCCACTGCTTCCGTCACTGTGTTCCGGATGACTGCGCTCTCGTTATAAGCGGGAAGAACCAGAGTGATAGCAAGCGGTGCCATTCGATAATCTAAACCTACACTAGCAAAGCCACGCCTCAGCGGGTCCGAACTGTGTTCTGAGAAGCGACTTGCGAGAATAGATTTAGTTGCCCATCAGTCGCCAGGCCGTTCGCAGATTTCAACGTCAAGTGCTCGCCGTCGGGCCACTCCTGTTGCTGGCTCTCCTGGGCCTATATTCTCAATACACCTACGTCGAGCGTAGCCGTGGAGAGTTCTCCCGAGGAGGTAGCGGACTAGTTGAAATCCCGTTAGCCTCCTCCACAGGGTTGATTTCCGAGTTGGAGGAGCAGGCGAAGCGATACCAAGGAAAAATCATCATTTCCGATACGCCGAACGGCGTCCTCGCCAAGCTGGAAAGCCTCTCTTTACGCGGCAATACTGTCATCTTTCCATGCGAAGATTTTTTCGAAAACATATTCGCCGCTTCGCTGGTGAAAGCTGCAGTGGCGTTATACGCCAACCACGGGATTCATGTGCTTGATCCGCGAACGGCGGCGTACGCTGAGCTGCTCCGTGACAAGCGAAGGGCGGCCTACTCATCGGAAATCTTTAGTTTCGCCAGTGAAAAGGTTCCGGGCACAAACAGTTTTCGACAGGTGAAAGAGGAATCCAGACTCCGTGCCGCGGATCCCAGAGTTGTCGTTTTCCGGTCTACACCGCTGCAAAGTTTGCTCAACCGGCGCAGCTTTATCGGGCAGATCCCGATGCACAACCTGGCACCCCAACCGGTACACGAGGTGCACAATCATCTCGTTTTCGTGATGTCCGATCTGGGTAAGCCATATAGTTATGCCGATTTGAGCAATGAGTCGCTGTTCGAACTCGAGCTAGATCTGGCGTACCCCGACAACAGCATGGCAGGGGTGGGCAGGTACTCGGTGCTGGAGGTTCTCAATCCGACTGAGACTTTGCGCTTGAGCTTAAATCTCTCGACGA
>JBBSFW010000216.1:0-6265 GCA_038254805.1 Terriglobales bacterium
GAGTTCAGTCAGAAAGCGGCTTGCCCAGCCCTCGGTTATGTATGCGCGGCCGAAATCAGCGCTAGTAAGTACGAGTGCTTTACCATCTGCATCTCTTGTGTTTCCTAGTCCTCCATGCAGATGAACGACACTGTCCCAATCAATTCCCGGCAACGGAAGGTACGGAGCGTAATCGAGCGAAAGTGTGGGTGAGGATGCGGCCAATTCGAATGCGCGATCAAAGTTTGTCGTAATTAAACGTACGTGCGTTTGTGCCGATGTGGCGAGGTTCAGGAGCGCTTTATGTGTCTCGAGATCGGAACTTGGGTTGAGTTCGAGGATCTCGGCAACGGTTCTTCGAAGCAGTCGACTCTCAATACGGTTCTCAATTAACCCGAGTGTCGCGTCAAGTGAACCGCGCTCAAACAGCTCCTTTTCATCTGGCTGCATCGAGCGACCCAGGCGGGTGCAGACGTCCTTGACCAGACCGGGAAAGTCGGGTAAACCGCAGCAACGTGACACACCGGCACCACAGAAGATGGTGAGACCGCCGCCCTCAAGGATTTGAAGGACTTCAACCGGAATTAAAGGGCCATCCTTTACGAACCGTACGCCTTCGAGTCCCATGCTAAAGGGTAATGCTTTGTCGGCCTAGAGGTAGGATCGCTTCCGTTTAAATACCAATGGGCACCGAGGCCGAGCGCGCTGAACCTGTAACAATTTATGATGGGCTTGCTAACGCGACACGCAAGGTTCTGGCGCTTTACATGGATGTGCAGTCGGCTATGCGCGGATATGCCCGCGCACGCCGGGAGGAGCAATTCATCCCGGACAACGGCGATACCGGAAAATGCGGAGGTGTACGACACGTCGAGCCGTGTCGACGCTGTCCGTCAGGTCAAGTTCAAGCTATTACAAGTTATCCGTTCGAAGTGTAGAAGTGCCGGACGGCTAGGACACGAACACAAAAGAGGGCAATCATTAAGCCAAAGACCGCCAGGAAAGGCGCGTCCTCCAGATGTGAGGCCAATCCCCACAGGGTCTCTTCACAGTCTGGTTCGATCCGCACCTTGATCCGCGCGAGTAAGTGCCCCTGTGCATGTTAGTAGAACGGAAATAGGATTCGTCTCATTTCAAATCGTAGGGGAAAGCACCGTCGCCAGGGTATACTTTGAGCGGAGTGCGCGGAACACAAATGAAGCAGCGGAGTTTGATGGTAGTTGCGTCTTTGATGCTAATGAGCAGTGTGGCGTTTGCGCAGAGCATGCCAGCGGACTACGACGGAGTGTTGAAGACGCTCGGAAAGCAGGGCGATTACAAAGTCAATGTACTGAAAGTGAATATTCCCAGGAGCGATCTGAAAGTGACCATCGACGGGATCGCAACGCCGACACCGTTTGGTTTTGGCGGCTGGCTCGCGTTGACCAAGGGCACGGGTGGAAACGACGTGATGATGGGTGACCTGGTGTTACTGGAGGATGAAGTGAATCCGGTGATGTCGGCGCTGCTCGATAATGGGCTCGAAGTGACTGCGCTGCACAATCACTTCTTCTTCGAAAGCCCGCGGATTTTTTATATGCACGTGCACGGGCATGGCAAGGCAGCGGACCTCGCGAGGATGGCGAAGCCGGCGGTGGACCTGATCGGTCATGGGTCTCCCCAGCACACCAGCACGGTTTCCGGTTCTACGGGAAGCGTCTCGGCCGGCCAAATCGACGGGACCAAGATCGCGGCCGTAGTCGGCCATGAAGGAGAGCAGAACGGTCCGGTCTACAAAATTACGATTGGTCGAGACGACCTGAACGTTACGGAAATGGGGGCAAAAATAAATGCCCGTATGGGCTTGAACACCTGGGCAGCGTTCTTTGGCAGTGATGCAAATGCTGAAATCGCGGGTGACGTTGCCATGCTCGCAGCAGAGATAAACCCGGTGCTGAAGGCGCTCCGGGCGAACGGCTTGAATGTCGTTGCGATCCACAATCACATGACCGGCGGCCAGCAGCCGGTTTACTTTCTGCATTATTGGGGAACGGGATCTGCGGAGAAGTTGGCGACGGGATTCAAAGCGGCTCTCGGTGAACTGGGCAAGGGAAGCTCACCCTCCAAGTCCCACTAGCCCCGCGCGGCTGCCCCGTGTCCAGCACGCGAGCGGCACCTGCTGAGGACAGGAGATCTATGTACACTTACCCCTGGGCGCGGTCACTGTGCGGGTGCCTTATCGCGTTCTTCACAATCATTTTCTCTTCATCCGCTCAGACATTACAGAAAGTCGGCGTGATTGATCTGCCCGGCCCAAAAGGTCAGCGGTTCGACTACTTGACGATGGATGACGAGGACCACTATTTGCTTTCGGCGCACCTGGGTCCGGGGATACTGTACGTCATTGATGTGAAGGCGAACAAACTTGTGAAAGCGATACCGGGGGTGCCCGGGATCACTGGTCTTGAATATGTGCCCGGCCTGCACAAGGTCTACACGTCCGACTGGGGAGAAGAAAAGATTGGAGTGGTGGACCTTCGCACCATGACTGTAGTAAAACGTCTGCCCACCGGCTCGAAACCAAACGGGAGTGCCTACGCCGAGCCGTTTCGAAAAGTGTATGTGGTGAACACGCTGGGCAAGGCTGTTTCGGTTATTGATGTCGATAAGGACACGGTGGTCCAAACGCTTCGCTTCAACAGCGAGACCGGAATGCCTGGATATGATTCCGTAGCCCGCCGGATTTATGTGAATCTGCGCAGCACGAACGAGATCGCCGAAATAGATCCTCAAACGGACACAATCGTAGGCCGCTTCCCCGTTGCGGGCTGCCGTTTCAACCACGGCATGGCGGTTGATTCCGAGCACCACCGGGCGTTTCTGCTCTGCGGAGGAACGCACTCGCTGACTGTCTTCGCTCTCGATACGCACAAAGCGATTGCTCATCTGCCGCTTGCGGCTGGCGCCGATGTGGTGAAGTATGACCCGGGTCTCGGTCGTATCTACGCGGCCTGTTCGAGTGGCTTCATCTCCGTGTTCCAGGCTGAAGGGAACGACCGTTACCAAAAGGTTGAGGATTTCCCGGTTCAGAAGCTGGTCCACAGCCTTGCCGTGGATACCGCAACCCACCTGCTCTACGCTCCCGAACAACAGGAAGACGGCCGTCCCGCGGCGCGCATTGTCATTTACAAGCCGAACGATGGAATCAAAAAACCATGACCCGACTGAACATCTTTATCGCGCTGTTCCTGACCTGTTCCGGAGCGGCGAGCGCGCAATCCGCGCCACCGCTGCGCTTAGAAAAGACGATTCCTTTACCCGAAGTGCAGGGCCGTATTGACCATCTGTCAATCGACACCAAGCACCAGCGTCTGTTTGTCGCGGCACTTGGCAATAACACCGTTGAAGTGATAGATCTCAAGGCTGGAAAGCTCGCGCACAGCATACCGGGCCTGAGCGAACCGCAGGGAGTGCTGTATGTGCCTGCCGTTGATCGCCTCTTCGTGGCAAACGCGAAGGACGGCACGGTGCGAGTGTTCGATGGAACGTCCTTCAAGCTTCTGAAGAGCGTTTCGTACGGCGACGACGCCGATAATCTCCGCTTCGACTCGGCTTCAGGAGCGGTCTACGTGGGTTACGGTGGAGGCGCTCTCGGCGCGCTGGACAAAGAGGGCGGAAAGACCGGGGACATTCAGCTCGATGCACACCCCGAGTCGTTTCAGCTTGAAAAAGATGGTCCAAGGATCTTCGTCAACCTCCCCAAGTCCAGGAAAATTGCCGTCGTTAACCGAAAGACCGGAGCGGTAACAGGGACGTGGAATACGGGCGGCCCGCAGCAAAATTATCCGATGGCTTTCGATGAGGCGAATCACCGTCTGTTCGTCGTTTGCCGTTCTCCCGCAAGACTGGTTGTGCTCGACACGAATAGCGGAAAGGTTATCCAAAGTCTTCCCACCTCCGGCGATTGTGACGATGTTTTCTATGACCAGGCGCGCACACGCTTATACGCAATTGGCGGGGAAGGCGCCATTTCAGTCTTTCAGCAGGAGAACGCCGACCACTACACCGAGCTTGCAACCATCAAAACCGTGAAAGGAGCCCGGACCGGATTCTTCTCTCCGGAACTTGGCCGCCTCTACGTTGCCGCACGAAAACAGGGAGCGCAGCCTGCCGCGATTCGTGTGTACGAAGCGCAGCCCTGAGCATTCCAAGTTCGGCTTCTACTGGAAAATCTCGCTAAGTACACGCCCCACCGATCCGCTCGGCTCTTCAATTCCGAGCAGTGCCGCCAGCGTCGGGGCGATGTCGTTCACCGCAACGTGGCCGTAATACTCACCTGGCTTGATGCCCGGTCCCATAAAGATAACCGGCACGTGCGTGTCGTAGTTGAATGGCGTGCCGTGCGAAGTTCCTGGCGGTTTGTCAACAATGTAATAGGACTCCGGAATGACAAACAGATCGCCCGAGCGTTGCCGGTAAAAGCCGTTCCGGACTGCAACGCTCACGTAATCTTCCAGCAATTGTCCGGACAACAGTTGCTCGCGCGTGTAGACCCGAAAAACATGCGGGATTTTCCGGATGGCGTCGGCCGCGGTCCGCTCCACTTCACTCTCGTCCAGCTTCTTGGTCGCGATCAGTTCATAGTTCAAATACGGTGTGGGCCCGGAGCGGCCAATCACCCATTTGCCCTCCCCGTACCTGGTGGCCAAGCTGGTTTCGATGGCCTGCGTAATCGCCTCTTCGGAAAGCCGGCCTCCGCGCATCCGCCGCGCCTGATTCAACTCCGGAACCGGGGTGACTCCGTGATCGGCCGTGAGCACCAGCAGAGTGTTGCCTGCGCCAACCTGGCTATCCACATAGTCGAGCAGCTTGCCTAGAAGCCGATCCGTTCGAATGGAGATATCGCGAACTTCGGGCGAATCCGGGCCAAGCGCATGTCCCACGTAATCGTTTGAAGAAAAACTGACCGCCAAAATATCGGTATCGGCATGCTGACCCATTTTCTCTTGCACAATGGTCTGTTCCGCAAAGCTTTCAATCAGCTCATTGCCCCAGGGAGTTGCATCAATCGATCCGCAATACCGCGTGTTCGCACTTCTGGTCATCGAGCAGAATGGCTTATCGCCCGGCTTCGCATCCACGGCGAGCCACTCGGACTTCGAAAACTTTTCGTAAGGCTTGCTCTTGTTGACCTCCTTAACCCACTGCGGCAAGTCTGGACCGTAGTAGGTGCTGGACACCCAGGCATGCGCCGTGTCGTCGTACCAATACGCTCCGTCCGCCATGTAGCCCCCAGGCAGAATGGCACTCCGGTCTTTGATCGAAACACCAATGACTTTGGACTGGCGGCCCTGCATTTTGAGCTCATCGCCAATTGTGCTGACCAACATCCTGCGCGGAGAAGATCCAATCCGGTCCGGCGCCCCGCCCAGCAACTTAACCGATTCATCTGAGACGCTGGTCACGCGCCGGCCCGATTCGCGGTCGTACCAGTCATTGGCGACGATGCCGCTGATCGACGGAGTCGCGCCGCTTAAGAATGTAGAGTGTCCGACCGCCGTGACTGTCGGGAAGTGGATGTGGTGCGCATCGGTGAAAACCGCCCCATGTTCAAACAGCCGGACGAATCCTGCCGAGTAGTCTTTCCGAAAGCGGTTCAGGTAATCGTAGCGAAACTGGTCGATGACAACCGCCAGCACCAGCTTCGGTTTTTTAGCCGGCACGGCCGCGGGTAACGAGCAGGAGGCAATGATTGTAAGGCTCAGCAGGATGCGGTTCATAGGCCCTTTCATTATGGCCTTTACTCCGTCATCGAAATTGCTTTGGTGGGACAAGAGTCTACTGCTTCCTCCAGCAATTCCATTTCTTTAGGGGTCGCATCAAAGGTGTACTGCGAGCCCTGGACGGCCCCGCTTCTATCCAGCATTTCCGCATACGGCTCAGAGCCGATCTGAAAGAGGTCGGGCGCGATGCCTACGCAGTTCGCGGCCGTGATACAGGCATCTGGGTCGATTTTTATTGTGACTTTCGGCATAGAGTTGAAATTCTATCTTGCCACGATGTGCCAGTCCACTCGCCGTACCCTTGCGGCATGGGCGAATAGACGAGCGCATTCTGTGCTGCCGGGCAGTCGACTGACCAGAGGGAAAAAAAGTCACGCATGGCTGTAACTTTGTGAGCTTCCCGTCATAATATATATATATGAAGGCTGGTCCCCAAATGCCTGCGATCTACGCGCTCCGCGACCGAACTTGACCAGAGGAGACAATCATGGAAACACAAGAAACCACCCGTCGGCCAAAACCCA
>JBBSFW010000217.1:0-6239 GCA_038254805.1 Terriglobales bacterium
ATGGGCACCTCAATTGCCGAACTGAAACAGGAGCCGGATCCAGCGATCTCACCCATCCCGCTGATGCAGCTTGCGACTGCATTCTGGGCTTTCAAGACTTTGGCTACGGCAATAGACATGGATTTGTTCACGAGGTTCTCGTGCTTGCCTCGCCTGGTTCGGGAACACTGTTCCTGCGCTGACAGGCCCCAGGTTGCAACCTCCCGGTACCAAGCGCATCGAACGAGTTCAGTACCGGAGGTGTTTGATGATTGTATACAAGTGCGACACGTGTTCAGCCGTAAAGGGACCCGAAGAGGTCTGGATCGTGGGCTTGGCGGCGGAAGCGGTAGGCGTCACTTCTGCACGGCGGGAACTGAATATTCAATCAGCCTGGAATCGAATGGCTGCTGTTCACCCGCTGGCCGTTCACTTTTGCTCCACCCAGTGCAAAGACGATTACCTGGCCCGCCTTTTCGCTCCCGAGGCAGATGTTCTAGAAAAGCCCGTCAAGGTTGATGTTCCGGCCGCGATTATCGTAAAACGAACCGTCCCTAAGGTTGGTAAACGGGTGGTGCAGGCGCGTAAAGCAAGCCGCCGCAAGCGGGCCGCTTAGAAAACAATTTCAATTTAGATTTCAGCCACTGCCAACAATGTAGGCCCGGTCTGGGACTCACAGTCGTAACCTATGGCGCAGATGCAACCGAGCCGCCGCGGCCGCAGTCCCGCCAACAGATCTGTTCAGGCCTAGGCTGCTGATGACGGAGCCGGCATGCTCCTAGCCCTGTAGCCTTGACATGCAACCTTTTGCATATGGTTGTTCGGCGGTTTCACACGGCTAACTGTCTCCAAAGCAGCTACTTGCAACCTTAGCACTTTTCTGCGGTATGGCATCTTCCGGCCGGTTCGAGCCTGCTGTACTCGGAAGAATTCTATGCCCTGGCCAATCAGCAACTCCCAACCTGGGCGGAATTTTCGAGCAGTGGCTTCCCAACGGTGATAATGCCATCCAATCGTCCGCGGTTCGCGGCGCCCAGCGACGGATGCTGGTGTTGTCCCGTTCCAAGAAAAAAGAAGCGCGACGATCGCGCGCAGAGAATGCCTCGCCGCACGCAGAATGTCTTTGGCACCCTCGTCTTCTCCGGTCAGAGGCCGTGCGTAGTAGGCGCATTGGGTGCAGCACAACGTAATGCTAAGTCGCCATAAGCAGACACGCCCAGCGCGAGCCCTTTGTGAGGAACGGCACAAGATCATGGGACCGAAACACGTCGAGAATCGGAACCAACTCTAGCGCCCGATTCTGGTTCCGGCTCGCAAGCTCCTGCCAGGATACTCGCAGGAAAAACATTACATCCCGACAGACCAGAAGGAACCGTGAAGATGGAAGTGCCGGTGCTGGCAAACGGGACCGTTAAATCCATTCAGCTCAAAGGTGGAAGCCCGCGGCTGGCTCAATCCGCACAGAGCGCGCTACGCGGACGGAAGTGGGAAAAAGCCAATCACGAAACAGCAGAATTCGTCGAATTTCATTTCAGTCCCAGCTAATATCGTCCATTATTTCGAGGTCTCTGCAAGCGTTCGCGACATTGCATTCAGGATTTAATAACTCCTCAAAAATAGGTTGACTCCTTAGACTCGAGCCATGCCTTGGCTCCTCAGCTGCAGATATCGTTTTGAATCGTAGAATCTTTGGCGAGCGCGGGCGCCAGAACCCTTGCTCACGGTTGTCCCAGCGGGGATTTCTCTCTGCCTCAGGGCTCAGGTTCACCATCTTTCCTCACCGAGCAGTACCCAATCGACGCTCTTGCGGAATCTGTGCGAAATCAGGATTAACATATGGATCGTTGGAGCAGTCTTGCCGCGCTCTATTTTCGAGAGTTGTCCCTGACTGATCCTGAGGTAATCAGCCATGTCCTCCTGAAATATACTCCCGCGCAATTGCCTGATCCGGGAGCCAATTGCCACAAGATCCGGTTTTGGCTTTGTCATCAAGAACTTGTTGACTAAGCCATATATGCCATTTAGCATATGCCATATGGAATATGCGGGAAGGGCGTAGGCGTAGTCCTGACCATATGTACTTCATTTTCGGTGTACGCCCAATTGACTCTTTAGAGTCACTGCAAGAAAGGCAGTTCAAGAGATGAAATGCAAAACTTTCGACGCCAATCTAAAGATCGCGCGCGGTATTTGGGGGAATCTTTCTAAACTCTCTGTGGAACACTTGCGGGATTTGAGCAAGAAATATTCTGTGTCGATCGCCTCAGGTGACCTGCTGTACCTGGAAGGACATTGGTACGTCACGCATTCGGGACTTCTTGGAATTGCTCGCCGCAAGTACTGCTGCGGAATTCGCGTCGAGGCCGTTATTAAATTCTGTGACCCCACCCATGCCCGTTGGGCATTTAAAGCAACCGTGTTCCGATCCGGTGCTTGCAAGGGATTCGTTGGTTACGGCGACGCCGATCCATCCAATGTTTCTCCACTCGTGCATGGCGCTGAAATGCGTGTCGCGGAAACGCGAGCGGTGAATCGCGCACTTCGCAAAGCATACGGTATTGGCATCTGCTCGGTCGAGGAGATCGGATCATTTGCGACGAACGGTCAGGGCCAGACCCGCAAGCTCTCTAATCAGTCAGCAAATGGGAATGGCAACAACGGGTCCTCCTCACGAGTTCGCGACAGGCTTTTCCAACTGATTCGTCAGCACCAGCTCGATGCCAATTTGGTCAAGGCCTACGCTGTGGACTTTTGTGGAACCAAAACCCTCAGAGATGCCACTCGACCACAGGTCGAGAACTTCATCGCACATCTCGCCGACTGGGCTCAGAAGGACCGCAATGCCCTGCTCTGCCAACTGAACAGCTATTTGCCCCGAAAGGAAGGTGCCGCATGAGCCGGTATTTCGAGAGCCTCCGTCCCAGTGATCGCAGTGCCATCGATTCCCTTTCCGATGGTCTTGTTCTAGTCTGCGTCAATCGTGCTGACTACCACTGGCATCCTCACAAGCCTTATTACCAACTGCGCTTTGCTGTCCTCGAGCCGTGTCATTTGTCGGAATACCTCATCAACGGAAGGCTCTACTGCACTGATAGAGCTATGTGGAAACTTAGCTGGTTTTTGCGGGATTTTGGCTATGACCCGGAATTGCTGAAGAAGGGTGAGATCGACACTCGGGCACTGATTGGACTCGAAGGAGTGGTGAAAATCGGCTATGCCATCGTGCACGGCATGTTCCTTCTCAATCTGGATGGCTTTGCACCCGCCAGCAAATGGAAAGAACTCTCATTTTTAGCTTCCGACGAACCTTTCCAAAGCGAGGCCGCCTCGTGACCTACAGCTATACCCAGATCAGCCAGTACCTGGCCTGCCCGCGCAGGTACCGGCACCGCTATTTGGATGGCTGGCAGGAGAAAGACTTGCTCGCTGTCATGCTTTTCGGGCGAGCCTTTGAACAAGCTTTGGGCGCTTACTTCCGCCGCGAAGACGCGGCAGTCGCTCTTTACAAAGAATGGGCCGCCTATCAGAAGCAGCCCCTGCACTACTCCGAGCGCGACACCTGGGACCGAATGCTTGAGCAAGGCATTCAGCTGCTCGAACGCTTCGCGCAAGAAGACCGCGTTCGCGTTCGCCAGCCCCGGCGCAATCTGCAGATCAAGTTCCTGCGCCCGCTCGCCAAAGGCAATGACTTCGTCGCCTATATCGATGCCCTGGGACAACTCGACAATCGTGGATGCCTGCTCGAATGGAAGACCACTTCCAGCCGCTATCCAGAACAACCCGAGGGACTCTTAGCCCTCGATCCCCAGCTGATTTGCTACTCCTGGATCACCGGCATCTCGGATGTTGCCCAGGTGGTCTTCGTACGCAAGCGGCTGGTTGAGATCCAATACCTGTGTACCACGATCTCGGACGAGCAGCGCCGCGAGTTCAGCCAGCTGGTCGGTTCGACCGTCGAGCAGATCGAATCAGCCCAGTTTCTGCCCCACAGCGGCATTCGTTTTCCCCAGAACCCCTGCAGCCGCTGTCCTTATATAGGGCTCTGCCTGGATAAACCACAGCTGGTTGCAGCCGCACTCATTCGCCGGCCAGGAGCACAGGACTTTGGTGTCTTTGACGAGCTTACGTATTAGTGATCCACCTATGGCGCCGAAACTCAATCCCAAGCGAGCTCTGTTTGTGCTGACCAAGATCGATCAGATCCTCGCCTGGGAGCGGCGCTATGAAACAGACAAAGACACTCGCTTTGTGCAGCTCGGGCGCTATCTCTGCGAAGTCAGGGCAGGCCAGTACTGGAGATTAGAGAAGCTGCACTCTTTTGATGACTTTCTTGAACGGCGCTTTCCCGAATCTCGCCGCAAAGCTTATTACCTGATGTCGATTCATGAGCACCTGCCGCCCGAGGTGAAACGTGAACTGAAGCACCTCGGCTGGGCCAAGGGTCTGGAGCTCGCGAAACTAGCCCGTTCGCAGGATGGTCAGCACTTCAATTGTGCAACCTGGTTGCACAAAGCCAAGAACCTGTCCAAAGAGGAATTCCAGCGCCAGGTGAAAAAGGAATTGACGGGGGAGGACTGTGAACCGCATGAGCTCATTTACTTCAAAGTGTACAAAAGCCAGATTCCGGTCATTGAGCAGGCGATCGAAGCGGCTGCAATGATGCTCGGCAGCGACAAATCGCGCGGCTATTGTCTCGAGATGATCTGCGCGGATTCTCTGGCAGGTGCGAACCTCGACAGCGGGCAACCGGACATGCTCTTGCATGCGGTCTCGCGCTTCTACCAGTTCCTGCCAGGAGAACAACGGCAGGCATTCTCGCAACTGGTTAATCGGGGTGCGCAGTGAATCAATCTCTATCCAAACAGGTACCCGTCAGGCTGGAAGATCAGGAATACCGCGAGTTATGCGAGCAGGTGCTGAGGCGCGACAACTGGCGATGTCAGTTCTGCGGATCCAGGACAAACCTCGAAGTGCATCACCAGCAATTTCGCAGTCGTTCAGGCGAAGACACCGAGCAGAATCTCATCACGCTATGCAGAAGCTGCCACTCGGTTATGCATAGTACTATCTGAATAGTTCCGCTATGACACCGACATTTCTCATCTAGCAGGCTGCTGAACAACTACTCCCGTTCCACAAGCTAGTCGTGCTAAGAGTGAAGCATGCGCGGCATAGATCATCAGCAGAGTCAGATGTTCAGTTATTTGTCGCCGGCGACGCATATCTCAGCTCCTTCCTCAAGGTAAGCGCCACTTCAGAGATGCACGCGAGAATTACTTTGGCTGTAGTACCTAAACTTGTCACGATTAATCCATTGAAGTGCCTGCGAGGTCGAGTCCACCTCGTCATCGAAGCGGCCGTGGGGAAACGCCCGCATCTCGTTCAAGTAGGTCGCGAGCCACGGGGCTTGTTCCGGCAGGAAAACATGGCCACGCTCGAGCATGCTGCAGCAGGCATGCATTCGCATGAATTTGTCACAGCCGGGAGGGGGCAGGTATCGTTGTACTCCCACATAACCGAGAGACCACAACTCTTGAATTAACGGCGTGCCTGAAGATTTATCCTCGATCAACACCGTCTGTGGTTGATACGTTTCCTTCAGCTTAATGACTGCCTTCCTGAGACTCGGGAAATCCAACTTCTTACGGTATACGTCCACCAGGTACATGTCCGACAACTCTCTTGCATATCGATCCTCGTTGTAATAGAAGTCAGCAAACTTCATATAAGGAGGTACGACCCTCCATGTAGTACAGACACTATAATTACTCAACTCTCCAACCGTAGTGGCTGTATCCCAGCTTTGTAGGTAGAAATACAGCTCGGGTAATTGATCCGGCGTGTATCTTTTAAACCACTGTTCTTTAATTAAGCCTCCGTCGAGCGGAACTGGCGATTGTAGATACTGCGACGAAAAGGCATATTCACCCATGCTCGCCCGTTGTCGTTTCAAGGTTGCCTCGTCCTCACGTTCTGGGTGTAACAAGTCGCCTCTTCGACGGGTATAAGTGACAGCCTTCCCAAACGGCGTCGTGATGGTGTACGCTTCATTATCAGCGGCGATTGCCGGAAAGCTTACTAACCGCCAGTCTTCAACGGCCATTTCCAATAGGTATCCCACTAGCAGGCTGCTGAAAAATTGATGGATTCGGTGTTTTTCTTTCTGTTTCATGGTTCGCGATGTCGAAGGTCTTGATTTGCGGTGTTTTTGTGAGCTCCCGGTCTAACTCTTATGCTCCTCGGGACACACGTTGGCTCCG
>JBBSFW010000218.1:0-6227 GCA_038254805.1 Terriglobales bacterium
CGCCCAATCCAGCAGAGTTTTCAAGTCCTGAACCAGCTGTTGAAGGAAATGGGGCAGTTCACCTTCGGTTTTATTGACAATCAGGTGATGCTTAACAATCTTCTAACCAGCGACCCTTCCCTGCGACAACTGGAGACAGAATTCCTTAAGCGCGGAATCGCCGCCGTCACATTTGAACCGGGCCTGAGCCTCGCCCGCTACAAACGACTTATAAATTTACTGTCGACGAATTCCAAAGTCATCGAAGGTGTGGGCGGGCTTTTGGTCTTCCTGGATCAGAACGAGGTGGAGGGTGCGCGCATCCTTCCCGCCGCCAAGAATCAGAAGAAAGATGAATACGGCGACACCATCATCGAGACCGATTCTGAGGCGTACATCCTCTCTAAGCAGATGTCTGAGGAAAAAGCGCCCCGTGACTTATTGGACTCTATCGATGCCTTGTTGCAATCTGCCTGTTTCGACCAGTCCACTCGAGCGGAAGTCTTTTCTGGTCTTGCAGAAAAAGGAATGGATGGGTCCGGGTTCGGACTCGGAGTCGGAATTTCCATGCCCAATCTAGTGATTCTCCAGGAAGGAGAAACCATCCGCCCAGCGCCGGCTGAACCGGGGCCGGTTTCGGCAGGCCCAGGTGCTTCGCCGAGCGGACCTGGCGTGTACGCGAGGGCCGCAGCGGCGGGGGAAAGGTCAGGTGGGCAAAGCAAAGGGAATCCGGGATTTTTTCGAGCAGGATCGACCGACCCGAGCCTTCCGGCGGGAGACGCCTTTTCTGCAGGCGGAGGTCATGGTTTACGCGGTCACGCGAATGGCCAAGGCGTAGGCTGTTCTTTGCCTTCGGGATCGGGCAGCTTGATCGATTTGGTGGAAGCGTCCGTGCAACGCTCGCTTCTGGAGGAACACGGCGATGCCCAAAAATCCTGCGCATCTCTGGCGCGTATCCTGCGCAACATGGGGGTGGACAAGGTTCTCTCGCATTTTCCGGCTGAGCGTCGCGAAGAACTCAACAGCCTGCCGCCCGAGCAACTTGCGGCCGAATTCATCGAAGACACGGCATTTCAACTGGCAGGCGCGAAACTGAGCTCAGCCGGCGGTCAATCGCAAAAGTTCCTAATTGAAGAAGAAGTCGTCCGGGTGCTAGCCCGCAGCTTGCAAGCGACTCACATGGCGGACCGCCTGGCGCAAAAGCTCACCAAATTCATCCAGGATTTTGCGGTTCCGGCGCACGTTCAGGAGAAAATCAGGGAAGAACTACGATGGACCTCTCTGAACAGCGGCAAAAAGTACGCTTTGCTTCTGGGAAAAGGGCGGTATTCCGCGATTGAGTTCCGGCGGATGATGGAGCTTTCGAAAGAGCTGATTGGGCAACGCGATATCGATCGCGCCTCGGCACTGGCCAGTCACTACTTCGACTTTCTCGATCAGCCGGACGTAGCAATTGATATTTCGGAGCTGAGCCGGGCGCCGGAACTGTTTCGCAGCATCCCCCTGGCGCAGGTGGGATTCGCCTCCAAGACCGCGGAACGGCTGGGGCGAACATTGCTGCGCGATGATATTCCTGAGCTGGTGCACTTTCAAGCCGCAAGCGCGTTAGCTATTCTCTCTCAATCCATTGTTGCTTTTGAAGATTTCGAGGATGCGATGACGATAGCAAGTTTTCTGGAAACCTCGCTGAACCGAAATCCGGAGGAACACAAACAATGTTGCAGCATGGGGCTTGCTCGAATACTTCCGGCTGCCGCCATCGAGCGGATTATCGAGTTGTTTTTGATTCAGCGAGGCGATCCCTCGTGGGCGAAGATTGCCGTGACGCTGCTTCGCTGTGCCGCGCCCGCCAGTGTTGAAAGCGTTTTCCATCATCTTGCCCTGGAGCAGGACGCTAAGAACCGGGTGGCACTTGTCCGTTTGGCGGGTCAGCTCGGCAAAGAAAGCATCGAAGTCGCGCGCAAATACCTCGCGGATGAGCGTTGGTATGTTGTGAGAAATATGTGCGGAGTATTGGCGGCCCTGAAGGATTCCGAACTGGCTGAACACATTATCCCGGCACTGCAGCATTCTGATGCCAGGGTTCAACAGGCTGCTCTCAAGGCTCTGGTCAACAGCCGAACCGTACGGGCTGCTCCGGTGTTGGCTGACTCGCTCTGCAAGCTGGCGCCCAACATCCTTGATGAAGCTCTCGACGAGCTAACGTTCTTGCGGCACGTGAAAACTGTCGCAGGCCTTGAGAAATTCGTCAGCCACGGCGGCGGCAGCCTGGCTGCCGCGAAAAAAGCGGTTCAAGTGCTGGCCTGCATCGATGACGATGAAGCCTTGCACGCCCTGGACAGATTGCTTCGCATGGACAATCTCGATAGCAGAATTCGGCGGACCGCATTAACTGCCATTTGCGGGGACGTCTCGGCCGCAGCAGCCAAACTGCTGCAATCCTATGCCGCTACTCCCGGTCCCTTCGCGGAGGAAGTACGCGCGGAACTGAAGACCCGCGTGCCCAAGACAGCAACCTCCGAGGCCAATTAAACGGGACTTCCCGCGCTCTGCACCCCGCGAAGAGATTTGAAGTCTCGCATGGAAAGCTCAATCCCGCCCAAGTCAGGGTGCTCGTTGCGATCCAGGGCGAAAGCAATGTCCAGAAGATCGCCGGTCAGGAGTTTTTCTTCCGTGACCCGCACTCCCAGCCGCCAGCCGACGGCTTGATGCGTCAGCGAGTGCCGCCAGCCGTTGCCGGACTCTGCTTCTGGAGAGGATGCAAGCTTCAGACGCACATGTTTGTCTTTTAAAATCTTGGGCGGAGCGGCAAGACGTACGCCGCTCGCGCAAAAAACCGGCTCTGGATTCCCTGCCCCGAAAGGTTCCAGTTTCCGCAATGCTTGAAACAGTTCCGGCGTAATTGCGTTCAGCGGAAGTTCCGCATCAATGCTCAATTGCGGTTCGAAATCAGTCTGTTTGAGCCTCGCGCGAGCGTACCCGTCCAAGTGCAGCCGTAGTTCCGGAATACGCGCACTCGGCAGAGAAAATCCGACAGCATGCGCATGCCCGCCGTACCGGGTGAACAAGCCTCTGCAGGATTCTAGCGCATTCAAGAGATGAAACGATGCAATCGATCTGCCCGACCCGTGCGCTTCATCGCCATCGCGAGAGAGGACCAGGGCGGGCCGGCCGTATCGCTCCACCACGCGAGTAGCGGTAATGCCAATCACGCCCCGATGCCATCCATCACCTTCAATCACCATGCAGAAACAGTCGCGAAGAGTAGCATCTCCCGTAATCCGTTCTTCAATGGCATTCACAATCCGGCGCTCTTCTTCCTGCCGCTCGCGGTTCAGCGTATCGAGACGTACAGCGATTTCTCTTGCGCGATCAGCTTCCTTGACGCTGAACAGATCAACGACATCTTTTGCAATATCCATCCGGCCCGCCGCGTTGATCCTTGGTGCGATTCGGAACGCAACTTCCGTGGAGCTCAAAGACTTTCCGCCGAGCTGCGCTACTTCTAGCAGGGCCTTTAATCCCGGGTTCACGGCGGACCGAAGGGCATCCAGCCCCAGCCTGGCAATCACCCGGTTTTCGCCCATCAGCGGCACCGAGTCGGCGATGGTTGCAATGGCCGCAATTTTCATGAAGGAGAGCAACAACGGCGCCTGGTCACGATGCGCGAGTCTCCTCTGCATCAGGGCCTGCGCCAGCTTGAACGCAATCCCAGCCCCACATAAAGATTTGCAGGGATACGCGCAATCCGGCTGATTCGGATTTACCACGGCGAAAGCCTGGGGCAGGCCATCCACTCCAGGTAAATGGTGGTCGGTAATAATGAGGTCAACGCCGACGCGGCGGGCGCTCTCCGCGGCCGCAAATGCGCGGGTACCGGCATCGACGCTGATTACCAGCCGAATGCCTGCTGCAGCAGCTCGCTCGATCACATCTCCGCGGAGGTCGTATCCTTCGCGAATCCTGTGGGGCACGTGAAAGTCCGCCACGCCTCCGCACAATTCAATTGCAGTTTTGAGTATCACGACTGCGGTAGTCCCATCGACGTCGTAATCGCCGTAAACCAGAATTCCTTCCGTGCGATCTATGGCGGCGTCGAGACGGTCAACTGCAGCCCTCATCCCCGTCATCAGGTATGGGGAATGGAGATTCGAAACCGCAGGATCAAGGAATAGTGCGGCGGCTTCGGGAGTTTCGATTCCTCGTTGAAGTAGCAGCCGCGCCAGAGTGACGCAGCTTGCAGCATTTTTTTGCAGGACAGGCAGGGATGAGATACCGTCCGCAAGCGCCTGGACGCGATTCCGCTCAGTTTGTCTAAGGTTCCAGCGCACGGCTACGGTTCGTCGTCCGCCCCGGATTCATCGATGGCCAGGCCGCCGAAGTCTTCGGCAACTTCGACCAGCCGCTGGTAATGTTCGTACCACTCAGTCGAAGCTTCGTAGAGCATCATGACCCCCTGAAAAGCAAAGCCCAGCTGAACGAAACCGGTTTTGCCCAAATAGGTGCGCAGCCAGCGGGCATCTTCAAGGTCCTCGTCGCTGGTAAACTCGGCATTGCTCAGCCGCTGGATCATTCCATCCAGCTCTTCCTTCTCCAACTGCCACGAATCCATGATCAGGAACGGTGAGCCTGCGGCTTTGCCCATCTCCACGAAGTCTTTCCAGCCTTCGGAGTCGTCGCCCGGTTTCCACACGACGGTCTGGACTTCTTCGTGGTCCACGTAGCCGGGGAAACGGCGCATGCCATGGCCCTCGATGAAAGCCACCATGTCGTCCTTCAGGGTTGCGAGATTGTCAGGCAGACCAGCCATTGCTACTCAGCAATTGTATGCCTACCGGCCATCGGTCGTCAGCCATCGGCCCCAGCGAATCTAGCTTTGAAGGTGCGCGGTTTTTTCTCTTTTGCCGTTTTTCAGCAAGAAGTCTATTGCTCGTGGGCTGGGCGAGATTGCTGCAGGGGCAGATGGCTGTTTTCGTGTGCTAAACTATTTTTCAGCCCAACTCCCTATCGCACATGCTGCTTTCCAAAGAATATGTGGGCTACCTAGCCCGCGAGACCGTCAAAAGACTGGTTGCCTCCGAATTCATCGAAACCAAGGCTCTTCCAGCGGTTACAGAGAAGGTACACGCGGCCATGCTCGACGAACTTTCGCTCGAAGACCGCATCAATGACGAAGTACGCGTGATCCTGGAAGCTTATTCGGACGAAATGCGCAACTCCGGCGCCGATTATCAGGAGATGTTTCGCAAGGTTAAGAACGAGCTGGTGCGGAAATATAAGGCAGTGCTATGAGGCTGAGCCGCGACAAGGTGAATAAAGTTGCGCATGTGGTCACTGATACGCTGGCCACCATCGACGAACTCGACTTTGTCGAGGACCGCAACACTATCCGCCTCGAAGTCCGCAAGATTCTCGAAGACCTGCTGAACCAGGAAGCCAGAATCGACCAATCCGCCCGGCAGAAAATCGAGAGCCAGAAACGCACCATCCTCGAGGGCAGCCAGGAATGGGACATCCTCTACCGCAAATACTACAACGAAGAAGTTAAGAAGCTGGGCGTATAAGCCGCGTCCTTTGCCTAACAGGCGTTTTTTGACTCTAACCAGGATTGCAGGTTAGGGCACGGGCAGCACCTCTCTCCCAGTCCCTGGCACTCCGGCTCTTTCTTCCTGCGAGATAATGGCTCGAGGACATTTCTTTGCATCGGGAAACCGAAATTGCTGCATTCGTTAAAAAATCTGCGCTCAGTATTGGATTTGATCTCGCCGGGATCTCCCCGGTGCACGATTTCCCCGAACTGGTCCACTTTCCTGAATGGATCGCCGCGGGCCGCGCTGGCGAAATGAAATATCTCGAATCGCGGAATGAAGGAGGCGCCCTGCGGCGGGCCTCGCTCAGGTCCGTTTTCCCCTGGGCTCGCAGTGTGATCGTTTGCGCCATAAACTATAACGCCGCTCATCCTTACTCGACCGAAGTAAATAACCCTGGAAACGGATGGATTTCCCGCTACGCGTGGGGTCGCGAAGATTACCACGACTCTGTGCTGCACCGCTTGCGCGAATTGGAAGCGGAGCTCAAAGAAATTTCCGGCTGCGAGCAGGCGGAATCCCGCTCTTACGTGGACACTGGGCCGATCGTGGAACGGGTTTATGCTCGATACGCGGGTGCAGGATGGTTGGGGAAAAATACCTGTCTCATCAACCAGGAGCTCGGGTCATGGCTGTTTCTGGGCGTCATTGTGACTTCGA
>JBBSFW010000219.1:0-6191 GCA_038254805.1 Terriglobales bacterium
GCGAGCTCAACGATCCGACACCCATCTCGAATAAGTAAAACGTCACGAGAGAATAGATCCACTGGTTTCATGCCATCGGGACTAAACGTCGGCGGGGACACGTGGTTGCAGAACCTGCCGTCGAGATGTGGCCTGGTGTTCCAACCGGCGCTCGACTTCATGCCAGCATCTTTGTTGCGTGGAATCACAGAACCTGCCACTTCCCGTCGCGCTTAACCAACGTTCGCGCGTGAATGGTCTTGCCGCTGAAATCACGCCCATCTGCCAAACCTTTGAGTTCAGCTGCGCAATAGTGATGGCTATATCAGGAGCAACGTTAGCGGTCGCCCTTTATTGGCGGCATCCCGCAGAGTCTGCTCGTTGCCAAAGTGTCTTTCGTGCGTTCAGGGTGCGTAAACGTCATCAAGAACCAACAGAACCATAATTTTTTTCTTGCCTTGCTCCTGTCTCGCATGGAAATAAAACGCCTTAATACGCGGCGATGCTAGCGTACGGCCGAAGGCTGGGCAAGGTGCACAAAACTATGGCGATCCGTGCCCCAGGATACCGGTCATGAGAAAAATGACGATTTCGCTTGCAAGGCGAAGCTTGTAGGATTTGCTGCCGTCGATCATCGTTGCGGACGGATAAAAGGCTATCTGCCGACACGTTCCTAAGTTAGGGACCATTTTGAATAGTGACGTGATTCTCCCCCGTCAACAGCCATTCATATTTTTGTGGAACTCTCGACTGACCCGAACCAGCCCGATTTTCAACGCGGCTGACGTGGCGGATTCCCGCTACGTTGATGACACCATTCCGCAACAATTGCTGCTGGAACCCTACCCGCAGTTTGATGGCGGCTTCGAGGGCTTGCGACGCTGAATGCCAACTCCTGGTACCATTCGCTACAAATTCGGTTCCAGAAGCGTGCCAGCCATTACATTAGTTTTGAAGGAAACTACACCTTCTCCAAGTCTACCGACGATTCCTCCGCTGGGCGCAATGCGTGGCTGGGCAACCTGTGGCTAGACAACCCGCAGCTGCTCGATGATCTTAAGGCGGAGCACGGAATCAGCTCTAACGACGCACCCCACCGCCTGGCTGCCGCCGTCATTTTCGATCTTCCTGTCGGGAAGGATCGCTCCATCGGGGGCGCCATGAGCCCCGTGCCGGATGCCATAGTAGGCGGCTGGTCGCTTAGCACTGTTGTCACTCTCCAATCGGGGCAGCCGCTGGCTATCTACAATAGCGCCGGACTGCTGGCTGACGGCAATCAACGACCGAACGTGGTCTGCTCTCAACTTTCGACGGGGTTGAGTTATCGCGATGCCGCCAAGTCCGGAGGGAGTGTCCTGAACCAGAATTGTTTTGCCGATCCCGGGGATAATATTCCCGGCAATGCGCCTCGCCATTTCTCCAACCTGCGAGGCGATGGCATCCGCAACGTGGACGCTTCGCTATCCAAGGAGTTTACGATCCGGGAGGGCAAGATCCTCCAGGTGCGCGCCGAGATGTTCAATGCATTCAATCGTCAACGCTTTGCCTTTCCGGATTTGGGATCTGGAGACGGCGCTTTAGGCCAGGTTACTTCCACCCTTAACAACTTCCGTAGAATGCAGTTTGGAGCGCGGTTTCAGTTCTAAAGAGCATCTTTAATGACACAGACCTCGCGCCAGTTGAGGTCTGTGTCTTTTGTGCGAACAGGCTAGGCTCCGCCTGCGAGCCCAGCAGGCAGCCAGATCCCGTTCTCGGCTCATAGTGTCCCGAGCAACTGCCTGATGCGGTGAATGCGGGTCGCGCAAGCTGCGCATTGGTCCCGGCGACGAATTGGGTGTAAGCGTTTACGGCGTAGCAATTTATCTCAAGCCTTGCTCGAATTGATGTTTCTGGCGGTGAAGCGCGCCGGCAAGAGAACTGGCAAAGGTTGAGGTTAGAAGATTGGAGAGCCTGCTGCGCCGCGCCGCCAGTGAGGAATTTTGGCATTTTTGCGCGGGCAACTGCGTCTAGTACCTGGTAAATGGGATTTTATTTTTTACCTTTGTCTGTTAATACACGAGTAGTTTCCCGTGGCACCACACTCACCCGTTGCCAGAAATAACGAACGAAGCGGTAGGGGGGATGACCAAAGCGACACCCGCAATCTGAACAGACGGTCCCGCTGCAAGTTTGCACTTTTGAATCCCCGGCGCAGATTCCGACGCCATGTTTCCGAGCTCAATAAGTTTTCCTCGAAACGGCCATTCTCTTACTGCTAGAAGCTGTCCTTCCCGGTTAACAGCCACTCGATCGTTTTTCCCGATTTCCTTGCCAGTCGAAGAAGCACTGCTGCGCCCATTTCGGTGCGACCTTGCTCGTATCTGGAGAGCTGCCCCTGACTGACGCGGAGCTGGTTCGCAAATTGTGCCTGTTGAACTTCAAATCCACGAAGTTCACGCACGCGGCGGCCGACTGCCTTCCAGTCAATCTCTAATTCCCTGGCAACAACCATCTCGCACCTTGACTCAATGCACATACGCATTTAATATGTACATGCGCATCAGAATAAGCCACCGCTCTAAACTTTCGTTTATACCGGATCGGGGAGTCAGAAGTAATGCACGACGGGGTGCCCCACAAAAGAAAGGCCAATATGCCAACGAATTCAAGTATCCGCAATAAACAAAACGTCACCTCCAAATCAAAGCAATCTCTGAATCGGAAGCTCTACCGTTTTTCTGTAGAATCGGGCGATTTGCTATTACTCGATGGACACTGGTACGTCACTCATTCAGGGCTGATCCGCCTCGCCCGTACAAGACAGTGCGCAGGTATACATGTCGAACCTGTCTCGGAATTTTCCGATCCCGGTGTATCACGATGGGCTTTTAAGGCCACCGTTTTTCGATCACGGAGCTGCAGAGGCTTCGTCGGCTACGGCGACGCCAATCCTTCCAACGTGTCTCCCCTGGTCCGTGGCGCCGAGATGCGCGTGGCCGAAACCCGAGCGGTCAACCGGGCCCTCCGCAAAGCGTACGGAATTGGCATTTGCTCGGTTGAGGAGATTGGTTCGTTTGCCGAACCGGCTCTGTCTTCCCGGGAGTCGAAGAAGCTCCCGCCCCAGGCAGCAAATGGGAAAAACGGGAACTACGGCGGCCCTAAAGTCCGCGACCGCCTCTGCCAGCTGATCCGCCAGCACCAGCTCGATGCCAATCTGGTTAAGTCCTACGCCGTCGATTTCTGCGGTACCAAGACCCTTCGCGAAGCCTCGCGCGAGCAAGTCGAAGGCTTCATCACCCACCTTGCCGACTGGGCCGAGAAAGACCGCAACGCCTTGCTCTGCCAACTAAACAGCTACCCCCGGACTGGGGAAAGTGCCGCATGAGGCGCTATTTCGAGTCTCTCCGCCCTGGGGATCGATCGGCCGTCAGCTCCGTTCCGGAGGGGATCTTCCTGGTCCGCGTCGATCGGGCCCACTATCGCTGGCACAAGCAGAAACCCTATTACGAAATCCGCTTCGCCGTCCTCAAGCCCAAACATCTGACCGGATGCTTTATGACCGGCCGTTTGTACTGCACTCCCAGAGAGATGTGGAAGCTGAGCTGGTTCCTGCGCGACTTCGGTTATGACACAGAGCTGCTGGGAAAGAATGAGATCGATGACAAGGCTTTGATCGACCTCTGGGGAGTGGTGAAAGTCAGCGAAGTCACGGTTCACGGGATCTCGCTTCTGAACTTCGACGGCTTTGCGCCGGCATCCCGCTGGGAAGAACTCTCGCCCAACGTGGCCATCGATCAGGCAGGATCGGAGGTGGCTTCATGACCTACAGCTATACCCAGATCAGCCAGTACCTGTCCTGCCCACGCCGTTACAAGCATCGCTACCTGGATGGTTGGAAAGAGAAGGACACCCGGGCAACCATGCTATTCGGCCGGGCGTTCGAGCAGGCGGTGGCGGCCTACTTCGAGCGGCAGGATGCCGCCGCTGTGCTCTATCGGGAATGGGCAGTCCACCGGTACAGCCACCTTCACTATTCCGAGCGTGACAGTTGGGATCGCATGCTGCGGTCCGGCGTGCAGTTGCTCGATCGATTCGCCCAGGACGATCGGATTCGCATCCGTCAGCCTCGGCGCAACTCACAGATCAAATTCACCAAGCCGCTGACCGGGCAGAACGACTTCGTTGCCTACGTCGATGCTATTGGGGAGCTCGACGGCACTCGCTGCCTGCTGGAGTGGAAAACCACCGCCAGTCGCTACCCGGAAGAACCAACTGGGCTACTGGCCCTGGATCCTCAGCTGGTTTGCTATTCCTGGGTCACAGGCATCGTTGAAGTGGCGCAAGTGGTATTTGTCCGCAAACGGCTGGTTGAGATTCAGTACTTCCGGACAACCATCACCGACAAGCAGCGCGAAGAGTTCGGCCATCTCGTCGAGGACTCGATCCGACGGATTCAAGCGGCCGAGTTCCTGCCCCACAGTGGGATCCGCTTTCCACAGAATCCCTGCACCAGTTGTTCCTACATCGGGATCTGTCTGGGGCGGCAGGATCTGACCGAAGCAGCGCTCGTACGGCGCCCAGGAGCAGACGACTTTGGTCTGTTTGACGAGCTTACGTACTAAATTTCCGCCCATGCTGCCAAAGCTCAATCAGAAACGGGCTCTGTTCGTTCTGACCAAGATTGACGAGATCCTGGCCTGGGAACGGAGGTTTGAGGCTGAGCGGGATACCCGCTTTGTTGAGTTGGGACGGTATCTGTGTGAAGTGCGAGCGGGTCAGTACTGGCGAGTGGAGAAACTGAAGTCCTTCGACGAGTTTCTGGCGAGGCGGTTCCCGGAGTCCCGGCGGAAGGCTTACTACCTGATGTCGATCCACGAGCACCTGCCACCGCAGGCCAGGCGGGAGCTGAAGGAAGTGGGATGGACGAAGGGACTGGAGTTGGCAAAAGTGGCCAGGAGGGATGGGCGGGAGTTCGATTGTGCAACCTGGCTGCACAAGGCGCGCTCACTGCCCAAGGATCAGTTCAAGCGGGAAGTGGAGAAGGAACTGACGGGGCGGGAAACAGAACCGTGGGAGATTATCTATTTCAAGCTTTATAAGACCCAGATTCCGGTGATCGAGCAGGCAATTGAGACAGCAGCTTTGATGCTGGGCACGGACAAGTCCCGAGGCTACTGTCTGGAGATGATCTGCGCGGACTTTACAGCGGGTGCAAATCTCGACAACCAGGATCCAACGGTTCTCCTGCAGTCGATGTCACGGTTCTTCAAATTCCTTCCTGGCGAACAACGACAAGCTTTTCTGCACGAAGTGGCCGAGAAGGCGTCGTGAACCGAGTTCCACCCAAACAGACTCGCCTGCGGCTTGATCCCAAGGTATACGAACGACTCCGAGAACAAGTGCTACGTCGGGATGGCTGGAGGTGCCAATACTGCGGAACCAGATCCAACTTGGAGGTTCACCATAGAGAATTTCGTAGCCAGGGCGGCAATGATTCCGAAGGAAACCTGATCACGCTGTGTGTCGGGTGTCACTCGTTGGTTCATTGTGGGACCAATCCAAACCGGTGACATTGACGACTTTTGATATCGTTGGTCCCGGTCACCACCGCGTCGGCGCGTACGGACCAAATGCGGCACGTGTTCTCGTTCAGAATGATGGGTGACACTCCTATAGAGTGTCGGCATGCAAATTGGTGGAGGAAAACCACCCCGCGCGGGCCAGTTGAGCCGGGTGGGGGTGGAGTTAGGGTGGGCAGCACGGGTGCGCTTGGCATGGATGGATTTCTACCGTAGAAGCGGAAACGTGGCTTTAACCTGCCGCCACTTCGGGATCTCCCGCCAGAGCTTCTATCGCTGGCGACGGCGCTACGATGGGTTCGATCTGACGGCGCTAGAGGACCGCTCCCACCGCCCCCATGGGCTACGGCGGCCGACTTGGTCTTTTCTCTTAGAAAGCAAGGTTTTGACGTTGCGGTTGCAGTTTCCGGGCTGGGGCAAAGACAAGCTGGCGGTTCTGCTGCGCCGTCAGCAGGTGACCATTTCCACGTCCATGCTGGGACGTATTCTTGGTCATCTCAAGCGGCAGGGCCGGCTGGTAGAGGCGCCGCGCAGCGGAGTTCCAGGATCGCGCCGCGCTCTTCGTCCCCGTCCCTACGCAGTGCGCAAACCCAGGCAGTACGCGGTGTCCAGCCGGGGTGACTTGTCGAGGTCGATACCCTGGATGTCCGTCCC
>JBBSFW010000220.1:0-6172 GCA_038254805.1 Terriglobales bacterium
CTTGACTCGCCCACGACAGAGCACATAGACGCCACGCGGAGACTGGCCTTCCACGAACAGGACTGAGCCTTCCGGATAGATCGATGTATAGGAGTTGACGGCGAGTGCCTGTAACGCCTTCTGCGAAAAGCCGCAAAAGAATCCATCACGCCTTAGGGTGCAGGTGAGACAATCCTCGGCTATTTCGCGCGGGCAGCTGGTTTGTAGGACTCCCATAAGATTTCTCCTTTAACGATCTCCTGCACGACCTTTGGTCTGCTGGTCTGCTGGTCTGCTGGTCTGAGTGATAGCCTTGCGCGTAAGTTGCGTTGCAAAACCTTCGACACCGTTTCCTTGCCACTACTCCCGTTAACAGAACTCCAGAGCTCCGTCCCGCGGTCCGCTGAGACTCCCTCCACCTTCAGCAGAACGTGGTCTCTTCCGTCACGGACAATGGTTCGAAGCACTGGAGGACCTTCCCTGAGTTATCCAACACAGTGCACGCAAATCACCGTTTACACAGAGCGCAAATGAGCGCTGAATACTTCTGGCAAATAACTGTGTTAACGAAAAGGTTACAGAGGAGTTTGACTCTGCAGCTCGGGAGGATGACGAAATATCGTCAGAGTGTCTGCTAATCGTCTCTTTCGTCGCGCTGAATGCCCAACTTCTTTAACTTGGAATGTAATGTAGTGCGCTTCAGGCCCAGGCGTGCTGCCGCGCCTTCAGGCCCGCCAATTACTCCTGCGGTTTCCCGCATTACGCGAAGAATGTGTTCGCGTTGTGCCTCGTCGAGCCGGTCGGCATCTGTGCCGGTTGGGGCCACCGCCAATTTCAGCTCCGAAATGGGAACATTCAACACAGAACCGGCAGAAAGAATTACGGCGCGCTCGATCAGATTTTCCAATTCGCGGACATTTCCTGGCCAATGCAGTGCATGAGCACGCTCATGATCTCGCTGGGAATGGATTCGATGTTTCGGTTCATGGCTCGCGAAAACTTCTGCGCAAAGTAGCGGACCAGAATGGGAATATCGTCCGGCCTTTCGCGGAGTGGGGTATGCGAACGGGAAAGACGTTCAAACGATAGAACAAATCCCGGCGAAACGTTCCCGCCGCGACCATCTGAGCCAGGTCGCGGTTGGTTGCTGCCACAACCCGGGTATCAACCCGATGTGATCGCGTGCTGCCCAAGCGCTCGAACTCACGCTCTTGGAGAACCCGCAGCAGCTTGGGCTGCAACTCGAGAGGAATGTCACCTACTTCATCCAGAAACAGAGTGCCTTGATGGGCCAACTCGATGCGGCCTAGTTTTTGAGCGACGGCCCCTGTGAATGCGCCCTTCTCGTGGCCGAACATCTCGCTCTCCAGCAATCCCGCCGGCACAGCGGCGCAGTTCAGCCTTACAAACGTGCCAGCACGCCGCGGACTGCGATTGTGAATTGCCCGCGCGATCAGTTCCTTGCCGGTGCCGGTCTCCCCCAGCACAAGAACGGTAGCGTTGGTTACCGCAACCGTCTCCACCTGTTGCAGGATGCGGTGCAAGGACGTGCTCTCACCCATAATTTCTTCAAAGTTGTAGTCGGAGCGTATCTCCTGTTCCAGGTAGAGGCGTTCCTGGGCTAATTTGTCTTTCAGGGCAGCAATCTGGCGAAAGGCGAGCGCGTTCTCCAGGGCGATAGCCACCTGATTAGCCACCTGTCCGAGGAGTTCCAGGTCATTAGCACCGAAGGCATGCTCATGCAGACTGGCGACACTCAAAGTTCCAATTGCCTCTTTATGGCGGATAAGCGGCAGCCAGCACGCACATCGCACCCCTTCCGACATCATGGAAGTGGTTATTTCCCCAGGAAACTCCTTGGTGGCCAGGGGATCGACGATTAGGGGTTTGCGATGCTTCAATGCCCAGCCCGCAGGTGAGCTTTCGGCCGGGAAAATCATCTCTTCATGGACCAAGCCTTTGCCTTCGGGAAATACCAATGCATACACTCGCAGCATGTCAGTAGGCGGATCCAAAACCGCCACACTGGCATAGTCGTGGCGCACCACTCGTCGTAAGCATTCTGAAATCGCGGGGAAAAGCGCGTGCAAGTCAAGGTTTGAAACCAGCACGTTGTTCAGTTCCAGCAAAAGACGCAAGCGATCGCGTTCTGCGGCGAGGCGCGCCTGATCAGCCAGCACCGCCTTACGCTCCGAAGCGTTGCGCAGTGCCGCTGCCAATTGCTCCGCGGCATGTTGTAAAAATTCCACATCGGCATCGTCATATGCCGATTCTCGGCGGCTCATGAAGAAAACCGCACCCAGCCTGGCATCGGCATGGGTCAGGGGCAACACGCAATGGGAGATGAGCCCGGCAGCCCGCAGCGGGTTCAGTACTCGAGGGAAACTGGATTCGTGGGTGATGTCCGGATAAAGAATAGGTTTTTGATGCTCCCAGACCCAGCCCGCCGGTGCCTCATCAATGGCCAGAGTCTTGGGTATCGGGAGTTTGGGAATTTCCTCGTTGCTGATCCACTTGACGTGCTTGGAGTTGGTGCGTTGATCGTGCAGCACAGAGGCGACCCAGTTGGCATTCAGTCGGTTGGTGTCGGGATCATGCAGAAGGAAATATACGTAATCGAAGTTAACCACATTGAGCAGCCGTTGGGTCAGTTCCTGCACGATTCCATCGAGGTCCTGACGCTGCGCGATGGTGGAGGTTACCTCAAGCAGGGCCCGATAGCGCAGGCCGGCAGAATTGTTTGGGGGCGACTGTGATTGCCAGTGCATCCTTCCAACCCTCTGAAGTCCCCTAGTTTCACCTGAGGAACTCTACGTAGGTGTAGGTAAAGGACTCTAAGACCTGGTAAAGGAACTCTGGAAACATAACATCAGTATCAGAAACGGTACAACTTATACTTTGGTGTAAACCCAAAAATTTCCGGAATCAGAACAAGATATCAATTGATATCCCGGTAGCATTGCTGGGGGAGAATTAGGAAGGAATTACGACGCGGAAGCTTCGTTATAGGCGCACGCCTTGGCATGATAATACCCGCAGTGGGTACATTGCAGCACTCCACAGAAGTCACACCGGATAATGTGTTGGGCGCAGAAATCCCCCCCGCACTCCGCGCACACGTGTTGCGGAAGCAGTACCAACTCGCCGCAGACGACTTTCTCGTCGGGCAGTTCGCCACCCAAACGGTAGCTGCATCGCACGATGGCTGTTCCGCTGTTCGTGAATTTCCTCCCGATTGATGAAGCAATCCTGGGCCGAAAACTGCAAAAATTATTTGCCGCAATGTGCGGCAGGGAGTGTAGTACAAGTGCAGCGGCGCGTCCAGAGATGACACATCCGTCAACCGCCGCCCGATTGCCCCTTGGCGTGACCTCGCGTTCGCTACTGCTGCTGGACAGTCCTGAAGTAGATGCTCTGCAGCTTGTTTGCGGAACTCGAAAGTTCGGCGCAACTGGGGCCATACAAATGTCCGGTCTGCCAAGTCGCCGGCAGGGCCGAAGCCAACCTCATATTCCACAATGTCGCGGATGGTCGTTCCTAGAAGGCCATCACGGTCGGCGGGCAGGAATTCGTGTCGGTGACGCCAGAATTTGAACGGTCCCCTGGCCTGAACATCAACAAAGTACTGGTCAATTTCGAACTCCACGAGGCGCGACACCCATTTCATCCGAAATGCCAGGTGTGGAAACAAGCGAAAAGAAACCACGATCTCAGAGCCGGCCCCGGCCAATTGCCCCGCGTCTTGGGTTTCGATTCCCGCCTGCAAAGGCGGAGCAAGCAAGCGTTTTTGCAGTAACGTTGCGCCAGTTTGTGGGGGCATTATGCGGGGCAGGTTAGCGGGATTGGCAAAGAAGCGGAAAACCGCGGCCAGCGGCACCTTCACCCAATTTTCCTGGTGGAACACCCGCAAAACCAGCCTCCCCAATGAATCTACCTAGTAAACCCCTTCCCTTGCGTTTCAGGGGCAGCTCTGCCCAAGAACTCGCGTTTGCTGGAACGGCCGAAAAAGCGGCGTCAGCGACCTAAAAATTTCTATTGACACAATTAGACTTCGGAGTAGGATGTGGACAAAAGTGGTTGAAAGTGGTCTTTATGTACATCATCGTGGATCAAGCTGACGCCCTGAGGAGGGCCGGTGGGATTTAAGGCTGACGACCCCAACCGCGTGAACCGCTGTGATCCAAAAGAAATGCTGGCTGCTTTGACCTCCCTGGCTGTGCTGGTCTTGGCCCATAGAGAAATGAATACGCCCCCGCAGGGCAGAAATCATGTTTCGCGGCAATCACCCAACTCGCGTGGACGAAAAGGGAAGGCTCAAAGTCCCCGCGGAATTCAAGCGTGTGATCGACGAGAAGTACGGAACTCAATTTTACATAACCAGTTTAGACGGCAAGAGTGCCCAGGTATATCCCTTCGAAGAGTGGGAACGGATCGAGCAGAAACTGGCGGGGCTCTCGACCTTCAATCCCACCAAGAAAAAGTTTTTGGACCGCGCGAATTATTACGGACAGGTCGTGGAAATAGACAACCAGGGTCGTCTGTTGATTCCGTCGGTAGTACGGGAATCAGCGCAGATCAAAGGCGAAGTGGCGGTGCTGGGCCACTTGAGCTACCTGGACGTACGCAACAACGAAGCATTTGTCAAGGCAATGAAAGAGGACCCGTTCACACCTGAGGATGAGAAGACCCTCGACGAATTGGGCATTTAGTGGGCAACAGGTTTGGGGAGGAGCAAGGCGCCCCTCAGCGGGGCAACATGGCGCGGGGTTCAAAGCGGGGCCCAGAGCAGGCTTCGGAAGTAGGTGGCCATGTTTCAGTTCTTTTAAAAGAAGCGATCGATTTTTTGGGCATACGGCGTGGCGGGACCTATATCGACGCCACGGTGGGCCTGGGCGGACACAGTTACGAAATCGCAAAACGCCTCGGCGCACCGGGTCATTTGATTGGGCTCGATAAGGATTCTCACGCGCTGGAAGTTGCCCGTCACCGTTTGCAGCCGCCTGCGGAATTACAGAAGGATTGGCCGCAGGTCACCCTGATGCAGGGTTCGTTTGCGCAGATCGGAATGCGAGTGCCGCCGGCTTCGGCCGATGGCCTGTTGGCCGACCTGGGCGTGAGCAGCATGCAGTTAGGGGATGCTAGCCGGGGATTTAGTTTTCAGGCGGAAGGAGCGCTCGACATGCGGATGGACCCGCAAGCCGAGCTGACCGCCGAACAAGTGGTAAATCGCCTCGACGAGAAAACCCTCGCCGATGTGATTTACGAATTCGGTGAGGAAAGGAGGTCGCGGAGAATCGCCAGAGCCATTGTCCGGTCGCGGCCGATACGCACCACTACACATCTTGTAGACGTGATATCAGCCGCGGCCCGGTCAATGAATCCACGCATTCATCCTGCGACGCGCACTTTCCAGGCAATCCGAATATTCGTAAACCGTGAACTGGACGACCTTCAGGCACTGCTGGACGAAACCGCGGCGCCGAAGGTCCTGAAGTCAGGGGGGCGGCTGGTGATCATCAGCTTTCATTCGTTAGAGGACCGCATCGTGAAAGATGCTTTGCGCCAAGGAGTTGGAACCGGCTGGTACAGATTGCTTACCAAGAAGCCGGTGACGCCGACGGAAACAGAGATCGCTGCCAATCCGCGCTCGCGCAGTGCGAAGTTAAGAGGGGCGGAAAAGATATAGACGCTGCGGGATGAGGGTTAAGGGCTGGGGTTGCAAAATTCTTAAATTAGGTAATAACTAAACCGGGGGTGAGGGATGTACAGAGGAACAATCATTGATGAGCTGATTGCCGCGGTGGCAAAAATAGAAGAGCAGAAGTTTGGGGAGATGCTGGATAGTACCGAGAGTCTCGGTGACTGTTTTCATTCCGCATCCCTGGTGTATTCCACTGACGTCTCTCTGGCAGGGGTAGCTTAAGTGGCGGCCGCAGCGATGGTCGCGCCGCAGGCCCGGGGCCGGAATGAGCGCAAACGGTGCTGGTCCGGCACACCGGAAGTGTATTTTCCCAAGCCCATCGACAATTCACGAGTAGCGAAGGTCTCAGATCCCAAGCGCAATCGCGAGATGAGGACCTTCGTTGCCGCATTATGCTGCCTATTCTTGCTAGTGATGACCTACGCCTGGCAGCACTTTAGCGCGATTGAATACGGTTACCGAATCGAGGCGCTGAAGTCGCAGCGCGATGGC
>JBBSFW010000221.1:0-6163 GCA_038254805.1 Terriglobales bacterium
AGTGCGGCAGTGTGCGGAGCAGACCTGATCGCTTTTTATCGGCAGCCGGGTCGCTCGGGACTGGCCAACGCGGGGCTTTCGGCGACTGAAGTAAAACGATCTGACATTAGCGAAGCTGCATGGGACAGGCCTCCTGCCACGGAATTTTTGCCTGCCCCACGCTAAGACCTATTCCGGGATATTCAGAACCTGGCCGGGTTGAATCTTCTTCGCATCGCTGAGCTTGTCGCGATTTGCTTCGAAGATCTTGTTGTACTCGGTGGCCTTACCGTAAAACTGCTGGGCAATCTTAGAAAGTGAATCTCCCGACTGAACAGTGTAGGTGCGGGCCTGGGAGTGTTGCACAGTTCCCGTCCCGGCGCTGGCTGATGCAGCCTGTTGATCCACAGTGATGTCAGCGATTAACTCATTCTGCCAGCTCGGGTTGGCCTGTTTGATGGCGTCCCAAATCTTATTCTTGGCATCTTCGGACTTCGCCGTGCCAGCGATGTACAACTTGTTGTCCTGTATGTTCACGTGGCTCAGGCTGATACCCTGCTGCCCGACCGCGCTAAACACGGAGGCATACTTGCCTTTTAGCTCTTCCAACTTCTGATCTGTCGATGTCATGTTTGAAAACTCCTGCAAGGTAAGTAGCACTTACTGGACCAATGCTCAGACAGTGCGTTGTCAGCAAGTTAAAGCTACAACCGCAATCCAGTGGTTGCTACATTTAGAATTTTTTACCCGGAATCGCTGCGTCCGATGAAAGTTCAGGCATGCGAAAGACTGCATCTTCCAGCGGGATGTTGACCTCCACTTTTTCGATCGTTAGTTGAACAACGAGTTTACCGCCTGCTTTCTGATCTACCTGGAAAGGAAAGAGCACGCCATTCACGGGACGAAAGTTGGAAGGATATGCCTCGATATCGACTTCGGTCCCCATCTGCTTGCGTCTGGTCGCCGTCTTTACCGGAAGGAAGGTTTTAGCATCCAGAAAATCGTATTCAACGCGGCCGTTTTGTCTGGTGACCTTCAACCTATAAGAGGCATGGCCGTCAACGTCGTCTGTGCCGGCCAGTTCCACTGTGCTCCCTTTCTCCCGGTAATCCACTAAACTGCTGAAATCGATATCGGCCGAATTTCTCATCTCCCGCGTCTCTTCCGGCGTGGCTTTGGTGGGACCTGCAGCCGAGTTGAGGACCCACGCTGTGCTCCCATCAAAAGCCTGGACCATCTGCCTATTCTGAATCGTCATGTCGATGCGCATGGAAGAGGGCCTTTTCATTTTCATCAGCATCGCTGCTTGGATCTGCCCTCCCATCATGCTGGCCTTTCCCGTGGCGGAGAACGTATGTATGGCATGCATCTTTTCGATCCCGCCCAAAGCATCCACATGCCTTTGAACGATCTGATCGACGGTCAGATCAGATTTGTCCTGTCCCCAGGACGAAAGAGCAAGCAAAAGACTCAACGATGTAATTGTTTTCAAATGGGCCACCTCGTCTGGAGTACGATCCTGACAACGCGCGCCAATCGCGGGACGCGTAATCGAGTATCGGCCTGTCTCGTGTAGTTGATTAGCTTCACCACGCGAACGCATGAACGATAATAACCCTCGATCTGCGATACTGGGTCACCATGCAGAAATGGGAATACAAAATATTCGCTAGCCACCTGGATCCCGCGGAACTCGTGCTGATTCTCGACGAGTGCGGGCGGGATGGCTGGGAGCTGGTGGCTCTAGCCGCAGTGGTTGACTATCATGCGCTTGAGGTTCTCGATCCTGAAGCCGCGACGCTTACAGCAAACGGGGATGAAACCGACGATATTGTTCCCACCGAAGCCTTCCGGTACATCTTCAAACGACCCTTACAATAGTCTGACCTGCTGCAACTTCCCGGCTCCAGGCGAGTTGCCCTGGCGAACTGTAAAGCCGCTTTACGTTGAACGTTACGGCCAGGTTACGTGTGTTAGCCTGATTGCAGTGGATCAGAACGAGTTTTCGGCTCTGCATCGGCGTTTTGCGGGTTCCTTAGAGCGGTACATGGCGGAGGCCAACCAACTCTGTGAGTTGTTGGGCAAGTGTGCTGAAGCACCTTTAAGCCTGGAACTCTATAGCGAGATCGCCGTCCAGCGCTCAGCAGAAACCCAGTCCCACGCGGAGTATAACGACCATCGGCTCCGGCTCCTGGCCGCTGCCCGGTTCGGGTACCGGGACTCGGATGAGAAGCAATGACCCGCCGGGAAACGCTGATCAGGAGGGCAGCCGAGCAACGCTGGATCCGACAAGCCTTTTTTGCACTCGCCCAAATTGAATTACCAGCCCCTGCGTCTCGCCCAGTCAGAAAATCAAATCTAATCGTGCTGAAGATTCGAACGCCAAGCGAGAAAACTAACGTTAACCGGCTACCGATATAATAGATTCCGTCCTAATCAAGGCAGGCACTTCACGTGAGATCGAAAGAAGCGGAACACTTTGATGCCAAGAGCTTTTTATGGAAGGTGGATCGGGGGAAAACCGTCCAAGAGTACTCCTCGGGCGATACGATTTTCTGCCAGAACGATCCGGCCAACGCGGTCTTCTTTATTCACCAAGGCGAAGTAAAACTAGCCGTCGTGTCGCAGGACGGCAAAGAGGCAGTGCTCAGTATTTTAGGCGAGGCCGATTTTTTTGGCGAAGGATGTCTGGTCGGCCAGGGAGTGCGGCGCATCTCCACGGCGGCGGCCTTGTCCGGCTGCATGATCATGCGGATAGAAAAAGAGCTTTTCATCCGCGTGCTCCGCGACGAACCAGCGTTTTCGGAGCTGTTTGTCTCTCATCTGCTCTCCCGCAATGTCCGCTTTGAACAAGATCTGGTGGACCAGCTTTTCAACTCCAGCGAAAAACGGCTGGCCCGCATTTTGCTCCTGCTCGCTAATTTTTCCAAAGAAGACAAACTGGAGAAAGCAGTAACAAAGATCAGCCAGGAAACTCTGGCGCAGATGGTCGGCACAACGCGATCGCGAGTCAGTTTCTTCATGAACAAATTTCGCAAACTCGGATACATCGATTACAACGGGGGCTTGGAGGTTCACAGTTCATTGCTGAATGTGATCCGGCCTTCGGCGGAGGCTGCTCCTAAACCCGGGTCTTAGATTACGGGAACCTGGACGGTCGATGTTTCTGTCGCAAGCGCGCAATATCCCAGCAGCGCCGCACGATGTAAAAGGCGCTTTATCTCCAGATACCTCAGGCCTGCTTCTTTCTCTACGATTTCCTGGGACAACAACGCGAAGCGCTCCTTGAATGGGAGCGGGCTCGAAGTACACTTCCCCAGCATTTCCGACGTCTTCTCAGCTTCGGCAAAGTAATTTTCGACGGCTGTAAGGCACTCGTCGTTCAAAGCAATGAATTCTAGGTGGGTCACTCAAACACGACCTTTTCCAGGCTCCTAGCCTAAGGTACTACGATACTCTCATGTTTCAAGCCAATTCTCAGGTCACTTTTGCTCAATTGGTTTCTTCTAGCTAATCCTGCGATCCTCCAGCGCTTGCCGCAACGGCTGCGCGAAGTTTCGTCAAGCCTTTACGAATACGTGATTTTATGGTCCCTACGGGATGGCCCAGGTATTGGGCGACTTCGGGCATTGTGAACCCGGAAAAGTAGGCTAGTTCGATGGGACGCCGATTGTCAGGGGGAAGCGTTCTTAGAGCCTCACGAATCGATTCTTTGTCCTCGAATGCCGCCACACTCTTTTTGAATTCCTCGATACTGTTGTAGGCTTCGGTTTCAGATAACGCTTGTCCGAGCCGACCTTTGCCGCGCGCCCTCAACTGGTCAATGGAGCGGTTCCGTGCAATTCCTGTGAGCCAGGCGCCCACCTTGCCACGCCGGGCGTCGTAAGTGCCAGCCCCCGTCCACGCTTTGCTGTATACGTCCCCGACCACTTCCTCCGCATCTTCCCGAAAGCCCAACACTCGCAATGCTGTTCCCAGAACCAGAGGGCCTGTTTCGTCCATCAACGCGGCCAGCGCGAATTGATCGCCATGGCCCATGCGCCTCACGTACTCTTCCCATACAATCGCTCGCTCCTGGAAGTTCGCATTCTTCTCACCATTGGCGTCCGCGCCAAACTCTCGACGCAGCAGCCCCGCGGCGAAAGCACCCAGGTTAGTCATGATTCGCACGTCTTCCGCATCGAATTTGCATTCTTCTCCATGCGAGACGATCCAGATCGTGCCCACGGCTAAATCATTTAGGTACATCGGGATGACCAACCCTTCCACGATGGGGGTCTTGAGCTCATGAAAGTAAGTGAAGTAACGGGCGGGGTACGAGTAAAGCATTGCCCGCCCGGCCCTCAGGCATTCCCCGCAAGGACTCCAGTCGCGAGGGCTGGTGCCGCCTTCGTATTCTTCTAACTCGCCGGCCAGAACTTGCCAACGAAACAGCTGAGTTTGGGGGCTGTCCCCCTCTATGACGCTGATACCTGATGAGCCGCCGGAGCACAAATCCACCGCGAGTTTCACCAGCCGCTTCAATACCGCGCCCCGGCCCTGCGGAAACACCTCGGCCAACGAGTGCATGCCAGCCATCTCTCCGGTTCTGTTCACTCTCCGGAGCGGCCGCCTTGTGAGCTGGTGGTTGATTATGGTGTCTTCAAGCTGGATGCGCTGATCGGCGACCGCCGTCGCCATCATTGGACAGCCGTTTGAATCGGTATCGTCGCTTGCTCCCGGCCCTGCGAGTTTCGTCCCTCGTGGTCGCAAGAGTATTCTTTCAAGATGTGCAGATTCACGTTGCCTCCAGGCTTCGAGACTGCTCGGCGGAAGATACGTTGCGAGCCGACTCGCATCACGACCCGATCAGACTAATAAATGATGGCCCTATCCGTTGGTCTTGTCTGGTCAAAATTGCTCACGGCGGTGTGAGCGTTGCTCGCACACACGGTTTCACCCCGGCTGCGGGCGCGGCTGCCTCAAGCTACCCGGTCTTTTCCATCAACAAATAGGTCACCAGCGCGGACCCGGCCAGTTCGCGCGCCCCATCGAAGAGATCCACTCGGCCCACGCACAGGCGCCCGCCAATCTTAAGCAAATGGGCGCGAGCCGTAATCGTTCCTTGAGTTACCGGGCGCAAATAGTTGATCTTCATCTCCACCGTAGTCGCCCACCGGGCTCCGCGAAAGTGCCGGGCTAACGCAATACCCACCGCCGCGTCAGCCATTGTCGCGGTTACCCCGCCATGCAGAACGCCCGCCGAGTTGCGCAGATCCTCCCGCAGCGTGCATTGAATCGTGACGCCATTTTTGTGAAGCCGGGCCACTCGGATTCCCAGCAATTGATTAAAGGGCATCTTGTCAACAAGGTGACGAACCTCGGTCAGGGTCAAGGACCGCCATTGTATCATCCGCTCCGTTTCCATGCGGTTGGTATTCTGAAAACTCATGCTTCGGGTTCGCTTTGCGCCGTCACCAACCGGATTCCTGCACATTGGCAGCGCCAGAACATTCATCTTTAACTGGTTATATGCGCGCCACCACGGTGGGACCATGATCCTGCGCATTGACGATACCGACGTGGATCGCAACACCCAGGCATCGCTCGATTCTATCTTCGAAGGATTGCAGTGGCTGGACCTCGGTTGGGATGAACTCTATCGTCAATCGGAGCGGCTGGAGCTGCACAGTTCCATGGCGCAGAAAATCTTCGATAAGGGCCTGGCTTACCGGGACTTCACGCCGGCTCGAGCCGAGGCGGATGAGAAGCAGCATGCGGACGGGCAGTGGCTTTTTCACACTGAAATGCGGGGGCTGTCGTCCGAAGAGAGCGATGCCCGGGCTGGGGCAGGTGAGCCATTCGTGCTTCGATTTCGAGTGCCTCGTGAAGGATCGCACAACGTCGAGTTTCACGACGCGGTGTATGGACCGCAGTCGAAATCTACTGACGACATAGAAGACTTCGCCCTGCTGCGCAGCAATGGAATGCCAACCTATCACATGGCGTCCTGCGCAGACGATATCGACCTTCACATCAGCCATATTGTGCGCGGTCAGGACCACCTCACGAACACGTTCAAGCACGTCCTGATCTTCGAAGCTGCCGGAGCTGAACCGCCCCAATTCGCCCATTTACCGCTATTGATCGCGCCGGACGGGTCCAAATTATCGAAGCGCAAGCACGGACCGGTGGTGAGCGTGAC
>JBBSFW010000222.1:0-6042 GCA_038254805.1 Terriglobales bacterium
AGCTCTACGTCTCGACAGAGAATGCGGGCTCATTTGGCTGGGATGCATGGATCAGTGAGCGACGGTATCGCGGAAAGTATTCTTCATCCATAACCTCAGCCGCATTCTGCCGGCACAAAGAAGCGTATTTGCCCTCATCGCAAACCAGATGATAGGCCAGGAAATCAGAGCGCAAAGGCGAGAAACCAGTCTTGAAATGGAACAAAGAGTCTGCGCGGCTACCAAGACCTCCGCCCAAATGGAGAACTTTATGGCCTTGTCTTTTTGCCCATAACCTGATCTCGTGCAGCATCATTTTGGAGGGAGAATTCGTAAAAAACCGATCGGCGGTGCCTGATAAGTGATATTGAACGATACCCTGAGTTTCAGTCAGAAGCGCGCCGCTTGCGAGCTCTCCGCGGGAGTCGACCACTGAACACAAATGGAGTCGCGGACCTAGAGCGACGCGCAGATCATGGAAATACTGCGCGGGAAGACAGTAAAATCGGTTTGCATGTAGCCGCGCCATGGTTTGTCCATAGATGGAAACAAAATCGTTGTAACCGGACCAGTCGTCAAAGCGTGCCTGAAACCCAGAACGCTGCAGGTTGCCGATGTAAGACCGGAAGCGCTCTCTTGTCTGAGACCACAGCGCTTCTTCGGTAAGGCTTAGATCTACATAGACGGTCTCACCATGCTTGACTACCTGACCGTGACCCGCAAGATTAGGAGGAACCGTTAATAACGGGTGCATAGAAAGAAATGCCGAAACAATGTTGCGAGTTTGGCACTCTTCGATAAAGGTGTCTAGCGCTTTGTCGATCCACGAGGCATCTCCGCGGAATAAGGGTGCAGCATATCCGTAAGGAGATTTCACATCGCGCCAATCGGGTGGTGCGGTAAGGGTGTCCGGCAGTCCGCGTACTAAGAGAGGAATCAGGCAAAAGCAGCTTCCTTCGCCTGCGAGAAACGCCGCCGGCGCGGCATCTTCATACCTCGCGCTTACTTCGAGGTATTGCGGTAGATGATACACGTCGTGCGGGACTTCATCGAGAAGCGCCTCCCATCGCGTATCAGTGGTCGATAGACAGTCAACGATCATCGATTGTGTCCTGCTGCAAAGATAACCCGCTCTTATAAGGGTTAACCGGGAAATCAATGCACTGCATCCAGCGCCAAACGACGCACCGGCCTAGCGGAGCTTTCTCAACCTGTTTCGAGATTCCGGACAATGACACTCGTGAAAACCCGGAAATTTGTGCTATTGCTCCCTGGAATGCCACTTTTCGCGACGGCGAAGATAAAGCCGGACACTACATGATACCTATATTTTGGCTACGTGACGCCAGTCCTGCCGTTATCAGTAGTACTGATCTGGGCGTTTGTTTCTCCTAGAAGTCGCGCCCATAGAGGGCAGGTGAGAAAAGACGTGGCACTTTGCGATTTCAGCTCGGAAGGCCGCCTTGCATAAAGAGCGGCCGATAATGGAGGTTTTATGCAGAAGCTGGTCTTATTCGGCAGCGGTCAAATGGCGAGCATGATCTGTTTCTATCTGACTCACGACTCTCCTTTTGAAGTCGCGGCATTTACCGTAGATGGGCAGCATATAAAGGAAGAGACGCTGCTGGGATTACCGGTAGTTCCTTTCGAGGACATCGAGCGCGACTACCCCCCGGATGAGTTCGAGATGTCCATTCCTATTAGCTATAGGGGGGCGAACCAGCTCAGAGCGGAAAAGTATCAGGAGGCCAAGGCCAAGGGCTACCGGCTGATCAATTACATCAGTTCTAAGGCCATGATCTGGCCTGGACTGGTGATTGGCGATAACTGTTTCATTCTGGAAGGCTGTATCGTTCAACCGTTTGCTGAGATTGGGAGTAACGTCTTCATGGGTTGCAGCAGCCTAGTGGGGCACAACTGCGTCATCGGCGATCACTGTTTTTTGGCGCCCGGGGCCGTGACACTAGGTTTTGTGCGAGTAGGAACGTACTGTTTTCTGGGAGCTAATTCGACAATCAGGGATGGGATAACCCTTGCCAGCGAATGTCTGATTGGCGCGGGGGTTCATATTACGCGCAATACGAAAGAGAAACAGGTGTTTATCGGCACTCCGACCGAACCGTTGGCGAAACGGAGCGATGAATTGCGCCAGTGGTTAACCTGGGCGAGGTGAATATGGATTTTTCGTGGACGGAAGAACAGGTAGCGCTCAAAAATGCGGTTATCGAATTCGCGAAAGCCGAATTAAACGACGATTTGATCGCGAGTGAGGGACGGGGCGAGTTTTCGCGGCAGAAATGGGAAAAGTGCGCCCGCTTCGGCATTCAAGGGCTGCCCATAGCGGAGGAGTATGGTGGCACTGGCGCCGACATCCTGAGCACCATGCTGGCCATGGAAGGACTGGGTTATGGCTGCCATGACAATGGCTTGGTATTTGCGCTAAATGCCCAGTTATGGAGCGTGCAGTTGCCCATCGTGACCTTTGGCACGGAGGCGCAGAAGCAAGCCTATTTGCCCCGCCTGTGCAGCGGCGAGCTTATCGGCGCGCACGGAATGACGGAGCCAGACTCCGGGTCAGATGCTTATAAGCTGCGGACGCTGGCCAAACGCGACAATGGCGGTGGTTACGTGCTCAACGGCACCAAGACGTTTGTCACGAACGCACCCGTAGCCGATTTGGCCGTGGTTTTTGCGACTGTAGACCTCAGCCAGGGTCTGGGCGGAATTACAGCCTTTTTGGTCGAGAACGGCACGCCGGGCTTTAGCGTGGGCCGGGATATAAATAAGATGGGGTTGCGGACCGCGCCAATGGCCGAACTGATCCTCGAAGATTGTCGTGTGCCAGAAGAAAATCGTCTGGGGCCGGAAGGAGTCGGGGCCAGCATCTTCAACAGCTCTATGGAGTGGGAACGAAGTTGTATCCTCGCCAGTCACGTGGGAGCGATGCAACGCCAGCTTGAAACCTGTATTAAGTACGCCCGCGAGCGCCGGCAATTCGGCCAGCCTATTGGCAAATTTCAGTCGGTGTCGAATCGCATTGCGAATATGCAGGTTCGGCTTGAAACGGCCCGGCTGATCCTGGGTAAGGTGGCCTGGTTGAAAAAGATGGGTAAACCGGCCGTAATGGAAGCGGCAATCGCCAAACTGTACCTGAGCGAGTCGTTTGTAAAGTCCAGCATGGACGCCATTCGCATTCACGGCGGATATGGCTACACAACCGAGTTTGAGGTGGAGCGCGACCTGCGCGACGCCGTTGGAGGCACGCTGTATTCCGGTACTTCAGACATTCAGCGGATGATTATTACGCGGTGGTTAGGCTTGTAAAAACGCCAGGCATGACGTATCTTCTGCACCACCTTCTGAGCGAAAGTGCGGCTCGCTTGCCCGATAAAGAAGCCGTACGTTTCGAAGGTGTGGGCCTCACATACGCACAGTTGGAAGCGCTCACAAATCAACTCGCCCGCATGCTGCGAGACGCGGGAGTGCGCCGGGGTGATCGAGTTGGCATCTATGTCCATAAATCTCTGGCGGCAGTCATCGGTGTGTTTGGCGCGATGAGAGCCGGGGCCATTTACGTTCCTTTTGATGCAAATGCTCCAGCCAAAAGGTTGGCGTACATTACGCGGAACTGCGATATCAAAGTGCTGGTGACATCGGGGCAGGTGAGCGGCTTGATCGGCCTTCTGTCTGAAGAGACGCCTGTACAGACGGTGATCCTGACCGACGACCAGCAGCCCGCCGATTTGCCGAATCAGGTGCAGGCCATTAGTTGGGCCGAGGTAAGACAGCAGGGCGACGAATCGGTCCCTCCGTCCGGAGCGATTGAGACCGATCTGGCTTACATTCTCTATACTTCAGGATCCACCGGCGAGCCCAAAGGTGTGATGATTTCGCATCGGACCATACTGACTTTCGTCAAATGGTCCTGCGAAACGTTTCATATGACGCCGTCTGACCGCGTGACCAGTCATGCGCCGCTGCATTTTGATCTCTCAACCTTTGATATTTACGTCACGCTGAAAGCAGGTGGTACCGTGGTGCTGGTTCCGGAAAGATTGTCGGTCTTTCCGGTCCAGTTGGCCGACCTATTGCAAAACGAGCGAATCACGATTACTTATCTAGTGCCTTCGATCCTGTCGCTGATGATCACATACGGAAAGCTGGATGCGCACGATCTTACGGCCTTACGCGCGGTTCTCTTTGCCGGCGAGGTATTTCCGATTAAGTCTCTTCGTCAACTCGCGACCGCTATTCCGCATGCCGATTTCTACAACCTTTACGGACCAACAGAAACGAATGTCTGCACATATTACAAAGTGCAGCCGACCGACCTCACTCCCGATCGGACCAAGCCCGTGCCTATTGGGATTGCTTGTGAGAACACCGAGGTTTTTGCCGTCGATGATCGACAGCAGCTTGTGACTGAGCCGGGCCGAGAGGGCGAGCTGTGGGTACGCGGTTCATGCGTCGCGCAAGGGTATTGGGGCGACGCGGATAAAACCGCCACAAACTTCGTTAGCAATGCCTTTCAGCCTCATTTTCGAGACGTCGCCTATCGTACTGGGGATATTGTGACGCTTGCCGAGGACGGATCGAACTGGGTCTACGTCGGCCGCCGTGATCATATGGTGAAGAGTCGGGGCTATCGCATCGAGTTGGGCGAGATTGAGGCCGCGCTTCATGCGCATCAGCAGGTTAAGGAAGCGGCTGTAGTCACTATTCCTGACGATCTGATCGGCAACCGGATTAAGGCCTTTGTGGTCCCCCTTCCAGGAGATAACCTGAGCCGCCAGGATCTCGAGGCCCACTGCAGTCGAATTCTGCCGCGCTATATGTTACCGGAAACCTTTGAATTTCGTGACGAGTTGCCCAAAACTTCGACAGGTAAAATTAACCGGCTTCTGTTGTCTCACGCTCTAGCGAGAGAAGGAATTAAAGATGGAAACTGAGACGATCATCACAAAATTCATCAGTGAAGAATTGTTGCGTGGAGACGGGGAAATCTCGCTTGAGCCGAATGCGTCTCTCATCAGCACCGGTATCCTCGACTCGTTAGGTCTCCTGAAGTTGCTCCTATTTATTGAAGAGCGGTTTAACCTGAAGGTAAGGGATGGGGAAGTGCATCCCAGCAACTTTGAGACGGTGAATCACATTGCCGCATTTATTGAAGCCAAGCAGAAGAGCGCGGCGGCTGAGTAACACGTGAACCGCCACTCATGATGCATTCACCTCAAGCAACACGTCCTCTCCTTCTTTCACTCTGAGACGATCGCGAAGATGGAATATGGCCCCGCTCGGGCTTTGTTCGAGTCTATGCGTCAGCACCGAGTCATGGTGAAAAACGCGGCTTGCTCCTGGCGCAACGGCCAATTCGCAACTTTGAAGGGCCAGATCGCCGGAGTAGACCTGAAGCCGAACTTGGTGCTGCGTTTTGCTTCGTTTTCGAGTGAAGGCGCCCCATGCAGTTGCGGTTGACCAGAAGCACTTGAACGTGGCCAACGAGCTTTTCGGAAGAATAGCGACCCGACTCTCTCCGCCGTCATAACGAAACCCACTCAGCGCGAGCACGCCGGACCATGCAGCCATGGCCCGCGCATAATGATGTCCGCATTCGGCTTCGTCCCATGGATTTCGCTTTTCGCCGTCATACCTCTTTCGTACATTGGCTATGCACTCAATGCCTGGCTTCGTCATTCCTGAGTACAACATGTGCGTCGCCGCCGAGTACTCAAATCCGGTCATTACCTCGGCAAAGTAGGGAAACGGAATCCGCGGCCGAGGCGCGGCTGCATAATCACAGATCACCAGCGCCGACTCATCGTTCAGCGCGAACGTTCGCTGAACGGAGTCGTGCTGGTATAGCGTTGGCTTGTAGTTATATTTGTGGATCGATTCAAGCGCCTTCCGGACATGCGCTTCATCGAGGAGCGAACCCAGTCCGCACACGTCAGCCAGGTACTGCCCGACTAGCTGATCAACGAGGCATCCCTTCCCGACCTGATATTCGGGATGTTCCGGATCATCCGCACCCATGGAGCTGCGGAGCGATGCAGCGATCTGCTC
>JBBSFW010000223.1:0-6022 GCA_038254805.1 Terriglobales bacterium
ACGTCTGGAGAACCTGGTGGACAAGACCTTGAGCCAAGCGAGAAACCTGAACGTCAGCAACTCATCGTTTGCTAAATTACTGCTGCTGAGAGCTCTCGAGCGGGACCGCAGCCGACTTTCCTACGTAGTGGTGGATTCGAGCGAGGTTTTGGCGCAGAACATTGCCGGTCAGATCACCCGATTGTGGGAGGTTCCGATACACTCCGCGTCGATTGGCGCCCTACCTAAACTCCTACAGGTTGAGAATAACCAGATCCACAAAATCATTGTCACCTACTATCGCTACGACGAGGTCACGGATCTGCTAAAACGCCTCCCCAAACGCGAACATGCGGAGGTTGTGCCCATCAGCGTGCGATTCAACAAGAGCATGCTCGCTGAAATTAAGAAACTGCCTCCCCGATCCACAGTTCTTCTGGTGGCGGAAGATAAAGAGTTTCGTCGGGAAGGCCAGGCATTCGCGGAGACTTACAGGCAGGCGTTTCACGAGCTGCCGATCGACTTTGTGGTGAAACCACTGAGCAGCATCAAGGATTTTGCTCAGGTTGCTGAGGGTGGGAAGTACAGCCTGATTGTGGTCGGCAATGGCATCTGGGACAGGCTCCCTGCCGAGGTGCGACGGATAAAAAGCGTGTCCCACCCGCGAGTGGAAGTGGATCGAACTTCGCTGGAAGAGGCGAGGATGACTGCCGGCGTCATCGTTTGAAGAGAAAGTTGAGGACCGGGTTTGAGGACAGGAGCAACCCAATGAGGATTCTTTATTTGATTCCAGCGCCAGTGTCGAAAGGGGTTCTGGGAATGCCAGAAATTTCTCGACGGGCGCAGATTCTTCAGGAGCACGCTTCGTCGGGAGTCGAGATCCTTGTCCGGGATACTGAACACGGTCCTGTCTCCATCGAGTCTAATTACGAGGAATACCTTGCCATTCCTGGGGCCCTGGAGGAAATAGTTCGGGCGGAGGAGGAAGGTATAGACGCGGTCATCATGGGATGCTTCGGAGACCCGGGAGTAGACGCGGCCCGCGAGCTTGTGGACATACCCATCATCGGGCCCGCTGAGTGCTCCATGCATTTAGCAGGAATGTTGGGATACTCTTTCAGCGTCCTTACTGTTTTGGATAATGTCGTCCCGTTAATTCGTAAGATTGCAAAACTGACGGGTCTTGAGTCGAGGGTGGCCTCCATAAGAACAATTGAGACTTCAGTGCTGAGCCTAGCTGGAGCCCGCGACGACGCTATGCAACGCCTTCTTGAGGTTGGAACGAAGGCCATCCAGGCGGACAATGCGGACACCCTGGTGTTGGGATGCATGAGCCTGGCGTTTCTCGATATTTCTGAAGAGTTGGGCAGCATGTTGGGCGTGCCGGTTGTGAACCCGGCGATAGCGAGCCTGAAGGCAGCAGAATCATTGGTTCAAATGCGCCTGGCCCACAGTAAGAAGGCTTTTCCCCACCCCCCAAAGCTAGAGGTGCACGCCATAAGTTGATCCCCGGGAACTACTCTTTTGAGGCCCCATGAGTTCACTATCGGTCCACTTTGCGGTAATTCTGACGCTTTACTATCTTCTGATCTTCCTGATCGGAATTTTCGGATTACGCAAGACGCGGACCCAGGAAGATTTTCTGACTGCGGGTCGCAGCATCGGTCCCTGGGTCGGGGGAGCTGTACTTGCGGCAACCCAGATTAGTGCCGGGACGCTGGTTGGAACGGTAGGGCGACACTATGCGACCGGAGTGAGTTGGGTTTGGGTATGGCCCGGCCTGTGGTGTGGCTGGCTGATTTCAGCCGTGTTCGTGGGGCCGAAGCTAAGGGAATTCGGTGCGGTCACGATACCGGACTATCTGGCAGCAAGGTTCAACAGCCAAGCAGTTCGGGTACTCTCGGCAATTTTCATCATCCTCGGTTACATGATCCTGCTGGTGGCGCAGTACCAGGCTTGCGGTGTCATCTTCCAGGCCATTTTCGGTATCAGGCCCATCTATGCGATGACGTTGCTCATCGTGAGTACGTTGGTCTACACGATTTTGGGCGGTATCAGGTCAAGCTCCTACATAGACTTCTTGCAGATCCTTATTGTTACTTGCGGATTGCTGCTTGCTGTTCCTGTGCTGATATATCACTTCGGAGGACTTCAACTTGCGGGTCGCTATCTAGCTTCCCTGGACGCGCGCCTCACAGGGTCCTGGTATGACTGGAAACAGATCTTCGGGTACTCGCTGGCATTTGGTCTGGCAATCGCCTCTGCCCCGTACGAAATGGTCCGGTTTTATTCCATGCGGGACAAGGCCACAGTGCGGTACGCCATCGGCGTGGGTTTTCTGTTTCAAGCGATCATCGGCGGTAGCGTTTTGATCATAGGAGTTATGACGCGCGCCATTTTTCCCTACCTCCAACATGGAGACCAAGCCAGCTCCGTTATGGCGATGAATGTTCTTCCCCCTATCGCCGGTTCACTTTTCATCGTGGCGATGATCTCCGCAATCATGTCAAATGTGAATTCCATTCTGTTGGTAGTGTCGGCCGGAGTTTCTCACGACCTCTACGCAAAAATGATCAATCCCCAAGCGACGGAGAAGCGCAGACTGTTATTTAACCGCCTCAGTATTGTTGTGCTGAGTGTCCTACCTGTATGGTTCGGTTGCAACGCTACGCCGATGTCCAATCCATCGTGATCGTCCAGATCCGTTTTCTTGCCTGCTTGTTTTTTGTTCCCATTGTCATCGGCCTAAACTCGTCTCGTGGAGGCTCGCTCAGCGCCATCAGTTCGATGGTTGGTGGCTTTTTGGGCTGCTTATTTTGGAGTACGTGGACCAGAGGACGTGCAACACACCTCGATGCCGTAGAAGTGGGAATTGCAGTGAGCCTGGCCCTCTATTTCCTATCATGCACCTTCGAACGGTCCCGAAAACGAGGTCCGGATATGCCGGTTCGTCTATGAACCCGACGTGGCCCGAATCCGGAACCAGGTTGATACAGATCGCTCTATTGATCTGTCTGATTGTGACTGGTGGCGAGTTCGCCCATGCACAGCCTGAGGGGCAGCGGCTGACAGACTTTGAATCCGCCATAAACTTTTTGGGCGATCATGAGGCCGCGGTCTCGAACCGGGTTGGGGTAGCACAACCCGCAATGCCTTCTCCCGTAAGAGTCATTCTGGTTCGATATCGCAATCAGGCCATCAAAAACTTGAAAGTGACGGACCTAGATGGGAATCCGCTCCCGGTTGTGACGTGGTTCGAGAAAGGGGCGACGATTGCACAAATTCCGCCGAATTCAGCCATCCCGCTTAAGTCGAACGTTGATTTAATCATCGAATACATAGTTACGAAAATATCCGCTGATGTGGTGCGTATTCCGCTGGCGGTGCCCGAAGCTCGCAGTTCCTTCGGAGACCTGCCAGTGCAAATCACTCTGACCCTGCCGGATGGAGAAGCTCCCGTGCAAGACACGTTCCCAGCCCTGACCAGACGCGGAGGGAAGTATGTTTCAGAGAAATTGGCGAATGTTCCCTCGGTTGTCATGGTTCATAGAACCTCTGGCTCCGAGACTTTTCTAGGAAGATTTGTTACACCCTCGAGATTGAGCGACACGGCAATGATCGTCATGGTTTTCCTAGGTTCATATTTTTGGTTCGCCAGAAGCAGGCGTAAGGTAAGCTGGCGAGCCGATGCAACTTAGAAGTTGATAAGTTGTCGGAGAAAACACATGGGTTTCGGCCTAAACTTTTACGGGTTTTTCCTGTATTCAATTGTCTGGGTTTCCGCATACTTCTGTTGGGCGCGCTATAGAAACAACAAGGACAAATTGAGCCAATAGCGGGTGTCCTCCCCGACTGCCCGGTCAAGTTGTGAGTTCGAGACACTAGGGAAAAAGTTCCTCCTTAAACTCCTCTGTTCCCCGCTGCTCAGGGCAGTAACCCGTAAACCGTTAAAGCCTTCCTGCCGGCGATATATACCTTTCCATTTGCGATTGTTGGAAGAGCAAATGAGGTGGTCGCATCGGGGGTATCGCGCGTACCCGCCTGGTTGCTGTTGTAAAGCTCGACCGCAACGTTGCCGGCATCGAATGCCCGCAATACAGCAGGAGAACCTGAATTGTTTTGTATGGCCCAGACGATGCCGTTGGTGAAGGCATTCGAGCTGATGGATGGTGTTGCTCCGGGAAAGCCAAAGACGCTGGATGCCTTTGCAACCGGAGTTGAGGAAAGCAACCCATTGGTCACGGAAAAACTTTTGAGCACGTCATTCATAGCAACAAAGTACAACTTCCCATTCCAATACGCTGCCATGCTGCGGATCTTATTGGTGTTGTCACCAATTTGGCGTGAAAAAGATTGGACAATCTGTGTATTACCACTGGACTTGTAGTGGCCTAAATTGTCACGGTCAAGAACGTAGATGGTTCCCGCGGGGTCTTTGCCGTAAGTAACCAACTCATGACTGTGGGTGGTACCGGTTTGATCGGGTAAAAGCAATGTCCCACCGGCACCCAAGTCATAATCAGTGGTGTTCAGATAACTTTGGTTGGCGGGTGCAAACCAGTCCAGGACGGAGAGGTTCGCGCTTAGCTTAAGGACGGTTTCGCCGTATGCCGTGCCCCCGATGTCGGCAGTAAAGTCGCCATTTCCGGTAGTAACGTAAAGATTGCCAGCGTCATCCACCCCCGGCGCGGCCCCGCTCATCCAGATGCCAGCGCCGTACCCCTGACCGTTGGGTGTGACGCAATAAATCGCCTTCCTATTCAGGGTGGTTGCGTCATAGGCAAAGATCCAACCGTGGTAAGGCTGGTGATCGTAATGTGCCGCGAAGGCGACGTACACCTTGCCGTTCGCAAGCGCCAAGCCGGATCGTTGCACATGCTGGTGCGGATCAAACGGAAGATTGCCGAATCCATCCGACCCCGCCCCGACCCCTTTTACCGATTCCTGAATGATCTTTCGAGCAACCTTAGGGAGACCTGAAGTTAAGTCAATCACATGGAGACTTTGTACGTGGAGACTATTTTCGCGAGTTGCCGCTACCACATAAAGGGCTTGAGCTACGGGATCGATGACCGGCGTGCTGGTAATTCCGATTTCCGGACCGAACAGGGTAGGGACAGCCGTGCCGGGAAAGTCCGATGCCGGGATAGGAGTGGCCCCGGTGCTCAGGAGAGTGGCCTTCCATAACGGTGTCGAGTTTTTTCCATCGGCATCGAAGGCGTAAACGCTATCGTGGGCGGTGACAATGTAAACAACATTGTGCGTACCTTTTCCGGGGATATTGACATTCGCAACGTAGAGTGGCTGAGCATAGACGTAACCATCCACGGCAAACGAGAACAGCTTTCCGAATTGAATCTGGTTCACATTAGAAGGTGCAAGGGCAATCTCTTCGCGGTTCGCACCATTACGGTTGATACTGTTGTGGTAAGTGAACATACCGGTATAACTGGAAATGAACGCAGTTCCGCTGGCGCTCTTAGTAGAATCGGCGATGCTCCTGGCGGTAATCGTGTGCTTTCCCCCAGTGGCCGGGGGAGTGTAGAGGCCGGTGGAAGAAACGGTGCCCACGGTAGAGTTTCCACCGGCGATGCCGTCCACCGACCAGTTCACTGCGGTGTTGGTGGTACCGGTGACGGTGGCCTGATACTGCTGAGTCTGGGTGAGGGTCAGCGAGGCGGCCCGCGGACTTAGCGATACGCTAACTCCGCCACTCGCGACGTAAGTGAAGCCGCCACTCTTTTGCAGCACGGCGTCGTCAAAGCGGGCTTCGGCGGCGACTGTGTTGTTGAAGACCTCGGGATAGAAAAGCAAAAACGCCTTGCCGGCCGGAACGGTGTATGTACCTTGCTGGAAGGTCCAGGTCAAACCCGTGACGTTGCTGGGAGTGGTGGTCCGGTAATTGGGATTCGCCTTGTTGGCATCGCTGATGGCAATGCTATAGCGCGCCAAGCCATCACCGGAGACGAGGGAGGCCCATCCGCCGAAAGTAATCACATCGCCGGGGGTCACGGGGAAGTAAAGGGCCGTGCCGGTGGAATTC
>JBBSFW010000224.1:0-5985 GCA_038254805.1 Terriglobales bacterium
CCTCATGTCCATCCACGAGCATCTTCCAGCACCGGTGAAACGCGAACTGAAGCAGGTGGGCTGGACCAAGGGAGTGGAATTGGCGAAGTTGGCCCGAAGAAGAGACGGGCAGGAGTTCGATTGTGCAACCTGGTTGCACAAGGCCCGGGTTTTTCCCAAAGAAGAGTTCCGCAGAGAAGTCGAAAAGGAGTTGACCGGGAAAGATTCGGAGCCTTCGGAGATCATTTACTTCAAGCTCTACAAAAGCCAAATCCCCATCGTCGAGCAGGCCATCGAGACAGCCTCCCTGATGCTCGGAACCGACAAATCCCGCGGCTACTGCCTGGAGATGATCTGCGCCGACTTCCTGGCAGGCGCGAACTTGGACAGCGGTCAGCCGGAAGTGCTGTTGCATGCGCTTTCCCGGTTTTTCCAGTTCCTGCCGGGAGAACAGAGGCAAAGCCTTTGCCCAGCTCGTAAGCGAGAAGACTCAGTGAACCTAGCTCTGCCAAAACAGCTGCCGACCCGGCTTAGTGAGCCCGACTACCGCGACCTGCGGGAGCGAGTGCTGCGGAGAGACGGCTGGAGATGTCAGTTCTGCGGGTCGATGACCAACCTCGAGGTCCACCACCAACAATTTCGCAGCCACTCCGGCGAGGACAAGGAAGACAATCTCATCACCCTCTGCAGCGAGTGCCACGCTTCGGCTCATAGGCATTAACCCATTTCCTCGTCACCGGCTATACACCATGTGGCATCGAATTGAATCGCGAGTCCGTATTCCCAGAGTTCCTTGCGCATTAAGTTAGCCGGTCGTACTGCGCGCGCGTTTTTCTCCTGGCGACGAAAACCAATGAAGTGCCCTGGGAGGATTGGCCGCTGTGTTAGCGGGCACGTCCTCTTTCATTCTGGAAGCTTGGGCGCTCAAAATCACGAAAATCGCAATTTGAGCAATAGATCCGGCACTGCTGTCAAGAAGCACGTCCTGAACGTTCGATCCGAGACGGCGGAAGAGTCTTATGCCATTCGTAGAGTCCAACATAGTTGGATTTCTGAGTCAGCTCTGAAAGTACGGAGTCACGCTGGACTGACGCTCGATCGATGAATATCTGCGATGTTTTGATGTTGCCATCTGGATGAGACCCTCATAACAGTTCAAACGCATGATCATCAAACTAGATCAGCCCTCGTATTTTTCGCGTATCCTTCCCCGGCTGCTTTGCCTGTTCCTTTTTTCCTCGCTCGCGAAGGCCGACACCGAATACTACCGGCATATTCTCTTTGATAACAGCCTCGAATCCGACGCCTACTTTTACAGCGATGGCCGGGCATCGTCTCCTTCCACGCTGGACCTTGAGCACGAAAAGCTCCCGGTCAGCCGCGATTTGTTTTACACCCCGCCGAATGCTCTTCGCCTGAAGTGGCGCTCGGTCCCGAGCGGTGGCTGGGAGGCCAGCGTACGCGCCATGGATTTCAGAAACCGCGAAATCAATTTCCATGGGGGGACCGTGTTGTACTTTTGGTGTTACTCGCAAGAGGGGATTGCGGCGGCCGACTTGCCACTGATTCGCCTCTCTGACGCGGGCCACAATTTTTTCGAATTTCTCTCGATCTGGGCAGGTTCCTTAAGACTCTTCCTGCAAACCAATGGGTGCAGGTAGCAATCCCCTTGCACGAGTTCCCAACCAGCTCGATCCATGCATTCCAGGCGAATCGGACAGCGAAGATTGTTTTCGGACAGAACGCAGCAGACGCGTCGGAGCATTCGCTGATCATCGATGAAATCAAGATCGATAATTCGACAGCAGCTGCAGGTGATACTTCTGAAATTGCTTCAAGTTTGCCGGCGCCGCAGAACGTCTCTGCCAAGGGCTATGAGCGCCATGTAGATATCAAGTGGGATCCGGGCGATTCTGCCGAACTACAGCGCTACGTTATTTACCGTTCTTTGGATGGACGGAGTTTCCAGCCGGTGGGAATTCAAGTTCCTGGCATCAATCGCTACGCGGACTACCTCGGCAAACCGGGGCAAACCGCGCACTACAAAGTTGTAGCGTCGGACCACCAATACCGTGTGTCAGCCTTTTCCAACGAAACAAGTGCCACAACGAAGGTAATGAGCGATGACGAACTCCTCACCATGCTGCAGGAGACATGCTTTCGCTATTACTGGGAAGGTGCGCACCCGATTGCTGGCAGGACACTCGAGAACATTCCTGGTGACGATCGCATCGTGGCACTGGCGCCACCGGCCCCGGCATTATGGCATTGACCGTAGGAGTCGATCGCGCCTTCATCACTCGCGAGCAGGGGCTGGATCGGTTGATCAAGATCGTCAGTTTTCTCGAGAAGGCCCCTCGCCATCACGGAGTCTGGTCTCATTTCGTGGACGGCGGCACGGGGAAGACGCTCCCGGCGTTCGACATGTTCGATAACGGCGGCAATCTGGTGGAAACCGCATTCCTGATGGTGGGCCTGCTCGCTGCACGCCAGTACTTCAATGGCCCGACCGAGCGTGAGCGCGGCCTGTTCGGCCGTTTCACAACTTTGGGAGACAGTGGAGTGGGACTGGTACCGCCGCTCCCAGCAAAGCGATGCTCTTTATTGGCATTGGTCTCGGGACTGGTCTTGGTATATTAATCACCGGCCCATGGTCGAAAACTACCGGACTGGGTTGATTTGGAAATTGTTCATGTCGAATCCGGAAATTCAGCCCATGCTCCAGAAGATCGGATTCAAGCCGGATATTCCCAAGCAAAAGTCTGCCGAGGTCAGCGGGGATTCTGCCGCTACGGTTGCATCCCGGTCCTTGCAGGGCTCACGCCCTCATTGCTCTTCGACGAATTCGACCATTCGGTGGAGAAGGGTAGGGATGACTAAACTGCGGTTGGATCCCTCGTCACAGACGGATTCCGGAGTTCTCTCGATTCGCCGCTGCAGTTGCGTAAGGCGGTTTTTGGCCAGGTTGTTTGCGCCAGGCACCCGTCAACATGCTGTCTAGAGTTGCTCTCGACATCGCCGTCATCCCTCCTACGATCCCAATTCAAGCAAGGCCAAAAGCCACTTATTCCGTCGAGTTCCGAGATCACCGCACGTCCCCACTCTCGCTCTTCCTTCGGAAGAGCATTCATGGCCCGCATCAACCACGACTGCGCTTCAGTGCGTATCGGTGTGAAGAAGAATCTCGGCATGTAGACAGGCCTCGTTGTAGATCGGACGCGTTGAATGTGCACGCAGGGACGCGTCTTTGGTTGCCGCACGAGCCCCCGACCGTCCTGCGTCAGGCGATACATATGCCGGTGAGGTCGGCGCCAGGTGCGCTCGATTCTTCCCACCGCGTCTCCAGCCACCCGGCCGCGTTCCAAGAGCGCGGACAATAAAACTCTAGTCTGAAACGACAAGCGAATCGTGTGCGCCACAGTCAGCACTGTCGCCTATCTGGGGTACAAGGAAGGCGACCTTCCAGAAAGCGAGCGTGCCACCAGGGAAGTGCTGGCGCTGCCTATGTTCCCAGAGTTGAGGGGAGAAGAACAGCAGCACGTGGTGGCGGGAATTGCGGAGTTTTATCGATAGGGTACGAGTCGTTGGTGGTTGGTCGTTGGCCGTTATCCCTTGGGAAGAATCAAGAGTGCCGTCCCGGGCACAGAATAAGCTGCGGGCTCTGCGATGTCCGGTGGAAAAAGCGCTATCAACAACCAGGCGGCCCGAACGACGACCAATGACGAACGACCGACGACCAACAGCCAAAGGCGGAGAACGGATCACCTACGGCCGGCGGCCACTATTTGCTGACCCTTCTCACAATCGGCGTGTTCATCTTGTACTTCCGCTCGATGGTGTTTCCACTGTCGTCTTTCACGCGCAATAGGAACGTGGGAAGGTCGCCTTCTTTTCCAAAATCCTCGTGCGCCACCGTCACCGGTAAAACGCCGTTCAGGTTGCGCTCGCGGTAGGCGGTCTCATAGCGATGGCGGCGTACGTTCCAGGTGAAGACGCGGGCCTGGGTGTAATCGAAGGGCAAGCCGTCTTTCGCTTCCGCCAACAGCATGAGGTATTGGGCCACTTTTTTGTCGGCGTCAGTAACTTCATTCAGCTGGAAATAAGCAATGATGCGCTGCCCCTCAGCGTACTGCGCGATTTCAAGCGGGACATCCAGGTCAATCATCCGCCCAAGCACCCATCCCACGTGGCCGAGGGGATCGCGAACCAGCCACCAATCTTCCTTCGGCCTGGGCTGTTTTGCGGCCGCAGCTCTGATCGCCACGCCGGAGAAACTCTTCTCGACAGTTCCGCGCTTCAGCACGGAAACTTTGGCGCCCTGCGCAAGCTGATAGAGATGTTCAGTGTCGCGCCCGGGCTCGACATGCAGGTTGGTATCATTGCGCATGCTCGCCGTACCCTCGACGGGGACATCTTTTGCATTCTGCTTCAGCTTCTGGAAACCATTGAATACTTCCTGGCTCACCAGGTAGCGCTGCTCCACCCATCCTTCAGCGCCGTTTGCTGTCCTGACGCGGGAGAAACGCTTCTCGCGATCAAGCACCTCCACGCGATCGCCGTTCTTCGCGGTGCCGACTTTTTTATAGACCGGTGACAACTGGTCCCTGAGGACTACCTGCGGCGCGGAAACGTAATCGGTCTCAAGGGCGCGCGAATGCCGGCGTCCGCATCCGGAAAGCAATGCAGCCATCAGACAGATGGGAATAAGGGTTTTGTTCGCGGGGAATTTCACGGGACAAAGCTCGGCATAAAAAATTAATGATAGCGCAGGTAACGGCGATGGCTAGTTACTAAGAGGATGGGTGGTTATAAAATTCTGTCGTGAACATACCCGCTGGCGCTCAGGGCGGAGAGCAACTCGGCGATGTGGTCGGGACCGCGGGTTTCCATGGTTATATCGATCGCGGTATCACCCAGATTCACGCCGTAATAGGCGCGATCGTAGGAGGTCTCCACGATATTGGCGCGGTGCTGCGCCAGAATTCCGGTGAGGCGGTGGAGTGCGCCGGGATAATCGGGAAGATGCACGCGCAAGCGCACCAGGCGACCGTCTTTTACCAGGCCGCGCTCCATGATTCGCGACAGCAAGCTAACGTCAATGTTTCCGCCGCAAACCAGCACCGCAACTTTTTTCCCGTTGAGCGGCGTTTTGTAATTGATTAAGGCCGCAATCGCCGCCGCGCCCGCGCCTTCAGCGAGCGTTTTCTCGCGCTCAAGCAGAAGCAGGATGGCATTGGCTATCTCTTCTTCATCCACGGTGACAATGTCGTCCACATACTTCTGAATCAGCGGCAGGGTCTTTTCGCCCGCGCGCCGTACGGCAATACCGTCAGCGATGGTGGCCGCCGGGCTCAAGGTTACCGGATGGCCTTCGGCGATTGCGACTTTCATGGACGGGAGGCGCGCCGGCTGCACGCCGATGACCCGCACCTTCGGTCCCAGCTCTTTCACCGCGCAAGCCACGCCTGCGATCAACCCGCCTCCGCCGATGGGGGCAACGATAGCCTCAATGTCGGGGACCTGCTGCAGAATTTCCAGGCCCATGGTTCCCTGACCGGCGATCACAACTTCGTCGTCAAAGGGATGAACGAACGTCATGCCGAATTGTTGGCTGCGGCCCACCGCCTCTTCGCACGCCTCGTCGTAATTCGCGCCGTGAAGGACAACTTCCGCGCCATAGCCTTTGGTGGCTGAAACCTTGATGAGCGGCGTGGTCAGTGGCATGCAAATCTGGGCGCGGATTCCCTGCCGGCCGGCGTGGTAAGCCAAGCCCTGGGCATGGTTTCCGGCAGAGGCGGCGATAACACCGCGCGAGCGTTCCTCGGGAGTTAGCGTCAGCAGCTTGTTTAGAGCGCCGCGTTCTTTGAACGCACCGGTGCGTTGCAGGTTATCCAGCTTGAGGTAAACCGAATTTTGCGAGTGCTCGGAAAAGTGTTCGGAACGCGCGCAGGGAGAAAGATAGATGGAATCACGGATGCGTCCCATGGCGGCGTTAATTTCGGCAAG
>JBBSFW010000225.1:0-5922 GCA_038254805.1 Terriglobales bacterium
AGTCTCCGTGGAGGCTGGGATCAAATACCTCACCCTGGCCGCCGCGTCGGCCGCAATCCTCCTCTTTGGAATTGCCCTGGTCTATGCCGATATCGGAACCATGGATTTAACTTTGATAACGCACTAGCTGGCTGTCCGGAGTGATGGGAGGTTTACATTGCTCCTGCCTGGCATAGCGCTGATTGTTACCGGCATCGGCTTCAAACTGGCACTGGCGCCTTTCCACATGTGGACGCCGGATGTTTATGAGGGAGCCTCGGCACCGGTAACGGCCTTCATTGCCACTGTTTCGAAAGGCGGTATGTTCGCGCTGCTGCTCCGCTACTCCAATCTCTCGGGTGCCAACGGTTTCGCACCGGTGTTTTTGATGTTCTCGATAATAGCCGTCGCTTCGATGTTTGCCGGTAACCTCCTTGCTTTATTTCAGAAAAACGTGAAGCGCCTGCTGGCTTATTCCTCGATCGCGCACATGGGCTATCTGCTGGTAGCGTTCCAAGTCGGTGGAGCTATGGGCGCGAGCGCCGTGGTCTTCTATCTGGTGGCCTACTTTGTCATGACCCTCGGCGCATTCGGTGTAGTCACCGTGCTGTCCGAGCGGCACAGAGATGCAGATCTGCTCGATGACTACCGTGGGCTGTTCTGGCGGCGACCGGCACTCGCACTGATTTTCACGGCTATGCTGCTATCCCTCGCCGGAATCCCGTTAACGGCGGGCTTTATCGGTAAATTCTACATCGTTGCGGCAGGCGCGTCCGTGGAAGCCTGGGCGCTCATCCTCATCCTCGTGGTTACCAGCGCCATCGGATTGTTCTACTACTTGCGAGTTGTTGTGGCGTTGTACGAACAACCGCTTGCCACTGACCGGGCTCACGAGCCCACTCCACGCCGGGCACCGGCGGCAACCCTCGCGTTGGCTGCGCTCACCGCGATCCTTGTCTGGATAGGAATCTACCCGGCACCGCTGCTCAGTGCGGTTCGAGCAGCCATCGGCAGCCTGCTCTGAAACGGCCTGGCTCGGCTTCTATGCCACATTCAATGCTGGTCCCTCGCGAGGGAGAAGAACCTATGATCGTTAAAAGGAAGCCTGCAATTGTGAGCCTCGCGATTGTCGCTCTGGCCGCGGTTAGCGTATTGTTCGTCTATTCCGGCGTTTACAGCGTCGCCGCTACCAAGGGGCATCCCGCAATAGAAGGAGAAATTCTCAATAAAGTCATGGTGGCGTCGGTCCGGTATCATGCATGGGATATCCGGGTACCCGCCGGGATCGATCTACACGACCGGGCCCTGGCAGAAAAGACGGTCGGTTACAGCAAAGCCTGCCGACCTGCTACGGCGCGCCTGAAGTAAAACCCGATATTTGGGTGTATCTCTACCCGCCTGCACCATATCTTACGCAGGCAGCTATCGTCGACAAGTGGAGCGAAGCGCTGGCGTACTTCGCGCCGGTGATCGAGGAAGTGCTGCAGTTAAAAGTTGGCCCAGAATACTTTCAGCACGTGCGAGCTAAGCTCCAACGCATCGCGGCCGGTCGATAAAAGTCGCGCTTTCTCAATACAGCAACCCCTGGTTCCCCCGCACGCGCCTTCCGGCGCGGATGATATCGCCTCGCCTCCGCGCTTTCCCATCCTCAACGCACGCCTGCGGCGTCGATGACGATTACCGATCCGATTCTTGTTCCCAGCACTGGGTCACTCTATAAGAGCGCTGCTGGGTCACTTCTGCCGAGCGCCGAAGCGCTGAACTGTACTGGATCATCAAAAACGGCATGGAGCACACTGGAATGATCCGGCCGGGGCCGACCCACCAGGATGAAGAATTATGGTCTGTGAGCGCATTCGTTCGTCAACTACCCACCATGTCTCCCGCAGAGTACCAAGCCATAGGAGACAGGTATGCGGCCACGCACAAAGGGCTGGAACAGTAGTTCGAATAAGCTCCGGCTGCTGATGGCAGCCCTTCGGCGGTGTGAACGTTCCCGCGATCCTGGATAAGATGTCGCGGCCGGAGGCACAGTCAGTTAGATGCCGCTGAAGCTTCGATAGGCGACTACGCACCCGCAGTCTCTTTGACAGGCCACGTCCAATCCGTGATCTCGGGCTTGTCAATGCCGTGTTCGTGCGCATACGCGACATTTTCCCGTATTTGATCTTGCAGCCAATCTTTTACATGGGCCCCTGACGTTTTCAGCCGCTGCACGCGATCAATGGCGTCGATCGCCAAACTAAACCGGTCCGCCTGGTTCTGAATGGTCAATCCTAATGGCGTGTCGATGCTGCCCTTCTCCCTATACCCGTGCACGTGCATGTTCTCGTGGTTGGCGCGACGATAAGCCAATTTGTGGATCAGGGTGGGGTAGCCGTGGAAGTTAAAGATAACCGGCTTGTCGGTCGTGAACAGCGAGTTGAAGTCACGATCCGCCAGCCCATGCGGGTGCTCAGTTGCAGGCTGGAGCCTAAACAGATCGACCACGTTGACGAAACGGATTTTCAAGTTCGGGAACTTCTCGCGAAGAATTGCCGTTGCGGCAAGAGCTTCGAGCGTAACGACGTCGCCCGCGCTCGCCATCACCACGTCGGGCTCGCTACCCTGGTCGTTGCTGGCCCAGTGCCAGATACCAATCCCTTTCGTGCAATGCCTGACGGCAGCATCCATGTCCAGATATTGAAGATGAAGATGCTTGTCCGCTACGATAACGTTCACATAACCGACGCTGCGTAAACAGTGATCCGCTGTGCTCAACAGGCAGTTCGCATCGGGAGGCAGATAGATTCGCGTGACCACCGCACTTTTATTTGTGACTACATCAAGGAATCCCGGGTCCTGGTGGGTGAAGCCGTTATGATCCTGACGCCAGACGGTAGAGGTGACCAACAGATTCAAGGAGGGGATCGAGGCTCGCCATTTGACCTCGGCCTTACACTTTTCGAGCCACTTTGCGTGTTGATTGTACATGGAGTCGATGATGTGAAAGAACGCCTCATACGACGGGAATACGTGGCGGCCCTTTAAGACGTAGCCCTCTGCCCAACCCTCAAGGGTATGCTCACTGAGCATCTCCATAACGCGGCCATCCCGCGAGAGCTCACCGCCGTCCAGGTCCTCGGACTTGAATTCAGCTAACCAGGTCTTTTTCGTGGTGGCGTAAATCGCTTCGAGACGGTTGGAAGCGGTTTCGTCTGGCCCAAAGATTCGGAAATTGCCCATGTTGTCGCGCATGACATCGCGCAGAAATTCGCCCAGAACGTAAGTAGGTGAGGCTTGCGAGATACCGGGACCAGTAACCCGCGTGGCGTAGCGCCGGAAGTCGGGCAAGCGAAGCGGTTTCCGCAGAAGACCGCCGTTCGCGTGTGGATTGGCGCTCATCCGGCGTCTTCCGGCGGGAGCCATTTCCTTCAGCTCCGGAACAAGTTTGCCATTTCCATCAAACAACTCCTCCGGCTTGTAGCGATGCATCCAGTCTTCGAGGATTTTCAAGTGCGCCGGATTTTCCGCCACATCCGGGATCGGAATCTGATGAGCTCGCCAGTAGCCTTCGAGTTTGTGCCCGTCCAACTCCTTGGGAGCGGTCCAGCCTTTGGGGCTGCGAAAAACGATTATGGGCCAGCGAGGCCGTTCCTGATCGCCGCCTCGGCGAGCATCGTCCTGGATGGAGCGGATTCGATTGAAGCACTCGTCGAGACAGGCCGCCATCTTTCGATGCATTTCTGGCGGGTCCTCGCCCTCGACAAAATAAGGAGTCCAGCCGAAACCTTCGAAAATACTGCGCAGTTCGTCGGGTGAGATCCTTGCCGATATTGTTGGATTCGCGATTTTGTAGCCGTTCAGGTGAAGAATTGGGAGCACCGCGCCATCGCGGATCGGATTGAGAAATTTGTTGGAATGCAGGGAACCCATCAGAGGTCCGGTTTCAGCTTCGCCATCTCCGATAACCACCGAGACCATCAAGTCGGGATTGTCAAAAGCGGCACCAAAAGCGTGAGACACGCTATAGCCCAGTTCACCGCCTTCATGGATCGACCCAGGCGTTTCCGGAGTGCAATGACTTCCAATGCCTCCGGGAAACGAGAACTGCTTAAAGAATTTGCACATACCCTCTGCATCCTCGCTCTTGTCGGGGTAGACCTCGGAGTATGTTCCTTCGAGATAGGCGTTCGCGAGGATCGCCGGGGCTCCATGTCCGGGGCCGGCAATGTAAATCATATTCAAATCGTGTTTCTTGATCAGTCGGTTCAGATGAACCCAAATGAAACTCTGACCGGGGTCGGATCCCCAATGCCCGATCAGTCGCTTCTTGAGATGCTCCAACTTAAGGGGCTCTCGCAGCAATGGGTTTCCGCGCAGGTAGAGCATGCCGAGCGAGAGGTAATTACACGCGCGCCAGTATGCATCGATTTTGCGAAGCTCCTCGGTGGAGAGAGAACTCTCGGAGGCGACCGCATCGGGCATTTCGGCAGTTCGTTGATCCATGACGGATTTTTCGTATTTCGTTTTCATGATTGATCTCTCGGCGTTATCTGACGTGTAGATGCCGACGCCCACATTCGAGGCGACATTGGAGGATTCAAGCAAAACTTGCGGACGCTGACGGAAGCGCTCCCTTTTCACTCTCTCCTATATTCAGCCTGAACGCTCAACCGTCACCCAGTAGACCTGCGATTAAGTTCATCCGCCCAATACCCCTCGCGCTTGTAATGTCGATGCAATTGCGTTTCGTAGTCCCGCGTAATTAGAGCCTCTTCCGTATATTCTGGCCCCTGCCTGATCGCCTCTCGGGTCAGGTTGACGAAGACTTTTGCTTCTTCCCAACTGATTTGTTCTATCCATCGCGTCGAAATCAGAACTTTTTTGCCCGGCCACCAGTTTCGAGTATCAACGATCAAGTAACGAATAGCCCAAGTCTCGTCATCAACGACAAAATCGTCGACGTGGCCGATCTCGCCATCCGGGGCTTGGATTGTCCGGCCAGTCACATCGCTCGTGCTGCGGAGGTGAGGATCATCATTCTCTGTGGGGCGAGTGGCCTCCGACCATCCGCCCAGTTGGCGATTTGGGTAGGGGCCGGCTCCCCACATGTACGGGCCTCCCCAATATGCTGGCCAGCCGTAATAGGGGTAGTATTGCATTTCGTACTGGCGGGAGATTGGTTTGTCGGTATCCAGGGATGGACTGTCTTCAATCTGCTTTTTTGTCAGGTCCACCGGGATGACCTTGTCATCCTTGCTGGCTGGGTCCAGTGCATAAGGCGAGATGAGAACCCGCCGGCCGCTCAACCAGTTGCCAGTATCGGAAATGAGATATCGAATCGTCCAACTCTGGTCATCGAAGTAAAAGTCCTTCACTGTGCCGATCTCCCCGTCGCGGGCACCCAACGTGTAACCGTTTAGGTCTTTTGCTTGTCGTAGCATGAAGCGCGTCTCTCCTTTTACAAAAACTCGTGTGGGCTGCTCTTTGCTGCGCCCCGGTGTTGGCCCGGCGAAAGTCACACCTCGAGCTAGTAGGCGCGCCGGCGGCAGCTTTTCGATAAAGGAATACGGGCGGCAGTCGGCAGGGAATGCTCATGGGCAGATGCCCAATACATTGCTCTCAGTGGTGAGCGCATTCCCCCACTGGCCAATCAGCCTTTTATACGCATGACCGACGGGCCGTATGTTGCGATCCAGGTCGCAAAGGCCGAGCGGGTTCACGGTGCCGTTATTCTCGCGCAGTGCCGTATCCCAGTCCACCTGGTCCTGGAGGCTATACCACGTGAAACCGAGAATCGGGACACCATCCTGCTTTAGGCGGTGTACGTTCGCCCACTCCTTTTGCAGCCACTTGATTGCGCCCGGTTCGGCGTAGTTCGTCTCCGTGTGCATTACGGGAAGGCTGTAGCGTGAGAAGTACTGCTGGGTGATCGGGTAATAGCCGAAGATTTCGCCCGAT
>JBBSFW010000226.1:0-5916 GCA_038254805.1 Terriglobales bacterium
AATCCGGGAGCCCCCTAACCCCACACGACCGCAAAAAGCAAGAAAGTTGGAAAATGGTCTGCGCCGACCAACAAATTTCGCCCGATTGGAGCAACTACGACTTCTCAAGTAGTGAACCTGGAGGCGACCGCTAGCATACCGATTGACTGCGAATTCTGGTCGAAAGATAATTGCTGGAAGGGCGCTGTCAATGAAATCCAACATCTCCTCATGTTTCGACGAAACCAGAATTTTGGCACATGTGGAGCAACTTTACGGGCACACCGGCACCGGCTTGTCCAGCCGCTGCTGATCCCGGTGGCCGCGCTTAGGCAAACCGCTGCGCTGACATTGCACGGTTACGCAAGGGAAAGGCGATGAAGCAGGTACAAAGTTCCGCAGCCTTTACACTAGCTATCATTCTGCTTGATTTATCCGCACGTTCTCAGTCTATTCCCAGCAGCCAAGTGTCGGCCAATGACCTGGCACGGCGGGTGATCACTAAAGAACTAAAATTCCAGGATGACCATACCAACTGGATGTACCGACTAGAAAAAGAACAGTATGGAAAGAAACAGGTCGCGGAAATCATCGAGACAAGGGAAGGTTCTCTCAGTCGACTGCTGTCTATTAACGACCGCCCCCTTACCGCGAAGCAACAGGCGGAGGAGGACCAGCGAGTGCAGGAGTTAATGACCAGTCGAAGTGCGAAACGAAAATTGCAGCGAGCACTGGACGCCGAGACCTTGCAGGGGAGACGGTTGTTCAAGATGCTTCCTGATGCATTTATTTTCAACTACGCGGGTGGTGACGGAAACCTGGTAAAGCTGAGCTTTAAACCAAACCCGAATTTTCGTCCGCCCTCCCTGGAGGCCCGCGTTTTTCACGATATGGAGGGCGAGATGTGGGTCGACTGCAAACAGGAGCGACTGGCTGTGTTTAATGGTCATCTCACACAGGATGTGAAATTCGGACTCGGCCTGCTGGGACGCTTGGACAAGGGGGGCCACTTTGAAGTTAGGCAGGCAGAAGTTGTCCCAGGCCACTGGGATATGACTACCATGAGTGTGGAGATGACAGGAAAAGCTCTCTTGTTCAAGGGCATCGGAGAGCAGAAGAGGGAAAACCGTCGGGACTTCCACCAGGTATCCGATGCTCTGACGCTTACTCAAGCCGCGGGCATACTCAACAGACCCATTAGTGTGACGGATAATCGCTAGTCGTTCTGGTTCGACTCTACCGAGCGGTCTCTAAAGTACAGCGAATCGCCAGTTATTTCTTCGAGTCGGCGTTCGATGGCCGCCAGAGAAATGGTCGGCGAGGCGGAATGCGCCGTCGGAACTGTTGGCCCCAGAGATCTCCCGCCGCGAAGAAGCGCAGCGAAACAGCTGCCACCGGTCAGAAATTCACTCGCCAGTGAAATAACTTGAAATAATCGACAGGAAAGAAAGATCCACGAGGGAGGCCGTTTCGTCCAATTCGCCGGACGGAACAGGCTTGCCGCTCCGGTGACTGCAAAATTGAAACACAACCCAACAAAGCCTGCACTAATGCCAAGGACGCCTCCTTATCTTAGACGGGTCCTGCCCAAAAACCCTTGCTGTCCGCCTAGAGGATTCGGCAGCTTGACAACAGTGGTCCAGAGGCCTAGCGTTGAAAGTGAGGTGGTTTCCACCTCCCCCTCTTTCAGGTTCCCTGAACTAAGTCAGCCCATCTGAAGTTCTCTCTTCTTAGCGAACAGACTTTTTAGGAGGTTGATATGTTTGCACGCAACGTTTCTTTTCGCCTGAAATCCAACATGCTTCCCGATTATGCTCGGACCTTTGAGAACGAAATTCTTCCTTTGCTTCGCAAGCAAAAGGGCTTCAAGGACGAAATTACACTGTCGAATCCCGGCAGCTTGGATGCAATTGCAATCAGTCTGTGGGAGAGCAAAGCCAACGCGGAAGCATACAACACCAATACCTACCCTGAAGTGTTGAGAACATTTGCGAGAATGATCGATGGAACGCCCAAGGTTCAGGCGTTTGACGCCGTCACCTCGACCTTCCATAACGTCGCTGTAGTAGCGTAAGAAAGATCGTCCGCCGTGCAAGGGCGGCCTCCTCAGAGGGCCGCCTCTTGTTTCGAAAGCCAATTTCGTGACCCGAGCTGCCTTGCACCTGCGAGGTAAGCGCTGGAGGGATACCATGGATTGCTTAAAGTGCATGGATCTGCATCAAACTTTCGAATCCAAGCTTAGCAAGTACGCCGAAGCCCGTTCCGTTGCGTATTATCGGGTGAGCACCGAGCTTGCGGCCCGTAAAAATGTCGATATGGAGCGCGCTCGGAACGACTTGGAAGAACATCAACTCGTATGCTTGTCGGTCGCCGAGGTAACCCGCAAGATATAGTCGGCCGAAGATATCCCGTGTCTCGGGTAGTACCTCTTGCCGCTTTGCCGGATGAGGAGTGACTGGACGGACCTCATCGGCGCCGTGGAAAGCTTGTGGCGCTACCCGGCAAAGAGCTGAAAGCAGCTCGGTGATATCCCGCGACGTGGTCTCGCGCTGGGACGTCATCCAGGCCCACAGCCGCGCCACCGCCCGCACCGCCGCTCAATTCCTGGATACCTTGCAACACCGCATGCCGTTTCCCATTCGCGCCGTGCAGGTCGACGGGGGATCGGAGTTCGCCGCCGAGTTCGAACAGGCCTGCCAGCAGCGTGGCTTGCGCCCTGGAAAGCCACATCCAGAAGCGCTTGCAGGAGTACCTGGACAAGATTGACCAGGGCTTCGCCAAAGCCGCAAGCCCGGGCGAGTAACCTTTCAATATCCGGAGCAAGACCCACAAATGAAATCGCCCGGCCGGACGCTGGTCCGGCGCTACAGGGTCTGATGCGTATGCGCCGGACATCTTAAGGGTTTTGTTGAGGATTTGAAGCGGGGAGCTTTGGCTCTTGCTTTGGCCCACCGTAGTTCTCCTCTGTGTCCGTGGAAAACAGCATGAAGTGATCGAAGCTGTGGCGCCGGAAATAGCGGTGCTTGCGAAAATCAAAATAGAGCTCTGCGCTCTTGGGCAGCCACATTTCAATGTTCTTTTTCTGAAACTTTACCGGCCCGTACTCAACAATCTGGTGCTACGTGAGCAGGCGAATGTTGGGCATGGGCTTCACCAGCTCCGACTCCATGCGTACAATCTGAAATTTATCAGGCGTGATCCAGGCGCGGCCCTTGAGATTGACGGGGTAAATCAACCCCGCAATCTTGAAATCGTGAATGCGATTGGGACGGTCGTCGCGCTGGCGAAAGTGAACCAGCCATGTAGCCTGCCCCCGCAAATCGCCTAGCCCTTCTTAGGTGAGCTCAAAATTATCGCGCATGTCGGGATGGAAGACCAACGCCAAAGCCGAAAAGCCGCGGCTGACCATATTGTCGGGAAACTGCGCCAATTCAGAGTGGTCCATGCGGTATTCCTCCACTTCGAGGTACCCTGGCCTGGTTTGGGAGATCGCGGCGACATAGTTGTAACGCCTGGTTTCCTTGGTAATTGCGTTTCCGAGTTCGTCCACACTCTCATGGAGCAGTTGTTCGACCGCGGCAAATTTGGAAATGTCATCCACGAGCTGCTTTACTCGAAACCCGGTTTCGCGAACCACCTGATCGGCGGGGCAGGCTACGCCTGCGGCAAGCGCTGGTTTGGAGTCATCTACCCCCGGAGGCTCCCATGTCTTGATGGAAAGCCGCAGCTCAGTATCGTCAATCAAGGGTTCGGTAGATCCCACCGTTACGGGGACTTCAATGCTTCCCAGTGGAGCGGCGGCACGAGCCTGGAGTTGGACAATGAGGTCCTTCACTCTAGGCGCTACTCCACTATCGGGCGCTTTCCCAACGAAAGCCTTCAGGGCAGCAATCGCTTCGTCGTTTTTGCCCAGGTTGGCAAGCGCCTGGCCGAGGACCAGACGCGCTGCATTGCCAGCTCCCTTGCTGTTGGCGATGGCGATCTGAGCCTGTTGCTGGGATTTTTCAAACTCATGCTGCTTCAAATATGCATCCGCCAGAGTGCGCCATCCAGTAGCCGGGGTCGGAGGCCACCGCTTCTTCCAAAGTGGCCGTCGCCGCAGCATAGTTGCCGCGGTGTATGCGGACTCTCCCCAGTAGAGTCAATGCCTGGACATTGTGACGGTCCCCGGTCGCTGCCTTTACCAGAAAGTTTTGAGCCTGGGTCAAATCCTGACGCACGAAATACAAGTAGCCCAGAAGAAAGTTTACGTCCGGACTGTCGGGAACCAACCTGTAAGCCGCCTCGAGCTGTTTCTGCGCTTCTTTAAGATTTCCGCTCTTCAGGGCTCGGACACCGCGCTGGGTTGACTTTCTTGCCTTGGACGGCATATCCGGAGTATTGGGCTGGTCCAATTCGACGCTGGTGGGATCGCGCTGAAGCGTGACTTCCACGCGAAAAGTATTGTATGAGCTACCCACGTTGTACGGCTTGTGGACAGTCAAATATCCTACCGCGCTCACTTCCAGGTCATAGGCGCCGACAGTCAGATCAACAAAATAGGCTTCCGACTTATCCGCCGTCGTTTGCCACATCGTGCTCTGTGTGTTCCTGTTCACCAGCTTTACCACCGACTGACGATCGAGCAGAGCGTGATTGTCTCCGTAAACGGTCAATACAATGACCGCACCCTGACTCTGATAACTGCGCGTACCTGAGGTCGTGCTTCCAATGGAGGAAAAAGAATCGCCCGTCTGTGCTAAGGCGCCCGGCGTAGTCCCCAGAAGCGAGCAGAGGAAAGCGAGTAAAACCGCCCGTCGAGGATGCATGGCGTAACCGCTCACAAGAAGATGTAGGAAGTGTCTCACCCGAGTCTAGGGTGGTCAATCGCGGGACGCAACTTTAGGGTTTGCTGCCAAACTGTTGGATCAATTCAGCAATGTTGGCGCACCCGCCGAGCGCCGTCAGGCAGCGCGTGTTTAGCGAAAGCACAGAGCGTCTGTTTTGAGCTGAAGCTTCAGTGCCAATCTCCACGAGCCCGTTTGTGTCCAGTGGGGCGAATTGATCCCACGGATGGATAGCGAACATCCCACATCCCTTGCAAAAATCAATCTGAACATGACTTACGACGCTGTAGCGGTGATTGACCGTTGTGGCGAAATCCACCATGCCTACTAAGACCACTCCATCTCTAACATTGAAGTACGACTCCATTTCGGTGTACGGCAGGATATGAAGGGCCGGCGAGAACTCGATTCGACAAGACTACTGTGTACGCGCATTCTGAAGGTGGACACCCATTGAGGCGCTTGAGTCGATTGCCAAAACGCTGTTGAATGTCAGCAAGAGCCGGAATCTGTTTGTGATCGGAAAGCTCATAGACGGTTCGCAACATGGTTTCCGCGCGCTCGTTTAGCAGACGTGCGTATAGAAACAACGAGCCGATTGCCACCACCCCAGCAGCTGCAACCGCGATTCCTAGTCGCCGAATCATCAATCTTTAGACACCGTAAACGTCATTATCGGCGCCGATTCGCTGTTGCTAGCAGGCATTTGCGCTCAAAACCCATGGCAAGTCAATGAGTGATATCGCGATTTTTCGCCAGCTATCGACGAGGGGAATCACGCCATTCCAGAATGTAGCGTCCCTTCCATTCACCCTCGAAATACGACAGCCTTCCCGGAACGCACGAAATCACAGACGTTCGTGCAATCGTCTGCCAGCATTGACAAAGCAATATCGATCAGAGAAAAGCGTTCCTCACTTACGGTACCGGTGCGCGGTGGCTGGCTTGATCAACTTCGAAAACTTCTCACCCGGTAACTGCCGCGCCCCATTCTGTCGAAAATCTGCTCTTCCTATGTGCCTTCGGTGAAAGAAAGTTCCAGAGAATCATCCCATGAATTGATGCGAGGGGCCAAGGCCCACGCTTGCGATTCGTTAATGCAATCTACATT
>JBBSFW010000227.1:0-5830 GCA_038254805.1 Terriglobales bacterium
CAAGCTCTCCGGCCCAACTTTGAGAACACCCTTCCAAATAGCGCGTGCGCTCATACTCGCTCGCTCGCCACCAGTTCGCTGCAATCGCTGCAGCTAATCTCGTCACCGTGCTCTCGGACGGCGCAGAAGAAACAGATGGCTACATCGCAACTTTCGCAGCGATGTTCTGTTTGGAGGGCGAAGCGCTGCAGGCACAAGCAACAGATCTGCGAGCCGCCCTCCATCCACCAAGGCTGTTCGCGCAAACGGCGTGGCATGTGGGTACTCGCCTCCTTAGGTTTCGCGCACCATCCCAGCGCGCGTCTTTGCGATGACTTCCATGAAGCGGCGAGCTCGTTCCTCAAAAACCTCGAAGCGACCATCGCGGATTGTGCCGGAGTCGATCAACTCCCCTCCCACTCCCACGGCGCAAGCCCCAGCCCGCAGGAAGTCTGCGGCAGTATCCAGGTTAACTCCGCCGGTGGGGACCATTTCGATATGCGGCAAAGGGGCGCGCAGCGCTTTGATGTACTTGGCGCCGCCAACCGCGCTGCATGGAAATATCTTGATGGCATCTGCGCCGGCTTCCCAGGCCGTCAGCACCTCCGTGGGTGTCAGCGCTCCGGGCATGATGACTTTTGAGTAGCGCTTCACCATCGCAATCGTTTTCAGATTCAAACTCGGTGTCACGAAAAACTGCGCGCCTGCCAGCATACAGGCGCGTGCCGTCTCCGGATCGAGGACGGTGCCCGCACCCAGGATGATCTGGTCGCCAAACTGATCGGCTACCTTTTCCAGAGCCCGCAAGGCACCCGGTACAGTCATGGTTATCTCCGCGACGCGTAGGCCGCCCCGCTGAATCGCTGCGATGGCCTGGATAGCCCCTTCGGCAGTTTCCGTGCGAACCACAGGCACAATGCCCACGTCGACAATGGAAGACAGGATCGTATTTCTCTGCATAATTACCAGACTACAGCGATTACCAGCAAAGTCGCGTCATCACGGAAAAGTTCCGCCGCAGAAATCCGTGACGGCGCTCCGAATCGCCGATTGTAATTCACCGGCGGGTGACGATGCGACTTTACGGACATGTGGTCGAGGCCCGAACGAGCATAGGCGGATTGTGTCCGGCGCGCTTAAGCTGAGCACGTCATAGTAATCACCGCCTACGGCCAGAGCCGGCTGCCATGCACAGTTACATGCGGTTTTGGGAGTGGCTTTCAAGGATTAGCCGTAGAAGTTCTTATCCCAAGCGTGTGCTTTCAAAGTGTCGAGAGTGGGTTGATCCAATGGTCCTTGGTCCGAAGCCCTTGTATTCATTTCGGCGTTGCGGACTCGGCGCATGCCCGGAATGACGGTGGACACCGCGGGATGGGAAAGACAGAACCTCAATGCCACCTGGGGCAGTTGGGCATCCGGACCCAGGTCTTTGCGAAGCGCGTTGACATGCTCCACCACCTGTCTCTTGCGGTCACCCTTGAAGTAGGACGACCGAAAATCGCCCGGATCAAACGTCGTAGACTCGTCGATGGTACCGGTGAGGCTCCCCTCATCGAACGGCACACGGGCCAACACGCCGACGTTCAGCTCCTGTGCGAGCGGGAGCAGCTTTTTCCCGGGAGTCTGGTCGAAGATGTTGTAGATCACTTGAACGGTGTCGATCAAGCCGGTGCGGACGACGTCCAGCGCCGAGTCCGGTTGATGATCGTTGATGGAAATACCAAAGGCCCGAACCTTTCCACTTTTCTTCAAATCTTCGGCAGCGCGCCGCCACTCGTCGCGGCCGGTCCATTCCGGATTCCAGACATGCAGTTGCTGGAGGTCAATCGTGTCCATCTGCAAATTGCGCAGGCTGGTCTCGGTGCTGCGCATGATGTAGTCGTAAGGAAACACCTGATCGAGGCCGATGCCGGGTCGGGCGGGCCACGTCAGATTCATGGGCGGAACTTTGGTCGCGACAAAAAGTTTGTGATTGGTCTCCTGGACCACCTGCCCTACCAGCCGTTCGCTGTGCCCTTCGCCGTACGCGAGTGCTGTGTCTATGAAATTGAGGCCTAATTCGATGGCTCGTCGCAGGGCCTGCAACGATTCGTCGTCGTTGCCACCCAGCCACTGCTTGCCGCCAATGCCCCAGGCTCCATATCCGATTTCACTCACCTCAAAGCCGGTCCGTCCGAGTTTTCGATAATTCATTCTGACTTCATGATAGTGAATCGCCGATCATCCTCCGCTGGATGGCTTATGCGTTCCGAGTGTAACGAGAATGAGAATGTCGAACCTTTTTGAACTTCACTTTCAGCCCAGATTGTTCCGCCGTGCCGTTCCACGATCCTTTTGCAGATTGCCAAGCCAAGTCCGGTTCCCGGGTACGCATCCTTGTGTAAACGCTTGAAGAGACCAAAAACCCGCTCTGCATAGCGTTGGTCAAAACCGATCCCATTGTCGCTAACAGAGACGATCCAGTGCTCGCCGTCTCGTTTGGCCGACACATGGATGCGCGATGTCTGTCCGGGCTTGACATATTTTAGAGCGTTCGAGAGCAGGTTCATAAACACCTGTTGCAACTGAGCCTCGTCGCCACGTACTTTTGGCAAGTCGTCGTGCGTGATTGTTGCGCCGCTCTCCTCGAAGCGAGTCCTGAGTACGGCAACCGCCTGCGAGAAAGAATTCTGCAGGTCGGCCGAAACAAAACGATCATGCTCCTCGTGAATCGTTCGCGAGTAGGAAAGAAGATCGCGAATGAGGGTTGTCATGCGCTGCACTCCTTCGCGAATGAACGCTGCATACTATTGAACATCAGCATTGGCGGTCTCGCCGTACCGTTTCAACAAGAGTTGCGTATAGATGTTCACCATGCGAAGCGGCTCCTGCATATCGTGACTCGCTACGTAAGCGAATTGTTCCAATTCGGCGTTGGCAGTCCGGAGATCCTGCTCCACTTTCCGACGCTGAGTCACCTCCCGCGCGGAGCCGGCCACGCCCTCCACAGTTCCGTCCGTCCCCGCAACAGGGACAAAGATGTACTCATAATGGCGGATCCCTCCGCCTTGTCCCGTTAAGGCACTCTCGTCCAGGACGGGTGTGCGAGTATCGAGCACTGCCTGAATCTGCCTGTCCAGCTTGTCAGCGAAATCGGGTGGATACCCCAACTCTAGAAATTGTTTTCCGAGCACCTCAGCCCGCGGTCTATTGAGCAAACCGAGTAATGCCTCATTAACATAGGTGAACCGGCGCTCCAGGTCGAAGACATAGCTAAAATCGGGCGTATGCGAGAGCGCTGTAATGAATAGCCGCCACTGTCTTTCCAGTTCCTTGACCGAGCGGCGTTCCTCTTCTTTACGCGCCAGTTTCTGACGCAGTTGCGCGAGTTCGATATTTGAGACAACGCGGGCTACCAGTTCCCTCGCGCTGAAAGGCTTGATGAGATAGTCGTCAGCTCCTGCCCTTAAGCCCTCTACGTAGGCTTCTTCTCCGGCCCGCGCGGAAAGCATGATCACGGGGATGCTTTGCGCGCGTGCGTCTGTGCGGAGTGCCTTAAGCAACCCGAATCCATCCATCTCCGGCATCATGACGTCGGTAAGCACCAGGTCCGGAATGGGGCCTTGCAAGCTCTCCAGGGCTAGCACGCCGTTAGTCACAGCTTCGACATCGAATTCCGGCGCGAGAATGTTCGTGACATATTGCCGCATATCGGAGTTATCATCGACCAGCAAAATACGCCGGCGCCCAACGTCCGTAGCTGCCGCATTGAGTCGCTCACCACAAACACCGCTGGTTGCTATGGATGGTTCCGACCAGCGGAGAGCCTCTTCTGTTAACGCTCTGCCGGCTCCCGTGCTCCGGGCAGCTTTTCCCAAGGACCTGATCTGCTGGCTGGGGAGATGAGCCACCCCCAGCGGCATGCTGACCGTGAACGTGCTTCCGGCATCTAACTGACTCTCCGCCCGAACCGAACCACCGTGAAGTTTGACCAAATCCTCCACCAGGGCAAGTCCGATCCCGGTTCCCTCAACAGTGCGCCCTCGGGCTCCCTCTACACGATGGAAGCGCTTAAAGAGGTTCGGCATCTCTTCGGAAGGAATGCCAGTGCCCGTATCGGAAACCGACAATTCGACGTTGCCTTGGTTCTGGCGCAAGAGGACGGCGATCTGTCCGTGGAACGTGAACTTGAAGCGTTCGAGAGGAGATTCAGCACGACCTTCTCCCACATTTCCCTATCCACATAGAGGCACTCAGAAAGTGGAGAGCAATCGACCGAGAAGGTAAGACCCGCTTTCTCAATAATTGACCGAAAGGTGCTGGTGAGGTCTTTCGTAAGCTCGGCAAGGTCTAGCGGTTCGTAACAGGCCTGAATACGCCCAGCCTCAATGCGGGAAAAATCCAGCAGGGTGTTCACTAAGCGAAGAAGCCGGAGGCTGTTGCGATACATAGAATCCACTTGTTCGCGATTCGCGGTAATCTTCGTTTCGTCGCGCGCCAACATGTCCTCCAGAGGCCCAAGCATCAGAGTCAGTGGCGTTCGAAACTCATGGCTGATGTTGCTGAAGAATGTCGTCTTAGCCTGATCCAACTCGGCCAAAGCCTCGGCACGTTTACGCTCTTCTTCATAGGCGCGGGCATTCGCCATCACAGCCGTTACGCCGGCTGCTAACAAATCGTAAAATGCCCTGTAACTGGTATCCAGACTCAGTCTGGGACTCACGCCTGCAAGGAATATAGCTGTGGGCTTACGCTCCTTTGCAATCTTTATCGGGAACATCAGTGCTTTTTGCGGCGATTCGGGATACGGTCCACACGCCAGAGCGCCAAACTTCTTCTCCAGGTCTTCTACAACCTGAGCTGAACCGGAATTCAGGACTATCTCGAATGGCCACTCCGTCCCTGAGGGATCCTGGAGATCCACGCACGTGGGGGTGGCCTCCAATCCGCTTCCGAGATGGGCCGTTGCAATCAGCCGCGCTTCTCGCTGCTCGTGATGCACCAAATAGAGCAGAGCAAAGGGCAGGTCCAGCGGGTACTCCGCCAAGGCCGCCATCAACAAGTAGCCGGCGTCCTCCACATTTTTCGCCTGACCTGCCCGCGACGTCAGATGCTGGAGTCCTCGAATCCGGCGCTCGCTGAGCATCTGTGCCGTCGTCTCGGTTACCGGATGAAACAGGCCGCCGATGCCCCCGGACTCGTCACGGATCGGGCTTAATGAAAACGTAAAGAAAGTCTCCTCCAAATAACCGTTGCGGTCCAGGAACATCCGCTCATTCTCAAGAAAAGATGTTTGGCCGCCCAAGGCGCGACAAAATGCGTCGTTAAGGATCGGCCATGCGGACACCCAAGTCTCTGTGTAATTCTCGCCCAAAGCCACCGGGTGCTTTGCTCCGCAAATAGGACGATACCCGTCGTTATAGATCTGGGTGTGCTCGGCCCCCCAGATTACATTGATGGGAAAATTAGAAGCGAGGCAGAGACTAACAGTTGTCCTCAGGCTTTGCGGCCACAAATGCACGGGACCCAGCGGAGTGGCGGACCAGTCTTTCGAGCGTATGGCGTCCCCCATTTCGCCTCCACCCGAAAGAAAGTCACGGGCGAGTTGATCTAGCTCGCATTCAGAAGAATCAATCATACATATCCTCATTTAACACGAGCTTCGCTCTGCGGCATTTACATTATGTGTTCCTACAAATCCTGCCAATTCTCCGCAAGTAGTTGATCCTAAAAACGGCAATTACCCAGTAGCATCAGCCAAGCGGCCTGTTGTTCCTAGGATCTTGCTTCCAAGGAAATAGCGGAACGCGGCGCTCAGAATCAGTTTCCAGCAGTGGTCTTTAGTCAACTGCTCCGCAGTGTTTTTTATTCG
>JBBSFW010000228.1:0-5826 GCA_038254805.1 Terriglobales bacterium
CAACGGAATAGAATTCGCAAAGTATCTGCGAAGTTACATAGAGGCTAGTGCCTGGATCGTTCGTGGCTTCGAGCAGAACGCGACATGCAGCGTGCTGCGCGGCGCGCGAGTCCATCGCGTAAACGAGAATGTTGGCGTCGACTAGGCCCGCCTCAACACTCATCTTCGTAGATGTCTCTGCGATGGAGCTCGCCGCGCGCTCCTAGATCCCAGACTGGCAATTTCGGAGTACGGCCAATGGGGACGCTCGCCTTCACATCGCCATCGCTTATGAGCTTTTCGATAAAAGCTTCCAGGGAGAGACCCGACTCCTGGGCCTTTGCGATCAGCCGAGCTTCTGCCTGGGGAGATAGATCTAGAGTCATACGGTGGCCTTCTTATTCTTAAGCGTATCGCACGCGTGTGCTCGGGACCGCGTGCGCTCGGGACGCGCGGAGGCGTTCGAGCAGGACGGAGGCGGGTTCGTCGTTGGGGTCTTGGGGCACGAGTTTGCCTTCGAAGGCAGATTTGAGAATGGATTGGCGGAGACGGGCGGCCGAGCGAGAGCGGCATCGGTGGTCTTGTTGAGGTCATCGATAAGCGACAGTCGATCTTCCAATTCGAGGACTACTTTCGCTTGCTCTGGAACCGACGGTATCGGAATTGGAACTTGGTTCCCGCGAGCGAGGATTGAGGCGAACTCGAAAAACAATATTCTGGTGAATAGACTCCTCGATTTGGCCTTCCCAAATCCAGCCGCGGTCCAGTTTGTCTCGATCGCCGCCTTCATTTAGAAGCACGTCGCCCGGCACGAGTTGCAAGGCGCGCACTTCCTCTCGGTCGCCTCGATAAATCGAGGCTCTACAGATTCTCTATAGCCGCTGCTCGCCGCGCCGTAGCCGAAGGGATCAAACCGCTTCGCGCCAAGACTCGAAATGACCTGACTAAGCAGCGGTCTAGAGCGCCACCCTCGGTCTTGCTGGGGTTTTGGTGTGAGAGGTTTTGGCGCTTTTTCATACGCTCATTACAGTCTGCCCGGAGTCAAAACACTGGGAGGAGACGAAGCCGACTAACGGCTTCGGCCTATGCTTGGGCTGAAGACCTTTCGAACTGCGACGGTTGTGATCAGTGGAATCGAGTTGGCAGAGAGATCAAGGACGATTCCGGAGATCTGGCAAGCCGCCTTAGCTGCCTAATCCAAAACCTCTCATTGGACAGGACGAAACCGACCGACTTTGCTCGCTGTGAATTTGCAGCAGAGCCCTGTAAACAAACTAGACTGAAAGAGCACCAAGGGAGACTGGATGATCATCGCCATGTCGAGTTTTCGGGTCGCCAACGGCATGGAGGACGAGGTTGAGCAGGCCTTCCGGAACCGTCCCCGCCTAGTGGAAGGTACTCGTGGCTATCTGGGGATGGAGACCTTTACCGATAACAAAGATAAGGCTCTGTTTCACCTGATTACCCGCTGGACGGATTCGGACTCGTATCGCACCTGGCACCGAAGCGCCGCCCATCACCAGTCTCATGAATTCATCCCCAAAGGTCTGAAGCTCGACCCGGCTTGCACAAGAGTCGTGGAAATGGGCCGAATCGGCGGTGAACCGACGCATACAAGCCTGGAAGAGATGGTAGCGGATCATGGAGCATTACTTTGCTCGTTCCTGCAGGAGACCGAGTCCGTTCACTTTATCGCGGCTTCCCTGGACGGATTGATTGCCACCTGCAATCAGAGGTTCGCGCGCAGTATGGAGTGCGCTCCAGAGAATCTCATCGGAAGGAGGCTATGGCCGATGTTACCGGAGGACGATGCCCGCAGGTTGCGGGAACGTGTCGAAGGCGGCCAGCGAAAGCCCGGGGAAAGATTCCTTCTCAACTTTGTGAATCCCTCGCAGTGTCCTTACACGCTCTTGTGCAAGCTGGATGTCCAGCCTGACGGTTTCTTCCTGATTGCCGAGGACACGAGAAGACAGGACGACGCGCTGCATAACGAATTATTGCAGCTGAACAACGAACTGGCAGTGCTAACGCGCGAGAATGTTCGCAAAAAGCGGGAATTGCAGGCGACTCTCGAACAACTCAAGCGGACCCAGTCGATACTGGTCCATCGCGAAAAGATGGCGTCGCTCGGCCAGATGACAGCGGGCGTTGCGCACGAAATCAATAATCCAGTCGCCTTCGTGCTTAGTAATCACGCTACGCTCCAAAAGGACTTTGAGGCATTACTTTCGCTGATTAATCTGGTGGGCGACTCGCTCGCCGAAATAGGCCGTATCTCGCCCGCGCTGCGCGAGAGGATTCTGGCCAAAGTGGCAGCGATAGAACTCTCCTATCTTGCCGAAGCGGTCCCCCGAAAGATTGCAGACAATCTGGAAGGACTGGACCGGATCAAGAACATCGTCCTGGAACTGAGAAACTTCTCGCGCCTGGATGAGGATGTAAGGAAGCCGGTGGATGTATCGGAAGGCATCGCTTCCACTTTGCGATTTCTGGCGCCCATGATCAGCACTGGCGGCGTGATAATCCAGACCAGGTACATGGAGATGCCGCCGCTTATTTGTTCGCCCGGCCCGTTGAACCAGGTTTTCAGCAATGTGATCGCAAACGCGGTTCAGGCGAGTTGCACCGGTGGGGAGATAGAAGTGTCCACTACTCTCGAGGGAGAGATCTGCGTGGTGACGGTTGAAGATCATGGCGTGGGAATACCGGCCGGCAATCTCAACAAGGTCTTCGATCCATTCTTTACCACGAAGCCTGTGGGAGAGGGAACGGGTTTGGGTCTACACATCGCCCACCAAATCGTTACGGCTCACGGCGGCGAACTTAAGATCACCAGCGAGGTGGGTAAGGGCACCGTCGTCCGTATCGAACTTCCGACGCGGCAGGCGGAAAGAGATCGCGATCAACAGAAGGCGGAGTAAGACAACTTTATGGCGACTCTCAGCGCAGGATTCAGCACTCCAGGCGAACACCGGGAGGCCGCGCACAACAACACGACTGAACGGGAGACGCTGTTGGTTGTGGACGACGAAAAGGCCATCACCTCATCGGTCAGAGACCTGTTTCGAAACCGCTATACGGTCATCACCGCGTCAGGAGGAGAGGAGGCATTGCGACAGATTGAGCAGCAGGACGTCGCTGTGGTGATCTCAGACCAGCGCATGCCGAAGATGACCGGCTCTGAGTTACTGGCCCGCGTAGCATTTGAGAAGCCTGACATCACCCGCATCATGCTCACCGGCTATGCGGACCTCGTATCGGTCGTCTCGGCAGTGAACGAGGGGAAGATATATGCCTATCTGACCAAGCCGTGGCAGGAGAGCGAGGTGGTGGCCGTCGTGGAGAAGGCCGTCGAGCACCATAGTCTTCTGCGCGAGAGGAACGTTCTCATCGAAGATCTGCGTCTCGCGAATGCAAACCTGGAAGCAAGAGTGGAAGATCGCACGAAAGAGTTATCGGAGAAAAACCTGGCACTAGAGGCTGCCAACAAAGTTAAGAGCGAATTTCTCGGCATCGCCGCGCATGATCTGCGCTCGCCGCTGGGCGCGATCCGGAGCATGGCGGACCTGCTGCTCGATGAAGATACGATTACTCGCGAAGAGAGGACAGAGTTCACTACTCTCATTCAGCAAACGTCCGAACACATGCTTGGGCTGGTCACGGATCTGTTGGACATCTCCAACATCGAGGCGGGTGAGGTCAATCTGCATCGCCATCCTGTGGACGTTTACCCCTACATCGCAGAAGTCGACAGGCTGAATCAGGCTCTCGCGAGGGCGAAAGGAATACATCTTCAAACCCTGGTCGAATCTAACCTGCCGACGTTTAGGTTTGACGAGGATCGTGTCCGGCAGGTGCTTACGAATCTCATCGCCAACGCTCTGAAGTTCTCCCACCCTGGCACCACCGTGCATCTGGAGGTGCAGCCAGTTGCCGGGGGCTTGGAGTTCGCCGTAAGGGACGAAGGCCAGGGCATCAAAGCCGAAGAACTGCCGCTTCTGTTTGGAGCGTTTCAGCGCACCAGTACAAAACCCACCGGCGGGGAGCAGAGTTCCGGACTCGGCCTTTGCATCTGTAAGAAGATCGTGGAGGCCCACGGCGGGCGCATTGGCGTTGAGAGCGAAATCGGCAAGGGTAGCCGGTTCTTTTTTACTTTGCCCGACTCTGAAGGGCACCCGCGAGCTAGCGGAATGGAGGGGTAGCATGCAGGCGCTATCCCTCGGTGACAGGTCCTTGCTGGCGGAAAAAATTCTCTCCACGAAACAGCAGGTTGCGGAATCGGTGACCGAGGAGTTCTTCGTCCGCCACCCGGACTGGCTGGTACGCTACGGTGAGCGCGGGCGGCGACTCGGCATAGAAGACGCGATCTATCATCAGCGTTATCTTGCCGCGGCCATTGAGGCCGGAGCAATCACGCCATTCGCGGACTACGCGCGCTGGACTGTCAGCATGCTTGGCGCAAGAAACATCGCAGCCCATTTCGTAAGTGAGAATCTGAACCAGATCGGGCAGATCATGAACCCGCTTATGTCTTCCGAGGAACATGCTCTGGTAAGCAGTTATATTGGCGCCGCCTGCGACGCATGCGGGGAGGCAGGCCCCCTGTCTTCCGACGAAGCGGGGTCCGTCTCGAAAAGGGGAGCGTCGCTGGCCCTTCAAGTTTACCTGGTGGCCGCCATCAAGGGAGAACGGCGGGCGGCCGCAAACATCGCATTGGAGGCGCTGCAGAGTGTTACGGATGTGGTCGATCTCTACGTGGATCTGTTTCAGGCGGCGCAATACGAGGTGGGTCGTCTGTGGCAGGAAAATAAAATTACTGTCGCCGAAGAACACATGGCGACCGCCATCACTCAATTTGTCATGGCACAGGTTTACAGCAGATTTGAGCAGCGTGATAGCGACCGCGGAAGGGTGGTGATTACCGGCATCGAGGGAGAACCTCATCAGGTCGGAGCGAACATGGTCGCCGACGTCATCGAGGCTCGCGGCTGGAACGTTCGCTTCCTGGGCACTAACCTGCCGAACCAGGGTGTCCTACAGGCAATAGAAGAGCACAGGGCAGACACTGTCGGAATTTCGGCAACCACGCTGCTTAGCATTCCCAAGGCAATGCGCCTGATCGAGGGACTTCGCCAAAGATTTCAATCTGCGTGTCCTCGCATTATTCTGGGCGGGCGTGCTTTCCTTTCGAATCCAATGTTGGCGGAAGAACTGAAGGCCGAGGGGCCGGCGATGGACCTGCGGTCTGCCTTGGCGCTGTTCTGAATGAACTAATTGCATGAGACATAAAAGACCCGCCCGACACTTTCCGCGTAAACCCAAGAAATTTGAGAGGATATCGCTTGAACCCTGGATAAGGCAGAACCTGCGGTTCGGAACGGGACCATTGCTTAACGCCGCTGCTTAACGCCGCGACAAACAATCTCGAGATGGTTGATTTGGGCGCGCCACTGGATCGAACCCCAGGGGTGCTCGCGCTGAAACTGCCGGCGGACCGAGGTGCGGCGCTTGAAGGATGGGGGAGCGTGTCAAGGAGAGGCTCGATTGTTGGACACTCCCCGGACATAAGTACTACGGAGTTGCTGCCGGATATACGATTAAACCCTCTTGGAATTAGCGTAGTCACTTCAGAGCGCTGAAACGGGCTAGGGTCGATGGTTGTGATGACGGATATGACCATCTTTCGTGTATTCCAATTGAGCCCATCCTTGGGCTTGGCATTGTGCCTTTGCCTGGTCACAATTATGTGGTGTTTCGTTGTTCTAAAAAACAGCCTTCACCAGACCGTAGACCGTTTTTTGATAGGGTTTATAGGGCTACTTTCGATCTACCATGGCATGCACATTC
>JBBSFW010000229.1:0-5735 GCA_038254805.1 Terriglobales bacterium
GTTGGAGTTACAACCCGAAGAGCAGGTGGATATTCACTCTTCAACCACGATCGGGAATAGCACCTTGCAAATGCTGCCGGACGAGTTAGCTGGAGCGCTAGTGAGGATCAGCAGAGGATTGGGGGCAGGGCAAGAGCGAGTGGTGGCCGGAAACACCGGGTCGACGCTCACTTTTGCGACTAAGTGGGATGTCCAGCCCGACAATATGAGCTTCTTTGTAGTCGCTGATTCCACTTGGCAGTTTGGAGCATCTGGAACGACTAGCCCGGTAACTTTCGAAGTCCCGAATCGGGGTGGAACTACGGTTCAAATCTCCGGACGAGCCGCGAACGTACGCGATGAAGAGGCGGCCTACGGGCTTTCGCCATTGACACGCTGGCGAATCTCCGGGTCCGGCGGCGCGTCGATTGATGACGATGTACCCGCGGCTCCGACATTCGGCTTGATTCCGGCAGGTCAAGGGACCATCGAAGTTCAGTCGATCTTCTTCTCCGATTTGAAAAACGTCCGCTCCATCACGGCCGGTACTCTGACCCTAGCTTACTGGGATGAGTTAATTGGGCCGTCGCCAGTCGCTCTGGACGCCGATATTGGGCCCGGGGACACCGTATTAAATCTAAGTGCTCCGGGGAGCGGAAGATTGGGGACGCTGGTCCAGATTGGAGCCGAAATTATGCTGGTTAAAAACGTCTCGAATGGGGGGAAGACTTACGAGGTTACGCGTGGATCGCACAGTAGTACTGCCATTCTCCATGTGGCTCACACAGGGGTTTATGACCTGAGCACAAGCATGTTTGTTCTGCCCTTCGTCCGCGATTTCTTTGGGAGTCCGGCAAGTGGCAGTTACATCCATTCTATATTCCTTCCGGATGTGAGGATCGCGGCGAAGGAATTATTTATGACTAACAGCCGGGGGAACGGCGATGTTGCGCGGCTTGCGGTTACAGGGACAAAGGATAACGGCATTCGGACGCTCTCCGGCGGCCAATTGTCCATCCAAGTGGAAGGCATGTTAGCGATTCAGACTAATGCTGCGCCCCCGATTCGGGTGGACAAAGATCATTCAGTTCGTGACGTGTACGCGGTACTCGGGACACCGTCGTCTTCGACGCCACCAGGGGGGCCGGAAGTGCAACCGATAGAGTTGCTGGTCACGCAGGATGGGCAGCCCTACTGCGCATTAACCATACCGGCTGGGTCGATGGTTTCAAACGCAGTGGATGGTGCATCCCTGGGGCCGCTAAGAGCGACCAAACCGATCGGCCTCGATATCGTCTCGCTGATCCAAACAAGTGACATCGTGCCCGGCAGCGATCTTACCGTAATCATCCGCTTGTAGAGAAACTTATGCTCGAACTTCTACAAAAACTGCGGCCAGACCGCGACTTGCAGTGTTACTTCCTGCGGCCCTCCGCTATCGCAGCTTTGAGTGAGAGTAGCTCGACAGGATTTACTCTTTCCGGCTCCTGGCGCCAGCAATTCGACTGGGCGGTGGTGGAGTGGAACCGCGATAACGTTTTTGAGCATCCGTCATTTCGCAACCTGCCCGATGGCGACCTGAGTGGCTTGACGCTGAGCTATGAAGAAACCCGCTCCAACTGCGTCGCTATGGACTCCATCTTATTCCCGACCGTAGACTGGCCGAGCCTCCGCATCTGGGCGGAGGATGCCTCCGGTAAGGAAAACATCTACTTTGTGTCTTTACAGGACCATGCCATAGCGAGCGAAGGCGAGTTCAAAGCAGCGTCGGCCGACCTGACGATAGGTGGGACCGTTACGGACGGGGATCTAGTAGGATTTTCCTTCCTGGACGAACATTATGCCTACTACTTGCGGGACAACGAAAGCGCTCACGATATTTTGGAAAACGCGTTGGTCGCCATTGTTGAGGCGGTGAACGGCAATTCAAAAACCCTAACCGCGATTCGCACGGGACGAACAATCACCCTGACCTTACGACCACCGACACAGGATGCTGCGGACCCCACGTTTAAGAACCGCAATTACCTGCACGGGGCAAACGGAAACCGGGTAGGTTTGTACCCCTACATTCAGGGTTCGACGGAACAATGGGATGCAGCCTCGAAGCAGTTTTCCGGAGGAACTTCGCCCACAAAATGGCAGATCAACCTGCCGTTTGATTCGCTGCTTGGCTCAGTCACGTTGCCTGGTGGGTCGCTGGTAGCGATTCCAGTGAATAAGGTGCGTAAACTACGTTGGACCTATGCGGCCGATCTTCAAGACCGCAGTTATCTGCGAAGCGAATTCCAGGTGCAGGTTTCGAAGTGGGCCGTTAACGGTAGCGGGCAAAGCTACTTTGTGGCCGGTCCGGGTAGTCGCCGAATCAACGATGACGACCCAAGCTTAGTCTATTCCAATGGTTGGCAAACTATTCCAGGCCCCAGCGATCTCCCGCTCGATCACTACCACGGCGGAACTGTCCACCTCACGTCGTCGATTGGAGCTACGGTCCGGTGTAACTACACTGCAGCTCAGGCGCACACTTTATATCTGGGGACGAGACGCACTACGGGAAGTCCCAGGATAAGCGTCTCTGTTGATGGTCAAGCGGCCCAAACCTTCAACCTCCACGTTCCAGCGGAGGATGTATTGATCCGCGCGAAACTGGGATCCTTCGGCTCCGGAGATCACACCGTTATCGCGACACTCTCTACAGCGAGTTCCTTCTGTTTCGATTTTCTGGAACTGGCGGTTCCTACAACTAGTCTTCCCAGCAATCACTTTGAGAACCGAATGACCCTGGCGACTGATTGGGATACGGATCACTCGATCGCACTAGCCCCCGAGCGAACAGCGTGGATCATGGATTCACTCGGGTTCAAAGGAAGGCCAAATCACTACGTCGGTGCTCTTTGGTTTTACGAACTGGTCCGTCCGGCGCAAGTATATGCGTCAGGCACAATTACCTTCGCGGGTACAATCGAGACGAGCAATGGGATCACAGAGATTGCAATTGGGCGCACTGACGACCCTACCAACTCGCTAACCATCATCAGCCATTTGAATCTCATCGGGGACACCACCCAGACGCTGGCCAAACATTTTGAGCTTCAGATCAATGCCGGGTCAAACGCGATTTGGGCACGGGCTACGGGCAACGAACTCGCGATTTATTCGAGATCGATGGGTGTCGATGGAAACAATATCACCATTGCAGTCAAGCCAACGCCACAAAATTTTGTCACGGGTCAACCGTTGCCGAACGGGAGCGGCGTGACCCTGACGGGCGGAACGGATGGAGAGTGGCTTACGGATCTACAGGCAACTCCGCGCCTAAACCGTGCAGTTCGCGACTGGACCGGCAGTTTTTTTAAAGCACTGAAATCCTATGGGCACGCGACGGTTGCCGGGGCTTTCAGCACGGAACTGCAGCACGGGGATCCTTCTATCGAGGCAGGCATTGCGCAGCGGTATCCCAGTGGGAACCCCGTTATTGTAAACACCCCGGCATTGCAGACCAACTTCTCTCCCGCAAGCATTGCCTTTTGGCAGCAGGTATATACCGATCTGGCCACAATTCAAGAAGCCGCAGGTCTCCGACCCTATATACAATTCGGAGAAGTCCAGTGGTGGTACTTTGCCGATGACCACTCCGGGATGCCTTTTTACGATGCGTACACGTTAAGCACCTTTAGAGCTCAATACGGACGCGATTTGCGGCTGATTACAGGCAACGACATCGATCCCGCGACAGTGCCGGAGGAAGCTGCGTTCCTGCCCACCTTGCTCGGTAATTACACCAGGACAATTATCGCGTTTGTATCGGCGCTGTTTCCGAACTGCCAGTTTGAAGTGTTGTATCCAACTGACGTCAATAACTTTGCCTTGAGTAAAGTAATCAACTACTCGCACGAACAATGGACGCCAGCCAAGCTGACCTGCCTGAAAACGGAGAGCTTTGGTTTCACCTTTGGGCGAGATCTAAATAGCAGCAGGCGAACGATCGACATCGGTGTCTCCCTGGGTTTTCCATCCTCGCAAAGGAGTCACCTGGTGGGAATCGAACAATCGTCTTCCGCATGGTTGAAGGAAGCGAGAATGGCAGAATCACGCGCCTTTGATTCTGTCGTGCTCTTCGCACTGGATCAGTTCTGCCTGATGGGTTATGGGCTTCCGTTATCAGCAGGCATGCGCCGAAGCGTACAGATGGCCTAACACAAATTCAGTCGCGCGCTATAGTGGCAATGCATTGTGATCTCCGTCCAAAACGTCTCTAAGCGTTACTACCTTTATCAACGGCCGCTCCAGCGGATTCTCAGTGTCCTTCCCTTCCCAGTGCAGAGCCCTCCGGAGTTTTGGGCATTGAGAGAGGTTTCGTTCCGGGTCGAAAAAGGTGAGGTTCTGGCGATTCTGGGGCCGAATGGATCGGGGAAGAGCACCCTGCTACAGGTGATCAGCGGCATCCTGCAACCGACCACCGGGCGCGCGCTTTGCAATGGCCGGGTTTCGGCGCTACTTGAGTTGGGTGCAGGCTTCAATCCGGAGTTCACGGGCCGCGAAAATGTCTACCTCAATGGTGAAATCATGGGCGTCGGGCCGAAGGAAATGGAGCGTACCTTTCCTGAGATAGAGGCCTTCGCCGAGATCGGTAACTTCGTAGATCGACCGGTTAAGGAGTACTCAACGGGCATGTACGTCCGGCTTGCGTTCTCAGCCGCCATTCACGTCAAACCGGAGGTTCTGATCGTGGACGAGGCGCTTTCCGTAGGTGACGCAATCTTCGCTACGCGATGTATCCGAAAATTCGAAGAGCTGCGGCAAAACAAAACGACGGTCCTTCTGGTATCTCACGATCTGGGATTGGTGAAGCGTCTTGCCGATCGTGCGATTTTCATGCTGCATGGCAAGATCGAAGCGGAAGGTCCGGCCAAGGACGCGGTCAACCGGTACGTCGGTTATGTTCTCGATAACGAGCGCAACGTGAAAGCAGGGAACGGGAACAGAGACCTGGCCGGCGCTGGTGCCCAGACCAGTTTCCGGCATGGCGATGGAGCGACTACCGTGAGCGCTGTTGACTTGCTGGATGGCGCTGGAAATTCCTGTGAGTCGTTCGAGCGCGGGCAAACGCTCGTGATCCGTGTTCGCGCCATCTGCAATACGGAGGTTGTGGACCCCGTGGTTGGCATTTTAATTCGTAATCGAATTGGAATGGATGTGTATGGCACCAACACGCGGCTGGAGCAGATCCCACTTGGCCAATTTGGACCGGGCGAGTCCCTCGAAGTAGAATTCCAGCTAGACTGTCTACTCACACGGCAGGAGTACACATTGACGGTGGCCACTCAATATCAGGACGGACTCAGCCAGGACTGGCTGGACGATGTGCTCTCTTTTCGCGTGATCGACACAAAAGATTTGGCCGGCGTATTGAATTTGAATGCGCACATAACACACCGGCGGCCCTCTTAATGGGGCGTATCAGCGAGCTAACGCGCGGCTTTCAACGCTCCTACTGGGTAGCCAACACCCTCGAGCTGTTTGAACGATTGGCCTTTTATGGGTCGAAGGCCGTGCTGGCTGTGTATATCGCCGAGAAAGTGGGCCTGGGTCCCCAAGTTGCAGGATCGTTGGTGGGCCTATTTTCGGGAGTTCTCTATTCACTGCCAATCATCGCGGGAACTTTCGTCGACCGCTATGGTTTCCGCCGGACGCTTACCGCATGCTTTGCTTTCTTCACCGTTGGATACTTTTTAATTGGTCTGGCAGGATTGCAA
>JBBSFW010000230.1:0-5704 GCA_038254805.1 Terriglobales bacterium
CCGCCCGCGGCCGTCCGAATGGACTCCGCTTTTCTATCTCTAAGCTCGGACCGAAGAGTTTCCACTGCTCATCAGATATAAACATACCTAACTGTAACTATGTCCGCAGTTATAGAAAGACTTTTCGGACAGCTTCTAGGGTCGCCATTTACCACGGGCTCAAGCAATGGGAATTGATGGCAATCGTCGCCAAGAAGCTGGTCGAGTGGAATCCCGGTGAGCCGGGCCTCTTCGTCGACTTTGCCTATGCAACGCGCCGGGCGGAATCGATTAATGCGGCACACGCGATTCTGAAGCGCGCTGAGGTGCTGCATCCGAAGGAGCCTACGATTCAGTTCAACCTCGCCTGCTACGAGGCACAACTGGGCAAACTAGATCTAGCAAAAACTCACCTCTCCAACGCTACCCGGCTCGACAAGAAATTTGGCTTGATGGCGGTAGACGATCCGGATTTGGGGCCGCTGTGGAGTTCGTTGGCTGCGAACTAAAGGCCAGAATCGAGCAGGTTGCCATTAGCGACTCTTGCGTACACGAAGGAATCGTTGGCCACAAACCAAGATGCCGACGCCCAAGAGGACGTAGACGCCGGCTTCAGGAACCGGTTGCGTCACCGGGGAAATCGGGCTTGGAGGTTGGCCAGCCTGCGGCTTTTGAGCCTTTGGAGGCCCAGCCTGCGAGATCGTTCCGATGGGGAGGTGTCGCGGCGAACGGTGCCGGCAATACACCATTGTTCGCAACATCCAAATGCGCGCCGGTTTGGGCCAAGACCGTTGTCGCTAGAGCGATGGCGACTATCGCGGTTGACGCAAGTTTCTGCAAGTTTTCCATTTGTTCAGGATGGCCACTCTTCGCCGGATGCTTTACTTATGGTTTTCCGTCTCGCTTGACGAGCTTATTTTGCGGGCTCTGGAACCGGATCCCCGGCGTTGCCACAACAACCCGGGATTGGTAAGGTGCAGAGATGGTCCAGTTGCCATCCGAAGATTCCGACCAACCTTTTTCTGCTGTCACCTTCCCGCAGTTCGCGGGGGGGTTCATTGCCATCGCCGTCGCTCTTGTCTTAGTAGCCTGCCTGTTGGCGCAACTAAAAGCCGTTCCTCCAACTTCCACCCCACACAGCATTTCCTCCGCGACGCTCTCCCCTCAGGTGCAAGTGGCCGCCCCCCCCGGCGCAAACTGTCGGGACAGCTTCGGAGCCACGCAATTTTACTCTGGGCCAAGAATTCCGAATCTTGTTTTCTACGCCAGTCACGCTCCCTGCGGTTATCGCGATTCTGGTACTGTGGGCGACCGCAGGGCGAAAACGGAGAGATTAACCCGGGAATGCTCGCCTTCAGCTGGTTCGGTGTCGCCATCGCGCGGGGATTTCCGTCCGTAGAAAACGTGGACTAGCGCTATCCTCTTCCCGCGATGGACGACGAAAGTTCGCTACTGGCAGAAATGATGTTGCAGGCTGAAGTGTTCTGTTCGCAGGTGGAATCGGGGGCGAACGATCTGCCTGAGATGCCTGACCGAGACGAACTGCGGCTGAAGCTAGGCCAGTGCCGGGGTTTCCTCGCCGAACTGCAGGAGCGTTACGACGAGGACAAACTGCAAGTGGGCAATCCCTTAACGGCTGCGACTTTTCGGCAAGTCGTGATGTCCCTGATGTGGGTGACCTTCCGGGCCGGTAGACTGGTCGACTACAAACTCTTTCGGAAGCTCGTGCAGATCGAGTCCGGGTTCACCTACCTTCTCATCAGCAGGAAGCGGAGAAAATCTTGATGAAGGGCGACAGAGCGCGTGTTGTGAAATCGTGGAGTTTGGACGTCAACCCCGGCGCGGAGGGGGTAGTCGTCAAGCGAATGCGCGGTGGCTATGCGATCAATATCGAAGGCTGGTTTACGAGCGCCACAGGGCACCGGAATTTTGGAACGCGCTGTATGTTCTTCTCTGCCGTCGAAGTCAAAAAACTACCTTCCGCGAGGCCTCCACAAGCTTATGAAAACCGCCGAGGGTCAGTCGGGCGGTTTACTTTAGCGTCCAGGTGCACGGTGCGGTGCGTCGAAATCTTCCATTCTGGCGCAGCAACGTTCGGATCGAGGACTTCGCGACTGGCCGCATCGGAGCAATTAGTCCGAACAGCTCCGGTTCGGTCATGGGTCGAGCCGCCTGGCGGAGCAGGCCGGCCGCGATTTCAGCAACGGTGCGCGTTTCGATATGGTCCCACTCACTGAGAATCCAGACCCGGCTCCGCCCTATTATCTTGAACCGTTTATCAGCCGATAATGCCGAGTTGACGTTTCTTGCGGATCTAATAGACCCAACCCTGCCCTTGAACCGATTGACCTCTGACGCCAACTCGCGAGTGGTCGTCGGGACGCCCCGCGCGCGCAGGATTCGTTCGAGCTGGTCGCTCATCCGGGTGAGCTTATCCATTCCAGCGCGAACCTTTCCTTCGGGGCCATCGCTCTCCAAACCCGGGATTGCATCGAGCAACGTCGGGATCTCCGAAAGAAGCGGGACGTTGTCTCTGTTCGAGCGTTGCAGTTTCGACAGGAGTTGAAGTTCCGAAAGGCCGTCCGGGAATTTCTGTGTCAATAACAACGCTATATCTGCGAGGGTCCTCCGAAGCGCTAACACGTTGCGACCCTTCGGAACGACGATGGATATTTTTTGCGGGTGGACAGGACGCATAACTTGATAGCTGAAGATGGCGAAGAGCAGGTTTTCAATCGGCGCAACCTGGGTAGCGGCTACTCCCCAAGTGCCAGCGAGGATCTGGTCCCAAACCGCATACGGAAATGCGCGGCCGCCCGTTTCATCCAGGGCTGCTTTGAGTTCGCGCAGTCGAAGAACGAAGAAGTGACGAAATCGGAAGCGACAGCCGCGATAATCGTCTTCGAAGATCGTGCGGCGAAGCACCCCTAACACGTTGTTCTTCACTTGGGAGGCAAGCTGCCGCGAAAATCCAAGCTTTCGAGCAATCTCGGGCAACGTCGCTTTGCCGAATTTGTCACCGAATAGATACTGCTGAAATAATTCTTTCGCGTGGACACCGCACGAGAACTCAACTGCTGCCTCCATGACAAGAGGGACCTGCTGGAGGAATCGGCTCACAGAGCCCTTTCCGAGCTCCGTGCTGGGCAAGATCAAGAAGTGACGGTTGGCCGCATAGCAAAGCCAATCGACATTTCCGTCCTGGTCGATGGAGGACGAAAGCGAATCGAGCGCCCCCTTGATTTCCGCAATCGACTTCACCCCGAGGTTTGGGGCGAAAAACGTGTGGCGCGCGGCCTTAATGAGGTCGCCGATGGAATTAATTCTCTGTGCTTCGAGAGCGTTTGAGGCGCGCGGGCTAAGCTGAAGCAGGCCAATTGATCTTTTACGCACCGCCCGCCGCAGAGCGTCCAGCCGGGGAGTATCGAACCAAATCGCAATTTGTTGCGAGTGTGGTCTTTTTTTCTTTGGCACCGTTCAGCAGTTGTTCAAATCACTTCGCGCGTGAAGCAATCCAAGTTCGCACAGTTGACAATGGCGATTGCAACGGACGCAATGTACTTCACCGGGCAACCCATGGTGCGCTCTCTGCCCAGTTGCGCAGCTCATTCAGCAGACTCCACTAGTTTTGGCGCCCGTCCAAATATGACAGGCCACGGCCCCCACCATCCCGCGGTTCTGCGCGGAAGCCCGTGAGTGCGCAACAGAGAATCGTTAGGACAAATTTTGGGTGCATGGAGTTCGCATTTCAGACAAAGAGCGCAAAGAAAGCGAGAACTTTGGTAGTGCCTTATTTGGAATCAGGCTAATTTTCTGGCGATCTCCTCGTCTAGAATCTCCTGAACCGTAAGCGGCACAATAATCTTGCCGCTGCTCTTGAAAAACCTGTCAACTTCGGTCAGCGCGTCCCGCGAGTAATCAAATGACACGAAAAAGCCCTTGCTTCGGTTCTCGCGCGTCATCATCGCTTCAAACGAATCAATGTCAGGCCGCCCCACTTTGTCGCGTTGCTTCACCTGCACCGGATACCAAACGTCCATGAAATCCAAATGCCCCGTTTCTTTGTCGGTGCGGGCGGGTGTGGCAGAAACTGGGTAAATCTTGCCGTCAATGCCCATGTCGCCCACCTGAACCTTGTTCGGTATGCCGCCAAGCGCGATAACAGCCCAGTTTTCAAATTCAAATGACGGTATCTTGCGAAGCTGCTCCTGACTTCGTGGAAGATCGCGCACAACGAATCCCGTTCCGTCTCTCCACGACTTCTCATCTTCCTTCAATCCGCAATCCTTCTTTAGCCGCTGTGCCATTACCCGGCAAGCCGTAGGTGAAATATCAATGCCTATCCACTGGCGCTTTAGTTTCTGAGCGGCAACGAGTGCCGTTCCGCAACCGCAGAAAGCATCGAGAACGATGTCGTTTTCATTGCTGCTTGCTTTGATTATACGCTCCAGCAACGGCAGTGGCTTTTGTGTCGGATAGCCAAGGGATTCGACTGCTTGCGAGTTAATTGGTGGAATGTCCGACCAGATGGTATCAAGTTGGACGCCCTCCTGTGTATCCAAATAGCGTTTGATTCTTGGCCATCCCCCGACCTTCTTCGGCCAGTAAATCATCCCTTTCGCGTCGAGTTCATCTAGTTCCGCAGGCGACGTGGCCCAATGCCGTTGCTTTTCGTTCGGGTCGAATCCACGCCAAGGTTGCCCGGTTGCGCCGTGTCGAATCCCGTCACCCGTTAAATCGCTCAACGAGTAGGGACGGCGAGTCTCAGGGTCAATATTTCGATAATGAGAGCTGATTCGTTCGGCGCTTAAAGGGACGAACATCCGATGGAAAATGCCATTGTCGCTTTGCGTGTAAAAGAAAATAGAATCATGGTTGTTCGGAAACTGCTTGTAGCTTTGCGTCTTGCCTGTTGTTCGCCGCCAAATGATTTCATTCCTAAAATTATTTTCACCGAATATCTGGTCGAGCATGACCTTGACATAGTGACTGGCGTGCCAATCACAATGGTAATAGAAACTACCGGTTTTCCTCAGCACACGGTGTAGCTCGACGCAACGTGGGCGCATATATTCAATGTAGGCCTTGGTCGATTCGTGGCGATCTTCAAAGCTGCGCTTTTCTTTTGTCTCACCCCAAAATACCTCGTAATTTCGGTTTGAATTGAATGGCGGGTCGATATAGATCAAATTCACGCACTCATCTGGCAGCTTGCGAAGTTGGTCGAGATTGTCTCCGCAATAGACGACACGTGTATTGACGATCTGTGATTGACTGGCCGCTCGCTTCATAATCGCACCTTGGCCGCAATTGAGTGAGCGAAGCAAGACTTTCCAGAGTGGGTGCGTAAGGTTTTGACAGACGCCTATCCGTCGTCGTCCGCGTCTTCGGTTCCGGCGATGCGGATGATTTTCTGTGCTGAATCAGCTAATCGTCTATCTTGCACGGAGTGCGGACGTTGATCCACTCGCTGCGCTATCATTCAACCGCCCAGAGAACCTGGGTCCATTGATCAGGCGTTCAGCGCGCAGTCGCGCGCTCGAGCCACTGCCGGAAATAATCGATCGTCCGCACAATTCCCTCTTCAAATTCCACCTTCGGTTCCCAGTCGAGGATCTTCTTCGCCCGTCCAATATCCGGCTGGCGCACCTTCGGATCGTCCACCGGCAGCGGCTTGTATTCGATCCCCGATTTCGTCCCGGTGATGCGAATGATTTCCTCGGCA
>JBBSFW010000231.1:0-5654 GCA_038254805.1 Terriglobales bacterium
AGCGGATGATCCTTCCGCACCCGCGTCTCCGGCGACAAATAACTGAACATCTGACTCTGCTGATGATCTACGCCTCTCATGCCTCCACTCTTAACACGACTGGTTGGTGGATGAGGAGTGGTTTTTCAGCAGCCTGCTAGAAGGGATTGTCGCAAAGCGCAGGTTCGATCCATACCTACTGGACGGCAGCACGAAATGGTTGAAGATCAGGAACCGGAACTATTCTCAGTGGGCAGGACGGGAACAACTATTTGACCGCGAGCGAGCTACCGATCCGGATATTACCGGCTGGAATTTTTGCGCCTCCGCGTGTGACGTATTGGTTCAACAATACGGCACGCTTTGACGCTGACGAAAATCTACGCCGACTTCGACGGGGACAAAGCTCTTTTTTCCACGAAGTTTTTCTAAGAGAACTTTCTGGGGCGCGGGCTTGGTTCAGCCGCTCGCTGGCTTCTTTCTTGCGGCGTTGAACATACCAACTAACTGGTGCTCAGCCTCTTGTCACTGCCCGCCACAAAATAGCTTGCGGCATTTTGGGCATTGCAGATGCTCGGTGTCCACGTGGGTCCTTTGCTCGGGCGTGATGCCTGAATCCGCAGTGCGGGCATGAGATGTTCAGCGAGGCGCGAATCTTCTCTAGATCGAACTCGCTCCGCGCGACATTTGCGAGAATCCTGTCTATCGAGTAACCGCAACAACTAGCCAAACATATCCGAATGCAAAACAAATAAGTGAACTGAATCCGAGTGTTTGGGTGAGGGCGTAAGTTTTGTCCGTGTGTGGATTCCCGTGCTGGTATACCTCGTATCTCCAGATCAACCAGAACATGAACACAACTCCGTAGAGCACGCACCAAGTGAGCAGCAGCAAAGGAGATGCATAAATCCACGGCAGGTGCCCGCGATTTCCGTGTAATGATGATGAGCCAACGAGTAGAGTTTAATAGACAAGCTTATTTGCGCGTCCGCTGCATGCCGTTGTTAGATTGCGGCGTTTAATGTTAAGGCGCGAGTCTAGTACGGCGCCTCACCGCCTCAACTACAAAGCGGACCGCATCCGTTATGATGTGCGGCTCGTCGAGTTGAATGTGATGGCCGCTCCTCTCCGCAACAATTAGCTTGCTGTTACGGGAGAGGTTAGCGAGCCCAACCTTCTGTTGCCTCTTTTCCTCGTTGATCCGCTTCCACTCGTCGGCTGCAATACCGGGCGGCGGGTTACCGACTTCAGGCTTCGCTAAGAGCACCACTAATGGTTTATCGCCTAGCTGGTGCGGAGTTTTAGCCCTTGCCACGTATATCGCTTGCAGTTCTTCCGCCCAGAAATCTGGCCCCGCGGCTGCACGTGGTGGTTGAGACCGGAACCAGAGGCGCATCGCTTGGGTGGATGCCGGCAGCCTGTCGAAGGGCGGCCCGGTCTTCGGCGCACCGAACATTTTTTGGTTGAACTCGAATTGCTCGATGTCTTCTGCGGCGGGAGGCTTGGGCGGGCTGCCCCGCATCGTTTGCACGGGCGGGACGGCCACCCCCTTGGCACCCTCCCGTACCCGAACGAGTTTGCCTTGATACACCAGGGTCGTGTCTTCGTGCGTGGAATCAACCAGCACCATCCCGGCGACATCATCCGCATACTGCTCGGCATAGACCCGCGCGATCAGCCCGCCGATGGAATGTCCGACGAGGACGTAGGGCGCTTCCACCCGAGCAGCTTTCAACAGCGTGTGAAGTTCGGAAGCGTCTTGCCCCATGGTACGCGGTGTCGGGCCCGGATCGCTCCAAGCGAGCCCGGCGCGGTCATAGCTGCACACGCACGTAAAACGAGACACGTCCGGTTGCACTAAGCCCCAGTCGAACGAGAAATCACCGGCGCCTGCGATTAGCACAACCGTCGGCCCACTTTTGCCGGTGCAGTTGAGGTGCAATCGGAAGCCGCCCACGTCCACCAATTTGCCGGGAGGCGAATACGGGAGCTTTTTATCTTTTTGTTGCCCGACGGCTATCATCGACATCAGCAATAAGAAGACCGTTAGGGTAACTTTCATAGATTCATCAACTCTAAACCAACACTTTAAGCGCAATGAACTCCTCGTTCGATGCAAGTTGAGGAGAATTGTAGGGGTGGAGCCGGCGGGAGTCGAACTATTTCGGGCTACTGATAACACGCAAGTTATTCGAGGTTGCTCTGGGGGATTTGATAGCAAGGCGTTAACTACCGATGTATTGAATTTACATCGGAAATTCCGCTTTCGCTTCGTCGCGCTCCCGTAACACGCTCAATTGCGTCGGCCATTCCCAATTCCCACTTTTTAGTGCTGTCGTAGCCGGTACCTTTAAGCCGCACCACGCCGTGGGAATCCACGATCCAGTTCTGCGGGATGCCGAACACCTTCAATGTATCGTTCACATAGCTGTAGGCGGGCAGCACTATCAGTGACAGCTGGTGCTCCTTGAGGTATGGAGCGATCAGGCCGGGATTCTCATCCATATTCAAAGTGAGGAATAGTACATCCGACCTCTCTTTGTATTTCTCGATCAATTTTTGCAGGCGAGGTAACTCCTCGCGGCAATACCCTCACCAGGACGCCCAGAAGTTCAAGAATGTCACCTTGCCCCTCAGGGACTCTACACTCCAAGTTTTTCCGTTCAGGTCAGCAAGCTCGAATGGTGCGAGGGGTTCGTTTGCCTCCTCCCAACGAAGTGTTACCGACCGCTCCAGTTCATTCGCGCGCCGGCCATACCACATGGTCCAGCCTTCGCTGGTTCCACCGAGGCTCGACCACAGCTTTTTCGCGTTTTCCGCCAGTTCATCTTTCTCGCCCGGCACCGATTTCTGCTTCGCTTCCAGCCGCGCCAGCAGTGCATTCTCATCGAATCCCATGGCATCGAGTTTTCGCTGCTGCAGTTCCGCCAGTCGGCCCATGCGGTCCCAATAGGCAGACACGTGCCCGAGGTAGCCTTCCTTGCGATCGCTTTTGTCGCCTGCCAACGATTTCAGGGCCTGCAACCGCTCGTCCATCCGGGAAAGGGTAATCTGCGCTTCGTCGGCTTGCTTCAACTCGATATAAGCTTCAGCGAGGCAGGCCAATCCATCGAGATTCTCAGATGTTTGGTAAAAACCGAATTCGGCAGCTCGCTCGTTATCCACGAACAAAGCGTAGAAAGTTTCCTGCTCCTCCCGCTCGATTTCTGCTAACTTCAGGCCTTTTTGTGCCATTTCCGCGACGCGACCCGGTTGCAGATGCTTTCTCGAAAGTGCCTGTGCTGCCGTGAAGTAATCACCGGACGGCGCACCCGCTGGCCCAGCATTTTTCTCCGCCACTTGAATAAATTGATTAGCCGCCCTTTCGATCTCTGTTGGCGTAACTTCACTGAGGTGCGTCATCGCGTCTAGCCGCGTTCTCCAGATATAGGCAGAATTAGGACGCTCCTGGATCCACCCGTCCGTTTGCACGAGCAGTTGCTTGTTGTATGCTGCGCGTCTGATCTCGTCTGAGTCGTCCTTGTTAGGAAAATGATGGTCTGCAAACCACTTCCCCCAGGAAGCCGGAACTAGGGGGTCGGGGAACCGAAGCTCGCGTTCATTCTTCGCCCAATCGCTATTTTTCTGATCGTTGGATAACTTGTAGCCTTCTTCGAGTGCGTCATACCATTCCCGCTTTCCTTGCATATTGAGTGCTCGAATCCGGAGTACGTCCCGTGCCGCTTGCTTCCGGAGGCCCTCGTATTCAGAGGGGGGAGTCGCCTTGAATTCCAGCGCCCACAGGGTCCGGAACGCTGCAATCGCATCGCTGTCCTCGCGTCTCATCAATTGGGCACGCAATCGTGCGGCGGCTTTGCGGATGAATTCCTTGTCCTCGCCGCTTCTGGACAATGCTTCATAGCCGTCAAAACTCGCCGGGCACTCCTCGAGAAAGGCTTTCAGGTGCGCATCCACTTTGTTCTGGTCGCGAAATACCGGGGCCGAATAAATCCAAACCAGCTGGATGTGCGGCCACGGAAACTCGGGGTCTCGTTCGAGAGCACGATTAAACAGGTTGCCGGATTCTCGGCTGAGGAGAGCAAAGCCATAGAGGTACGCCGCTAGTGGGCTGTCCGGAGTCGCCGTCAATTTGTTCTTGTATTCCTCAATTATTTTACCGTGTCCTGTCCGGTCCAGCATCTCCTCGATATAACGCCGTTCCACGAAAATATCGTCCGGATGCTGCCGCCGCACGGCTTGAATAGCCTCAACCTTTTTCTGGTGAAATTCCCAATCGGTCTGGTTCGGGGTCTGCTTCGGAAGCGCATCCAGTGCTGCCTTCACTTCAGGCGACGGAGTGCAGGCATCCCACTGCTGCGCGCGAGCTTTGGGAGATATGGTCGCAAAGAAAATTAAAGCTAAACAACACAGCAAGAAACTTATCAGCGTATCGCGCTGTAGTGAATCGTGCTGCCGCAGGAACGAAATGCATCGCGGAAACATAGGATTGAATTCCGAAGTTCACTTTATACCTGAATTTCTTGTTTCACCATACGGTCTATCCGCGCCCGTGATCACAACGGCGTCAGCATTCTTTCCCATATCCAGTAACTTACTTCGCGGCAGGGATAAACCCAAGAACCACTGAAACCGACAAGGCCTAAGAGGATCAAACCATAGGGCCATTAGCGCCAGTTCTCGGAACCACCAAAACTGGATCAGGTCATCGGGAGATTGGTTCTGGTAAATTCACACGGCGAGCAACTGATGCATGTGCTGGCTGGTATACCGTGTTTACCGCGAGGTCCATGGCTCCCGCCTGGCGACGCCTGCGGCGATAGCGTGAATTGGGATCAGATATCGGCCTTCGACCGGGCCGGCATTCCAGGGTGCTACTGGCAGGCCGCAGTGAATCCGTGTGTACCGTCACTAAAAATTGCGGAGCCGCTTATCAGCCCCCCGGGAGCAATGGCGAAAAAATCTGTCCACGTGGAATTTGGGACGTTGGGGAGCAACTTGAATTTGCCGTTGGCATAGAGGAAGTTTGATCCGAGTACAACCCCCGCATTGCTGATACCGAGAAGATTCACCGACGGGGACAACGTATAGTCCAGCGTTGCCCATTTGCCATTGTAATAAAGAAAGCCATGCAGCACCCCGGAGGCGTTAGCGTAGGTTCCGACTACCGCGCCGCCATCATTGATGCTCCAGGGATATGTTGCTTGCGCTCCGGGATAATTGAGGCCAACGAAGCTGCCGTTGCTATAGCGCTTGAAGCCCCGAGAAGTCCCGGTTGCCGGATCGAGGTAACTCCCAACTATGCTGTTGTACTTATTAATCCCGAGAGCACGCGTGCTGTACGGCGATTGTTGGGAACGCCACAGATCTCGATCTAGCATTCCAGTACGAGAACGGTAGGTTCAAAACGATCGTTGGACCGAGTGGCGTGGGAGTGACGGTGACCGGGATCAGCCCAAGGTTAGGACTGATCGTCGGTACCGCTGGACCTAAAGGAGGATTCGCCGCCATGTGTCAATAGGGCCATATCTTTTCTCTCTAGCAGGCTGCTGAAAAATTGATGGATTCGGTGTTTTTCTTTCTGTTTCATGGTTCGCGATGTCGAAGGTCTTGATTTGCGGTGTTTTTGTGAGCTCCCGGTCTAACTCTTATGCTCCTCGGGACACACGTTGGCTCCG
>JBBSFW010000232.1:0-5645 GCA_038254805.1 Terriglobales bacterium
AATACGATCACAAGCAATCCATCTTGCTGAAACATGGGACTGGAGACGAGCGGACCGATGTTGGACCGCAGCCAACTGTCAGCCTGACTGAGACTCCCGTCATGTGCGTCGTTCTTTAGGTTCGGTACGATGAAGGAGAAATCCGGAAGCCGATTGTTGGCGAGGTCGGACGCAAATTGACTGAAGGGAACGAGGTTCTGCAACTGTGTTTGGCTGTTCACCACATCCGCAAAGTACGTGAACGGATTGTGATGTTTCACGTAGGGATACATATCGCCGCCGCTATAGCCGACCGATGGCAGGCTTTCAGCGTAGGACTTCCACGTTTTGCCACTGCTTGAAAGATGCCGGACCAGATTGTCGGCACTAACCGTACCGGTGAAGTTGTCATCGTTGGTGATGATCTGGCCAGTCGTAAGCATGAAGTAGTTGCCGAGCGAAGGATGGGTATCTGCGAAATATCGCGTAGCCAGCCCGTACCGGTTTGCTAGGCTGTTGAGGTAGGGCATGGCAGAGCTGTCGATCACACTTGAGTAGCTGTGATTTTCTTCTACCACAATAAAAACATGGCTACTTGACGGTACGCTGGATGAGGCCGAAGGGGCCGCTTGCGGGCATCGAGAAGACTTCGTCCCGCAGCCACATAACGCTCCAGCGATGAAACAGATAATTGCAAGTTTTAGATTTTGGAACAGCATATTTTCTCTCCCGTCAGACCAACTTGGAAACTCACGCGCGGACGCGAAGAAGCTCAATCTATGATCGGCTTGCAGTCGGAGAGAGTGGAAATCAAATTCGCAGAAGCAAGGGAGGAGAGGCGGTAATTTGAAGGTGAAAATCAGAAATTTGCTGGCCCTGCAACGCTTCTGGAGAGCAAGACGAAGGGTGGGCATTCGCGAGAAACAGAATGACTGACCCGGCGAGGAGATACCTCAACACAAATACCAGAGCTAAGAAAGTCAGCAGAGCGACAATCTGAATTTCAGAGTCAGACGAAGGAGCGGGCGGGTCCCAGCGATCCAACCACTCGATCAAGGGACATAGCAGCGAAATTCCAGCCAAACAGATGAGGCTGGCGAGTTGAAACTTCCGAAGCACAGGACATTAGATGCTGAGGACCCCAAACTTTGTTCGCTCCGTACCTCTAAATGTGCGTCCAAACCAGCGAGATATGGTCGGCCGTCCCGCGCGTTCGGCGGTACCGGTTTCCTACGCCTGCATCAAAGTCCTCGTGAGAACCGGCCCAACAGCAGCCCCTGGGGCTGGCTGCTGCTTATATTCTGTTTCTTGCGGCACCGTTCGCAACATCCAAAGTGGCCGTTAGCGTCCGCGGATTGCCCTTCGAGGGCTTCGAGCACGGGCGAGGAAGCCGGCAGGTACCCACCCTTTGGGAGATCCATTCAGCGGTTGGCCAAACCAGGGGACAAGGCAGTGTTAGGTCCGCGCGGGGATAAACCGACCACAATTTGCACCGGAACTATGGGGCCATCGCCGAATTATGGAATTCGCCATGTGGGTATTGGGTGGCGACTACACCTGGGCTCCGATACTCCACGATTCCTGATGTTAAAGTTTGATTACCGAAAACACGGACATCAGCTTCAGCTTTTGTCGAAGTCTGCAGCCATGTTCCTCCCACATCATCGAACACCAATCTCATGTGCACCTTCTTTACCCACCACGACGGAGTCTTCACCAAATCGCCGTCGATCTGCCGGATCAGGAATAGACGCTCGTCAACCCATCCTCGGCCCGAGATTAGGTTTTTGTCTTTTCGTTTGGGAGCGAGACCCAGCAGAAAACATGAATGCCCTTCGACGAGATCCTCGCCCAAATACGTGACGTCGTAATTATCCCGCAGCATGCTGGCGGTGGGGATCGGCCTGCCTTGTGCCGACGCTTCGACTTCGCGGTCCAGAATGCGGCGTACCGCCTCTTCGGCATGGCTGCTGCCAGACCTCGCCTGAATGACGTAATTCTTGGTGTTGGGAGGTCGGAAGTCCACTTCAGCAACAACCTCGGAGGCAGCATTAGGATTACTCGAAGGAAAGACTCGATACTTCCGGATTATCTGGTAAGGAACCTTCGTCCGATTCTCCGCTTGAGCCGCTTCGACCTGGCTCACTATGGAAGCAAGCTTTGGATCGCCTGCAACTGTACCGCTTTCGTTGTTGTGTAGACTTTTGTCCTGGCCAGCCGCGAAGGAACACAGCGCGGCACAAAGTACTCCCATCTGCGGCAACGAGCTTGCGGCAAACATAATAGGCAGTTTGGTGCTGCGCGATTCCTAGAGGTTGCACGATCTCAGTCCATTTACAATGCGCCAGATCCAAAGTTGCTCGTATTCAATGTTGCCAGAGTCATGCTGGTAACATTGCTGGGCGGATGTGATGCTGTGGGAAGAGCTGACCTGCGCCTTTTCGTGCGGAATCTCTCCCGCATCTAACCCGGATGATGTATTCCTGCAAACTCTTTCCGTTTTTTTGCTGCTGTTTCTGACAGTCCCGACTGCTGACTGCGTCGCACACCACAGTGCTACGCCTTTCCGGCAACAATTTGCGTCGGCAGAGGAAATCCACATTCCAGGTATTTCGAATGCCAGGCAAGATCACGAATTTCTCTACCGCGGCGGGCAACCGAACGACGAAGGAGTTTTGCAGCTTAAGAAGCTGGGCATCAACACCATTGTCGATCTCCGACGCGAAAGGCATGACACAATGGAGAAAGAACGCAAACACGCGGAATCCTTGGGCATGAGTCTCGCCAATATACCGGGCAACGTCTGGTCTCCTCCTCGGGATGAACAGGTCGCTCAGTTCTTCTCGCTTGTTCGGGAGAGGCCGAGAAGAAGGATATTCGTCCACTGCTGGCTGGGTGCCGATCGCAGTGGCGTATTCGTCGCCATCGACCGCATCGCGTTCGATGGGTGGACGCCCGAGCAGGCTCTTGAGGAAATGCTCTCCTTTCACTTCAAGGGCTTCTGGCATCCTGCCATGAAGGCATACATTCGAGACTTTCCAGCGCGCCTTGCGGGCTCTCCCGTGCTGGCGTCCTTTCGGGAAATAGCGTTGGCAAAGAAGAAATGACACGCCTGGTCGCAGCGCTAGCAGCTATGCATTGCGGCCGTCGAGGCCCCAGAAACAGTACAGGCAGCCCCACTCTTAGTGGGAAGAAATTGGGCTTCGAAGGAGAAGCTAAAATGAAAAAACTCTCGATGACATTGTTCGCTACTCTGGTTTTTGCGTGCTGTCTGGGGCTCAGGACAGGGCTCGCACAAAACCGCTCCCGCAACGAACGGCCCAAAGCAGTCTCAATAACGGGATGCTTAGTCAAAGGTGACGAGACCATGGAAGTCTGGCTCGCGGAAAAGGGCGGGACAATTTACGGACTGGAGAGTTCGAAAATCGAGCTGAATGCACACCTTGGCCACAAAGTTATTGTTAGGGGCTACGTGCTGCCGGAGGGAAAGCAAGAGGCCGGCGAAGAGGCGCAAAGGCAAAACAAAACCGGCAGGCGTGAAACCTCCGACTTTCGTGTGCTCACGCTGAAGATGATTAGCTCAAGCTGTAGGCATTAGGCGCCGGGATAGTTCAGCGAGGAGGGTCCGTGGATTTTCGTGGCCGAAGCTCAACACGCCACCAAGTGCAGAATCCCCATAATGACCATCTCGCGGGGACGAGGCCTCTGAGAAACAGAAGCTTGTCATCGACGCCAGCCTTGTCGCAGAAGCGCTGAAACTGGCAACTAACCGACAGAGACCGGGTGAGGGGCCATGCGATAGATATAGCATCCGAAAATCCAAATAAGGTGACCCAGTTCTTTAGATACGCGCAACAATGGGACTCTAAAATGGAGGACGAGCTATGAGAATTTTGCTTTACAACCCCGATAATGGCGTGACCCACAATTTCATGCCGCATCTTTGGATGTTCCTTCTTCAAGCCCTGACTCCGCTTGGCCACGATGTGCTCCTGATTGATGGCAACGCTCAACCGATGGATGAAGACGGGATCGCGCGCTACGTGCGCGAACAAAATATTGGACTCGTCGGAATCGGAGCTATGACCCGGATGATCGCCAAGGCATATCGGATGGCCGACGCGGTCCGTGCCGCTGGCGTTCCGGTCGTGATGGGCGGACCGCACGTAACCGAAATGGCCGACGAGGCGCTAGGTCGAGGCGGCGGGCCGCGCCATACCGACGCGGTAGCCCTCGGGGAAGCCGATCAAACGTGGCCAAAGATCGTGGAGGACGCTGCGCAGGGCAGGCTCAAGGATGTCTACGCTCCGGTGGATGACTTTGGGCAAGAACGCAAACCCACTCTCCAGCCGTACCCGTCCATTCCGTGGGATCGGATTAACCTTGACCAGTTCAATTTGATTCCAAAAATGGCAACGCGCATGCTCCGGCGACTCGGGGGTGGTTGGGGGACATTTCGCATTATTCCGGTCGAGTCGGGACGTGGTTGTCCTTACGGATGCGAGTTCTGCACGGTGACCGGCTTTTTCGGCGACTCTATTCGGTTTCGAACGAACGAAAGCGTTGTGAATGAGCTGTTGCTTTTGAAAGCACGGGCGCGCGAAGCGAGGGCGGTCAGATTGCCGTCTTTTTCATCGACGATACTTCGCTATCAATATCAAGCGCACAAAGTCTCTGCTGCGGGACATTATTGCCGCCGACGCGCAGGTGCATTGGGTTGCGCAGATCAGCGCCAATCTGTTGCGCGATGAGGAACTCATTGACCTCATCGCGGCCGCAGGCGGCAAGTGGATCTTCATCGGCATGGAGTCCATCGACCCAACCAATCTTAAGGACGTGAACAAGGGATTCAACAAGCCTGGGAATATGCAGCGGTGCTGGAGAGGCTGGCGCAGCGCAACGTTTATGCCATCACCTCCTTCATTTTCGGCATGGATAATGACACGCCAGGGGTGGCCGAGCGGACGCTTGAGGCGATCCGCACTTGGCCCCCAGGGCTGCCCATCTTCGGTCTACTTACGCCCTTGCCTGCCACGCCGCTTTACAAAGAGGCTTGAGTCCGCGGGGCGACTGACGCGGCCGAAGCATTGGGAAGAGTTCATACCGTTTGAGATGGCCCACACCCCACTGAGGATAACTATTTCGCAATCTCATGCCGAGGTGAAACACGGCTGGGCGAGATCTTACAGTCCAGAGGAAATAGCGTATGTTGTGGCTTCACTGAAACACAAGCCTCTAGGCTACCGCATAAATATCCTGATCTCTCGTCTGTGTTTTCGGGGAATCTATTTCCCTCAAATGGGCAGATTCGCGTGGCTGAGAGTGATCGCTCAAAATCGCCGCACAATTCTCAGCCTACTGACGGAGGCTATGGGCATTCGACGCAGCAATATGGAGTGCCAACCTGCGTCGCAGCATTAGGGTAGTCCTCGCTATAGTTGGGGAGGCTTGTCTAGTGGAGGCGCTCTCCTGCATTCTTTAGGGTAGGAGTCGCAATTTAACTAGCGCCTGAAACTACGCTGCCGCTCAGAAAAACTCGCCCATTTGCCAGCCCTCGGTGCCGAGGTCTACGCTTCAGAGAACCAGGAGCGAGTCGTCTTTCACACCTGCAAATCGCGCGCCTGCCCGAGTTGTGGCCACCGGGCCACAGTGCAGTGGCAGCGCGA
>JBBSFW010000233.1:0-5640 GCA_038254805.1 Terriglobales bacterium
ATCACCAAGCCCGGCACTTTCGAAAACCGAGACTTCAATCACCCATCCAGCAAGAACTGAAACCAGTGTCAAATGCGAAGACATTGGATCAATGAGTGGAATCGCCCTATCGCGATTGGGGCGGCAGTGCTGTTTTTCATATCTTGGGTTTTCCCCTTAGAAGGAACGAAAAGAGGAACAACAGAGAATCAAGCGAGAGCGCGTAAAGAATTGGAGGTTGCGTCAATGAAATGTTCAGCGAACAGTCGCCGGAGCACGCGACTCGAGCGAGCGTGTCGTGTTGGGGCATAATATTTCACTAGGAGGACGCATGAGCGAATCCAGGTTCGTGGTTCTCGGTGGAGGAATGGTTGCGGGATACGCAGCCAAGCAGTTGGTTGAATTGGGCTTGAAGGCGGGAGAGCTGGCAATCCTATCGGCGGATACCTCCATTCCTTACGAACGGCCTCCTCTGTCGAAAGGATTTCTCGCCGGCAAAGATACCGAAGATGCCATCCGGATCAATCCAGAAGATTTTTATCGCAAGCATGGAATCGAGGTGAGGCTCGGTTGCGAAATTTCTGCTGTGGACCCCAAACATAAGCGGCTGACTCTAAAGTCGGGCGGGGAGTTCGGATTTGACAAGCTGATTGTGGCGACCGGCGCGCGGCCGCGAACCATGGACATTCCCGGTGCAAAGCTCCAGAACCTTCACTATCTTCGCTCGCTCGATGATTCCAAATCTATTCGACTCGCGGCAGAAAAAGTGAGACGTGCGGTTGTGATTGGCGGTGGGTTCATAGGAATGGAAGTGGCGGCGGTGGTTGCTCAGAAAGGCGTCGAGGTCACGATGGTTCTGAGCGACGACCGCATTTGGAAGCGGCTCTTCTCGCCGCAGATGTCCGGTTTCTTTGAGGCCTATTACGGGGCGCGCGGCGTGCGGTTTGTTAAGAGCGCCGCCGTAGTAGAATTGCGCGGCGATAGGGCTGTGAGTTCCGCGGTTCTCGCGGATGGTCAGGCAATCGCATGCGAGATGGTCGTTGCGGGCATCGGAGTACTCCCGGCGACGGAGATGCTTACAAACAGCGGGATCGACGTTGGGGATGGCGTGATGGTGAATGAATACCTGGAGACCAGCCGGTCCGACATATTTGCCGCAGGCGATGTCGCGAACTACGAGGATGTGCTCTTCGGGAAACGCAGGCGTGTCGAACACTGGGACAATGCAGTCTCACAGGGTCAGTACTGTGCGCGGGCGCTGATGGGTGAGCGGACTCCGTTCAAGCACGTACCGTATTTCTTTTCTGATGTCTTCGATCTGTCGTACGAATATTGGGGCGATTCATCCGGTGCCGAGCAAATCATTCATCGTGGGGATTTTTCCAGCAAGAGCTTCAGCGTGTGGTGGCTGCGGCAAAAGCGTGTTGTCGCCGCATTTACGATGAATCGTCCGGAGGAGGAGCGGGACGCAGTGCCGAAGTGGATTGAAACTAGACAGACCGTGACGAGCGCAAAACTGGAAGATGCAACCCAGTCCATTTCAGCGGCGCTGGAATAACTTCCGCTCGGATCGGTCCGTCCCTTTGCGGTGTGATGCCGTTTCCCTGCAACGGGCTTGTCGCGATTCCATGTCAGTCTCTCCGCGCTAGGTGCCGACATTGTTAAGGTTTTCTGAATGGTGCGGGGGTTGAATTTTCTATGAAAAAATTGTTACAGAGAAAAAAACTGCAAAACAGGCCAAGGAATTTTTTTCCCTAAAGCAAGCAAGGGGTAACGTCCGGTCTTGAGCCAGCTCACAACTTGTGTTCTCATAAGCAAGATACTGGAGGCGCGCCAGTCTAAGTTATTGAATCAGCATTCCGAAGGAGAAAATCATGAGCAAGGTCTCGCATATTCCCAAGGGATACAACTCCATTACGCCCTACCTGATCATCAAGGGCGCCGCCCGCGCCATCGAGTATTACAAAAAGATTTTCGGTGCTACCGAAGTCTTTCGCATGGATCAGCCCGATGGAAAAGTAGGTCATGCCGAACTGCAGATCGGCGACTCACGCATCATGCTGGCCGACGAAAATCCCAACATGGGGCAAGGGTACACTAGTGCTGCCAGCATCGGGGCAAGCCCTGTGAGAGCCTGTATTTGTACATACCAGATGTGGATCGCGTAATAGAGCGCGCAGTCGCTGAAGGCGCGAAAATTCTGAAGCCGGTCCAGAACCAGTTCTATGGAGATCGCTCCGGTTTCATCCAGGATCCGTTCGGACATCTCTGGGGCGTCGCAACTCACATTGAAGATGTGGCCCCCCACGAATTGGAAGAACGCGCGAAGAAGGCAAGTCAAGCAGCATAATTTCATCTGACAAAGCGGAGCGGCCGGGCTTCCCCGCTCCGCTAACTTTTATCGCTCGGCACAGCTCTTTAACCAGGATGTGCCCGGTTATGCGGGGTAGGGCATTTTTCGACTACCTCGGGCTCACGGGAAACATAAGGAAATATAGACATTGAAAATCTCGTTCAACCGGCGGCCGCAGCCACCTTCGGTTTTGCTGGAAATTACACGATTGGTTTTCTCAACGATCGAACGCGCTCGCTTGCGGCCAGCTTCGGGTTCATCGCGGTCGTCTATGTTGTGGCGGGAGGTCTGATTCTTAGTCTGAGAATCCGCGATCCACTTAATGCTTCGCTCCGATAACTTCTACGCATAGCCCCGTAATACAGCCATGCGATTGACGGGAGCAGGGGAGGTGCAGCCTCCGCACGCCCCGCATCGTCAGTAGCTCCCGCTTGCCAGTACTGTTGCGGCACTCTTTTGCGGCTTACAACCGCTTATAACGTCCCTAACCAACCCTCTGATACACCCCGTCGCCCAGAGTCCCGCCTACCTCCTCGCCACACATGTGACTTGGCGAAAGCAGCACCATCGCACTCACGCCGTAGCTTCAGCGAAGTTGCGCGAGTGGTTGAAGGGCAACAAAGAGGATATCGAAGGACACGAACGTTAAACGTTACACTCTGCGTGGAGTCCGAGATGGGCTGCCCGTGAGGCGCAAGACATTGGCAGGGCTAGAACGGTACAGAAAAGAGGATTTTCTGTGGGGTGCTAAAGGTGATCACGCAATCTATCAGGTTGCTGAGAGGTCGCTCTTGCCAGCAATCTCCTCCAGCGTCCGTAGCCGTTTTTCGTCAAAGTGGATTGCTCCCGAGTGGCCAATCATTCGGGAAGGATCCCTTACACGGTAGCAGCACAGTCCCCCAAGCCGACGCATTATAAAAGGGCGCCCCCCTTGAGGTAGCGTCTGAGTGTGATCCAGAACTCTACCGAAAGGAAGCGCCCGTATGGACATTAAGTATATCGGCATGGACGTTCACAAAGAAGCGATTTCGATCGCGGTGATGAACGGCGAGGGCAAACTGGTGATGGAGTCCATCATCGAAACCAAGGCGATCACCATCCTGCAGTTTATGCAGGGGGTGCGCGGTAACTTGCATGTGACGTTTGAAGAAGGGACCTGGGCGGCTTGGTTGTATGACCTGCTGAAGCCACACGTCACGGAGCTGGTCGTGTGCGATCCTCGGAAAAACGCTCTGCTGAAGGAAGGCAACAAGAGCGACAAGATTGACGCGCGCAAGCTCGCCGATCTGCTGCGCGGCGGATATCTGCGCTCGGTCTACCATGGAGAGAACGGCCTACGAACTTTGAAGGAACTGGCCCGCAGTTATCTGACGATCAGCCAGGATCTCACTCGTGTGATGAATCGGGTCAAGGCTCTGTATCGAAGCTGGGGCATTGCCTGTGGGGGGCAGCAAGTTTATGCACCGCGTCATCGCGCGGAGTGGTTGCACAAGATCGGAGAAGCCGGGGTGCGCCGGCGGGCCGAGTTCTTCTACCAACAGCTCGATGCTGTGCAAGGGTTGCGCCAAGCCGTGCGGCGGGATTTATTGGCCGAGAGCCGGAAACATGGCGCGACGAAATTGCTGCGGCAGATTCCTTACATCGGTCCGATCCGCGCCGCTCTGTTGATCGCGCTGATCCAGACCCCTCATCGTTTTCGCACCAAGCGGCAACTGTGGACCTACAGCGGTCTAGCGATCGAGACACGCGACAGTGCGCAATACCGCTACGTGGCCGGACAGCTGCAGCGTTCGAAGAAACTCCAGCAACTGCGCGGGCTCAACGAGAACCACAACCATGATATGAAAGCCATCTTCAAGAGTGCGGCCACCATGGCCAGCCATCAGGACGGAGCGTTCCACGATTTCTACCTGAGCTTGCTCACGAAAGGGATGAAGCCGGCGATGGCTCGCCTCACCTTGGCGCGAAAGATTGCGGCGATCACTCTGGTCCTCTGGAAGAAAGGAGCACATTTCGACGCGGAACAACTGAAACCACAAGCAGCTTGAGCATCTCGGACAGAGAAGCCGTTCCATCCCTTGGGATCATTCTTGGTGGTGGCCAGTCGGTTCTTCTTGAGACGCTCGGGTCGAGGGAGAGTATCTAGCCAGAAGTTAGGCGATTTGTGTGCTTCGGCACCGAGCCTCCAAGCCGACTCTATGCCCCCTCGCATGACCCAAGAAAGCTGTAGGCCACGAGTCTCCGATAGGACCATGGTTGGCAACTCTGCAACCACGTCAGCTTGTGAGTTTCAGCGAACCGAATGGCGCCATCATGCAGCCGAACATGAAACCACAGGAAGGAAGAGGCATCGCTCCGCAGCTTACCTCGGGGGCTGGATGTCCGAAAATATTTCGGGCGGCCCGGCGGGGAGAAGTGTTTTTCAATTGACATCCCCTTTTATAGGACTTCTGGCCCCTTTTGGGAGAGTTCACTTCCACGGTTTGACTGTTATACAGCCGCGTGAGCGCCGTCTTGATGGGACTACAATGGCAGGCGAATGGCCCTCACCTCTGGCACCAAACTCGGGCCGTACGAGATCCTCTCGCCGCTGGGCGTAGGCGGCATGGGCGAGGTGTATCGCGCGCGGGACACACGGCTGGAGCGCGATGTTGCCATCAAAGTTCTAACCGCCCACCCTTCTGCTGATCCCAACCTAACCCAGCGATTGGAACGCGAAGCCAAAGCCGTTTCCAAATTTTCGCATCCCCACATCTGCACCCTTCACGACATCGGTCATCAGGATGGCGTGGATTTTCTCGTCATGGAGTTCGTGGAAGGTGACACTCTGGAACAGCGACTGACGAAAGGGCCGCTGCCGCCAGAGCAAACGGTTCGCTACGCTGCGCAGATTGCTGACGCGCTGGCCAAGGCGCACAAGAAAGGCTTCACGCATCGTGATCTGAAGCCATCGAACATTATGCTGACGAAATCCGGCGCCAAGCTGATGGACTTTGGGCTGGCCAAGCAGGCGGGACCCGCCCCTTTGGCTGCTGCTTTGACCGAGATAACGATGGAACAGTCGAAGTTGACGGGCGAAGGGACGATTGTCGGGACGTTCCAGTATATGGCGCCGGAACAACTGGAAGGAAAAGAGGCGGATGCACGCACAGACATTTTTGCCCTGGGTGAAGTGATCTACGAAATGTCAACGGGCAAGCCTGCGTTTACTGGGAGAAGCCGGGCGAGCTTGATCGCCGCCATTCTCTCTTCTGAGCCGCAGTCCATGGCCGCCTTCCAGCCCATGACGCCCCCGGCACTGGAGCGGG
>JBBSFW010000234.1:0-5635 GCA_038254805.1 Terriglobales bacterium
GATCGGCGAATTGGGGTTAAAGAACATCACCTTGCGAACGTGTGACGTGATGGAGGTAAGCCCCGCGTGGGGCAAATTCGATTACATTATCACGCACGGGCTTTATTCCTGGGTTCCACCGGAGGTTCGCGAGCAGTTGTTTAACATTTCGAAAACCAATCTGACGGCCCAGGGCGTTGCTTACATCAGCTACAACGCGCTCCCCGGCGGGCACATGCGCAGAATGATCCGGGACATGATCCTCTACCATGGGCGTGGCATCGAGAACCCAGAGGAGCGGATCCGCAAGGCGCGGGAATTGCTAGCTTTTCTGGTGGCGGCGGTGCCGTCCAAGGCGGACGAATATCGATTATTTCTCAAGAGCGAGCTGGAACAAATCCTGGAGCGCAGTCCCAACGTGTTATTTCACGACGAAATGGCGGACACGTACGAACCCGTATTCTTTTATCAATTCATCACCGAAGCCGCCCGGCACGGATTGCAATTCCTGTCGGAGGCGAACTTCTTCGATATGCAAGACAGCGCCTTCGAAGAGAGTGTTGCCGGCGGGCTAAAAACGTTGTCGGGCGCGGACCGGGTTGCGCGGGAGCAGTATCGCGACTTTTTGAAATGCCGGAAATTCCGGCAGACGTTGTTATGTCATGCGGAGCTGACGCTCGATGCTGAGCCCAGCCCGGCGAGAACGCGGAATATGTATGTGGCGTCGCCGGCAAAGCTGGTTTCGAACGGCCGGGAAGGTGTGAATCGTTTTGAGGGACAGCATGGGGCGGCAATGCAAACCGCGCACCCTATAGCGAACGCGGCGATCATGCATCTGATCCAGGCTTGGCCCCGCACCCTGCATTTTGACGAATTGTCGGCAAGCATCGGAACCGAGCACTCCGACGCCTTAAGCCAGATTGTCTTCACGATGTTTTCGGCGGGACTGGTGGAGTTGCACGCGTGGCAGCCGCGATTCAGAGTGACGCCGGGGCCGCGGCCGATCGCTAGTCCACTGGCCCGCGTGCAAGCGCGTTCCGGCTCCGATTTAACTACCCTTCGGCATTCCAGCGTCCAGGTAGATGGCGCCTTGGAGAGACAACTGATCGCGCTGCTGGATGGGAGCCGCGACCGCCAAGATCTCAAAACCGAGCTGGCGCTTTATTGGCACGGGTCGGATGAGACGGTTTTTGAAACGCAGTTGGATGAAAACCTTAAGAAAGTGGGGTTGTTGGCTCTGCTGATGGAATGAGATTCGTCAGTGGGGCCGAAGTTGCGGTGCGGAGTGGACACTTCTGTGATAAGCTGTCCCTGAACAAGGAGCAAGCTGGCTCGCCGTGCTTTTTTCTTGAAGCGAATTGCCCGAGAGATACACTCTTCTGAGGAGTAAATATGCCAAAGGCTAGCACACAACACAAACTGGACCGGGTACGGCCCCCACGCGTGCACGTGACCTATGACGTGGAAGTCGGTGATGCGATTGAATTGAAGGAGCTACCCTTCGTGATGGGGGTTCTGGGGGACTTCACGGGCCAACCGGAAAGTCCGCTGCCGCGCCTGCGCGATCGCAAGTTCGTTGAAGTAAATCCGGATAACTTCGACGCCGTTCTCGAAGGGATGAAGCCCCACCTGGCGTTCTCGGTTGAGAATAAGCTGTCGGAAGACCCCAATTCGCCACAGCTCAAAGTCGACCTCCACTTCAAGAGCATGGACGACTTTGAGCCCGAGAATGTGGCCAAGCAGGTAAAGCCGCTCAAAGAGATGCTGGACCTGCGGACCAAGCTTTCCGATCTGCGCGGCAGCCTGCAAGGCAATGACAAGCTAGAGGAGTTGCTGCTGGACGCCGTAGGCAACACGGAAAAGCGCAAACAACTGGAGTCGGAAGTCGGCAAACCCGAGGGAGGGTCGCATGGCTGAAGCGAAAAAGACAGGCGCATCGCAAGCCGCCGAACAGACGCTCGAGGTTGGGCTGCTCGACCAGATCGTAGAACAAGGGCGGATGGGAAAGGATCCGGGTACGCGGGAGCGCGGCAAAGATCTGGTGAAGGAGTTCGTCTCGCAGGTGCTGGACGGCTCGATGACCATCACCAAGGATGCCGAGAGCATGATCAACGCGCGTATAGCGCAGATCGATCATCTGATCTCCATCCAGCTCAATGAGATCCTGCATCACGCCGCTTTTCAGAAGCTGGAGGCGAGCTGGCGCGGGCTGAAGTACATGATGGACCAGAGCGAGACTAGCGAGCATTTGAAGATTAAAATCTTGAATGTGTCGAAGAAAGAGCTGCTGCGCGACTTGCAGCGAGCGCCGGAGTTCGACCAGAGCGCGCTCTTCAAAAAGGTGTACGAAGAAGAGTTTGGCATCTTCGGCGGTGCTCCCTTCGCATCTCTGATCGGTGACTACGAATTCGGTCGCGGCCCCGAGGATATTGAGTTGCTGGAGCGCCTCTCACAGGTAGCTGCGTCCGCCCACGCTCCTTTTGTGTCGGGAACGGCGCCGGACTTCTTCAATCTGGAGAGCTTCACTAATCTGGATGCGCCGCGCGACCTCGGCAAGGTTTTCGATACGACCGAGTATGCCAAGTGGAAGAGCTTCCGGCAGACCGAGGACTCCCGTTACGTCGGCTTGTGCCTTCCGAAGATCCTGATGCGGTTACCGTACGGCAAGGCCAACCGGCAGATCGAGGCATTCAGTTACGAGGAAAACGTGGACGGCACGGATCACAACAAGTACCTATGGGGGAACGCAGCCTACGCCATGGGGGCCCGGTTGACTAATGCTTTCGCGCTATACGGATGGTGCGCGTCGATTCGCGGCGTAGAGGGCGGCGGTCTGGTCGAAGGACTTCCGGTGCACAATTTTTATACCGACGAAGGGGATGTTGCCATGAAGTGCCCGACGGAGGTACCCATCACGGACCGGCGCGAGAAGGAACTAGCTGACCTTGGCTTCATCCCGTTGGTGCACTGCAAGGGTACGGATTATGCGGCTTTCTTCAGCGTGCAATCGTCCCAAAAGCCGAAGCTCTATGATAAGGACGCGGCGAACGCTAACGCGCGGCTCTCGACGCAGTTGCCCTATATCTTCGCGGTTTCGCGCTTCGCGCACTATTTGAAGGCGATGATGCGGGATAAGATCGGCAGCTTCATGTCGCGCACCGATTGCGAGCGGTGGCTGAATCAATGGATTACCAACTATGTCACGCCCGACGATACGGCGTCGCCCTCAGTAAAGGCCTCGCATCCGCTGCGCGAGGCGTCCATTACGGTTGAGGAAGTTCCGGGCAAACCGGGTGTCTACCGGGCCACGGCGTTCCTGAAACCGCACTTCCAGTTGGATGAACTTTCCGTTTCGTTGCGGTTGGTGGCGGAATTGCCAGCCTCGGCGCGGAAATAGAAGCACAACTCATTAGAAAAGGAGAGTACTCACATGGCGCTAGTAGATTTTTTCCTGAAAATCGAAGGGATTGACGGAGAGAGTGCGGATGCAAAGCACAAAGGCGAGATAGACCTGGAGTCCTGGAGTTGGGGTGAAGTCCAGGGGGGAACGTTCCACGCCGGTGGCGGGGGAGGCGCCGGCAAAGTTCAGATGCATGACTTCAGCATGGTTAAAAAGATCGACAAGGGCAGCCCGAAACTGATGCTCGCCTGCGCGAACGGCGAGCACCTTAAGAAGGCCGTCCTCACTTGCCGCAAGGCCGGAAAAGACCAACAAGAATTTCTGAAAATCACGATGACCGACATTCTGGTGTCGTCTTTCCAGACGGGGGGGCATGGCCACGCCGATGTGGTCCCGACGGACCAAATATCACTGAACTTCGGAAAGATTGAATTTGAGTACAAAGAGCAAAAAGCCGACGGTACGTTGGGCGGCGCCGTTAAGGCGGGCTGGGACGCCAAGGCAAACAAGGCGGTATAGCGCCAGTTCTCGCGGCGGGAGGCCCGAGAGATGAACGCGAGACAATTCTTCCAAGCCGGGCAGATCCCGGAAGCAATACAGGCGCTGAGCGCGGAGTTACGGGAAAACCCGACCGACGCCCAGCGCCGTACATTCCTGTTCGAGCTGCTATGCTTTGCGGGGGAATACGACCGGGCGGAGAAGCAGCTTAATGTGCTTGCCGGCAATAACGGGCAAGCTGAATTGGGCGCGGTGCTTTACCATTCGGCTCTACATGCCGAACGGCTGCGCCAGGAGATGTTCCGGAAGAAAGAGTACCCGGGCCAGGAGAAAAGCATCGATTTCGAGCCGCGTTCGGGGATTTTGAACGGGACGCCATTCGAGGAGATAGTAGACGGGGATGCGCGGATTGGGCCTCGTCTGGAGCTATTCGCGGCTGGTTCGTATCTGTGGATTCCGTTTGAACACATAATCTCCCTCGAGATGGAACCTCCCAAGAGACTGCGGGACACTCTGTGGATTCCGGCGCTGGTGAGGACGGGTCCGGCGTTCCACGGCAAAGAACTGGGTGAAGTGTTAGTTCCGGCGCTTTGTCCGCTCTCGTGGCAGCATCCGGATGGCGCGGTACGGCTCGGCCGAGCCACGGAATGGCAGGAATCGGGAGATGGCTTGCGGGCGCCGGTAGGGCAGAAATTGCTGCTGGTGGATGGCGAAGACTTTCCCATCCTGGAGCTACGAAGACTGGAGTTCACCCCTGATACGGACGCCGATTCCCTGAGTAAAGATGCGCGATGATTTGCTTACGCCCATTCCCGGAGCGAACCCTAGCGGTGAGAACCTGCGGTACGCGGCTGTATACGACAAGATTAGGGAAGCGCGACGCGAAGATGACGACGCGCCTCAGGGCGAGTGGCAGCACGAGCGTAAAGTAGCGGATTACAGCCTCGTCATTAAACTGGCGGGCGATGCGCTGGCAGCCAAAAGCAAAGACCTGCAATTAGCGGCGTGGCTCACCGAAGCGGCGCTGAAGAAGGAAGGTTTTGGCGGGCTGCAGCAAGGCCTTGAGGTGCTGCGCGGTTTGGTGACAGAGTTCTGGGATAGCGTCTATCCGGAGCTCGAAGACGGCGATTTGGAGCTGCGGGCGGCTCCGCTCGAATGGGTCGGCGCCTATCTGGAAGATGCGGTCAAAAAGACCGCTTTGACTAAGTCCGGGCAGGGCTTCTATAAGTACAAGGAATCGCGTTCCGTAGGCTACGAAGAGCAGGCCAATGAGAGCGAGCCCAAGCGGACGGCGCGTGAAACGGCAGTGGCTGAAGGCAAGCTTACGCCGGAAGAGTTCGACTTAGCGGCGCAGAATACACCGGTCGAGTTTTACCAGCTTTCAGCCGGGAGTCTGGATCGATCCCTGCAAAGCCTGGAAGCACTGAACGAGCTGGGCAATGAGAAATTTGGTGCATTTGCGCCGAACTTTTCGAAATTGCGCTCCAGTCTTGAAGAAGTCCGGCAGGTGGTCAACGGGATCTGGCGGAAGAAGCTGGAGGTGGAGGGTAAGCCGGAACCGGCGGAAGCTAACGCGGTTGACATTGCGGAGCCCGAAGAACAGCCGGAAGCGAGTCCTGGCGAGGCTCCGGCGCGTACCCGGCGCGGGACAAGAGCCGTGCAAGGGATCGAGCCAGCCGATATGGAGGAGGCCGCGTTACGGCTTGCGGCTATTGCAAAATACCTGCGGGAGAACGACCCGTACAATCCGGCGCCTTA
>JBBSFW010000235.1:0-5629 GCA_038254805.1 Terriglobales bacterium
ATCCGCGTATCGCAAAGGCAGACGGTGATCGGCTTTACCGCCCGTACTCGTCATGCAACTCTCGATCGAGTACAAGCGATTCATGTCGACGCGGCCACCACGACGGCGCCGGTTCGCAAAATCGCGGGCGTAGCGCGTAGCGCCCGGACCGGAGGCGAGAAAATCCGAGTCCAGTGCGACCACGATGTCGGCTGCGTCGAACCTGTAATACGTGTTTACGGGTTTTCCAAAGCTCAGTTGCGCGGCCGCGCGCGCCGAGTGCGCGCCCCCCGGATCGAATTGATGCCATTGCGCGCCTGGGACTGCTTTCAGCGCCGCTTGAAGCTGGGCGCCCAGCGCAGGAGAAACCACCGTTTCGGTCAGGATGCGAAGCCGCGCGCCATTGCCTGATCGCAGCGCCGAAAGAGCTTGGTTCCAGGCAATCGTAAAGGCGTCCCACCCGGCCGGTTCACCCAGATGGATCAACGCTCGAGAACGGTCCGGATCATATAGATCCATCAAGCACGCTTGCGACAATACGTCCGAGGCGCCCAGGCTCGCCGGATGAGATGGGTTGCCTTCCACCTTGGTGGGCCGCCCCAAGTGGCTTTCCACAATGACACCCTGCGCGACCCCATTTACCGGCGCTGCGGTGGCGTAGTATTTCGGCTTGCCGGGAATTACGTTCTCCGGCGGGTCGACATACGGCATGATCATTTCCGCAGGCTGCCGCGTACAGCCGGTCAATCCGGCCAGCGTCAACGACCCCGCCATCAGCGAAATGAAACGGCGGCGGCTGGCGCCCTCGGGCCATTCCGTGGCACGTTCCGGAAATTCCGTATGCAGAGCTTCGTCGAAATCCTCGGTACGCGCCAGCTCCTCCAAACATCTCCAGTATTTTTGTTGGAGCGCTTGTTTGGTCAGTTCCTCTACCGGAACCAACTCCCTCCGATTGGATTCGGCACTCATCGATGACACGTGGAACAACTGGTGAGACTCTGCAAGTGGTAGTCACCGATCAGTGCTTTCCCCAGCGCGATCTGATTGGCGGGAGCGGTATAAGCCATGTTAAACACCTGATCTCGGGGACGCACGAAGCGCTCAGGATGTCGATGGCAATTGAGACACCACTCCATGGTTAACGGCTCCGCTTGCCAGGTTAGCGGCATCTTGTCCACGCGGCCATGACATGTCGAGCAGCCAATGCCTCCGTGTATGTGGACGCTGTGATTGAAATACACGTACTCCGGCAGGTCGTGTACGCGAGTCCACGCGATGGACCTGCCGCGCCGGTAGCTTTCGCGCACCGGCTGCAGGGCAGGACTGGCGGCCCACATTTGCGAGTGGCAGTTCATGCAGACCTTGGTTGCGGGTATATTGGCGAATGACGAGGTCTCTACAGTGTTATGGCAGTAGCGGCAGTCGATCCCCAGCCCTCCGGCGTGATGTTCGTGGCTAAACGGTACCGGTTGCTCTCGTGGTACGTTCTGCACCGTTTCGTAAGGCGATCGGACGATGAGATAACCGCCCCACATCACGCCGGCGAGACCCAGCACGGTGCCCAAGATGACGAACCGGGAGATTGTGTTCGAGCTCTTTGTAAAAAACTGCGCCATGTCCGGGCCGCGCGGCTTCAAATCGCGTTACTAGAGCGCTACCGGGACGTTTTAGGTATACGATAGATTTCGAAGATCTCGATCTCCTCGCCAGTCGGCTGTATGCCTTTTACGGGTGCTTTCCTCATTTCCGTCGCCGACGAGTCCTGATCCGAATCCATCCGTTTCGACATGTAGCTGCTCATGTCAGAACGAGTGGAAAATACAGGTTGCTTATTGGCTTTGGCAAGTTCCGCCGCTCTGTCGTGAGGATAGACGAACTGTTCGCCGACTCGTGCTCCAGGATAAAACCACGCTTTGAGCGCCTCGGGGGAACCAGAAGGCCGCTCCGAAAATTTCACCACAGTTTTCCCCGTCGCGTGCAAGCGCTTGTCCGGAACGGTTAACACCGTGTCTTCAATCTGCGTCTCGTCGGCATTCCAGATCTGAACGATATGCCGATCGCTTTGAGAATCCATGAGTTTGAAAATATACGTGCCTGCCGGGAGCACTTTACCCGGAAGTTCGATGGGCTCATTAAAAGTGAGTTTTGTCTTATGGTTCCATGCGTCGGCTCGCGCCGAGGGTGAAAGCATCAAGCCGAACAGACCTGCCGCGCAGGCCAGCGAAAGTGTATAGTGTGTCATTGTCTTCTCCTTTTGACTATTTGAATCTTGATTTTTGTAGCGACTTCTTTAAACTTTAAGCGGATTTCGCAAACTCGTCAGGGTGTAGAGCAAAGTGGGTCGCCCGTGTACCTCGCAGGACCTCCCGGGCCCGAGCGACTTCATCTTGGGTCCCATGCGCTACCAGCAAGAACTTGTCCGCTTTCAAAGCGGTTTCATATTGCAGAACGCTGTCCTTCGGAATCCCGATACCAACCAACGCAGCCCCAAGAGCGCTTAAGCCACCCACCACTACGGCACCCTCTAGAGCCCCGACTATCCAAGCAACCAAAGGGCCTGCCACTAGAAGTGGGCCGACTCCGGGGATTACGAAGAACGCAGCTCCAAATAGCAATCCCCAAATTCCACCCCAAAAGGCGCCCTGTGAACCCCAGTACTTCATTCGGTCACCGGTATTGTAGTAGCCGACCACGTTCTCTTCGGTGTGATAATCCTTGCCAACTATGGATAGCGTTTTCATATCCAAACCAGTCCGTTGGAGTGCTTGGATGGCCTGCTCGGCCTCGGCATGTGTGTTGTAAATTGCCACCACCGATGTCTTTTCGTTAGACATGATTCCGCCTCGCTTCACGATCCTTAACTCGATTGGACGTGTGAATAACCATTCAATTCCTTAATCAACCTATCCGCCGAGGCGGGAGGCTTTATACCCTGCATCAAAATTTGTTTATTGTGCAGCTGTCGCCCGTATAACTCCTTGTTGGCATCGAGGTCGTTGCGCAATGTTGCACCGCTGAGCGATATGCCCGCAAAAACACCGCGGGAACGCGAATAGGTCAGGATTTTGGCCCCCATTTTCGCATCAGTCTGGGCTGAGGCTTCGCGCCCAACCGGACCAGCCGCGACTTCGGCATTCCCGCCCAGCGTGAATTTACTCTCCAGCAAGTGCCGCATCCCCCCGTCGCTCATTACGAGCATCACAACGTCCGTCTCAGAGCCTCCGATTTGAAAACCGAAACTCCCCCCCTCCACCCGAACGGCTGCCGGAGCGCCCCAGCCGGCCCGATTGGTCCGCCGACAGATAGCGAATCCCCGTCCATATTTCCCACCGAAGCCAAACGCCAGCTTCTTTACGCTGGGCACGACCACAACGCAGTACGCGTCGTTAAGCAGGTTTTGAGGAATGCCTTTGTCTGGCGTATCCATGATCTCCTTGAGCACATCGGCGGATGTGGTAAGCCGTTCAGCGGCAGTGTCGGCATAAACCGGCTGGATCCCGGCAATTGCGAAAATCGAAATGCTCCCGAACACAACCAGTGAGTACGGCGCTGATTTGAACATCTTCATAGAATCTTCTCCTTTCCCGCCCAGCTAACTCGACGGGTGCGGTCGAAGTTTGGCGGCTTGCGTGTATACGTATGCAAGTCGCGGGCCGATCCGCATTCGATAAAGGTATTTCGTCGGCAGGTGGTGAAGAAGCCGCTTCCGAAGAGGAACGGTTGGCGCGGGATGTTGCCTCAAAAGACGCACTTAGCTCGAAATGGCGCAGCCATGCTTACAAACGCGCTCACGTTAGCGATATCTCAAGCGGAGCGCAGGCAGGAGAGTCTGTCGATGCGCCAGTGAAGGAACTTCGATTCCGAGCGGCTATGTGAATGCCTGGCATGGAAGAGACTCGTGCAGTGCACATCGCCAGATTCTTTTGATGTTTGTTTTTTACCGGATGCGCTGTGCAGGCCGAACCGGCGCAGGATTCTCCAGGCCATCCTCCGTGCCAGTGATCGATCTGAAGGAAGCACTGAGGCGTGCTCGCGATGTCAGTCCTCGGTTATTGTTTGTGGTCGATTGGTGCCCGTCGTCGAATACCTGGATCGGGTGTAGGGGCAAACCATTCACTGTTACTGTGAATTCGAAGCGAGACGCGCAGTAACGTTATGCCGAAACCATCGCGGGTGTTTGCATCCTCTTATACACCAATGCCACCACGGCCCCAAACACCAGGTGTGTGAAGATCGTGACGGGATTACGCGCCGTAGCGAACCATGGGAAGAGGGCGGTAAAGCCGTAAAAATTGACGAAATAGAGAATCAATCCGAAGGCGAAGCCGATCGCGATTGCGATTCCCATGTCTAAGCTCTTTACGACAAAGGCCAAAGCGATTCCGAAAACAATCGAAAGGGCGAAATGCACCACAAGCGCGGCCAAGAACATGCCAAGCGCAAAAGTGGCGGGCGGCGGCAGAACCTCTTTGCCTAGCAGAATCGCCGCGATCAGGCGCGGGGGGCCCCACGGACTGCCTCCTTTTACTAACGCGACCAGCAACATTTCGAGCATCATGAACACGGCACCCGCGATGATCCCGGCCTGGACCGCCGCCTTCCAGTCTGTCTCCACTGTTGTCTTCATCATAATTACTCCAGCCCCGCCGACTCGTTGCCGTCGCGCGGGGGGACTGTGCAGATCCCCACGGGCGAATTCTGTTGGCGCGCGTGTAGATGGAATGCAAGTTACTGGCCGCCTTTTGCCTTGTGTAAAGGTGCTTGGCCGAGCGGCCGGTTAAGCGCTTTTGCAGAGGAACGGAAGGAGGGGATGTCGCCTCAAAAGACGCACGTAGCTCGAAATGGCGCAGCGGTGCTCACAAAGGCGCTCACGTTGGCTGTCTTCTTGTTCAGTTCCCTGCCGGCGCGTTTTCACCCGTGTGTTGCCGCGAATCGTGCCGGTCACCACGGTAAATGGGAGGCCGCTGTCTTCCAGAGCAACCGGGGAAAGCGGCGAACAACGGTTGAGGAGAACATCGCTCAGAGTCGACGCAAAGCGCCGACCGTTTTGCTCCCTAACGAGGATGGACTCCCACCTGCTACATTCGGTGCGATTCGCGCATTCCGTTGCTACCGAAGTCGTTGCGAATAGGAGAAAATATCGTGAGAAGAGCTCGGTGGCTTTTTGAGGAATGAAAACCGGTGCCGGGTGCTTTCACCGGAGTTCAGGACACAGTGCATTGATCACGGGAGTCGCGGTTGACCTGGTAGCGCTCATCGGTCTTATCGGGATGAAAACCGGTCAGAGCGCAACGAAAGAAGCAATGCCCTCAACCGCCGCTACGCCTGCAACCACGCGGAAGGAACCAGCGCCCCAAGCCCTGCGCTAACGTGGGCGAGTTGGGAGAGAACATCTACGACGCCGCCAAGGCTAGGAAGTGGTCTGAGGACTAAAGATATTCGTGATGATAAAGGAAGCACCAAGGATGTTCACGCCAATGCCATCACCGGGCAAATACAGGATGTATTGAACGAATCGGAGGCTTGCGAATCGGCGGAAAAAAGAAAAGAAGCAAATGAGAATCTGCGCAGTCCGCGTTCTCCTTTGGAATACAAGCGTCAGGTGAATGGCGAGGATGCTCCCGACGAGGCTAAGAAAGCGGCATTCACA
>JBBSFW010000236.1:0-5601 GCA_038254805.1 Terriglobales bacterium
ATTCATCTCGGGCACTAAGATGAAAATGGACAGTGAAATGAGATTGAATCGGCTAGTAAAACGGGTCCCCACAATGAAGCAATGGACAGTAGCCAAATGAGTAAGTCCTGATGGAAGAAAGCTATCGAAACAACCGGACGAGCGAGTAATGAGCGAGTCACTTAGTAACCACACGCTGCCTACGAAGAAGAACTTAGCCAGGTCCTTCGTTGCGGCCTTGGTTCTCATTCCCATCGCGTTGTTAGCTCAGAATCCTGCTCCGATACCTCCTTATTCAGATCAGGCCGAGCTTTCTAAAGTGGAAGAATGGGTCCTTTCTCAAGGCAGTGTAGAATCGATAGCACCGGAGCTGGCGGCCATACTCGGCGTTGGCAGTGACCGTCTTCCAGTGAAAATAAAGTCGTTTCCCACCGCGAACGGTATTAATCGCACATTCGCTGTCAGCACCAATCCTGCCCAAAAAGGCATCGTGCTTTCTGCGCTAAAAACAATAAGCGATAATATCAAAATTTATTCCGTAGGCACTGCCTGGCTTACGGACAGTTCGGGAACCCTTTATCGAACAATACAAGTAGATGCTTCTGGGGCCAGGGTTGTTCCAAACAACTCCCGCGCAGCAGAATTCAACGACATCAAGGCCTTCTTTGTTAAGAAACTTAAGGCTACCCCTCCCACCACGAGTTCGTCACACTCTCCCAGAAAACACGCAACACCTGCGAAAGAAAACTCTCCGTAACTTGAACAAAATCTATTGGGCGTTCATAAGCTCAGGATGAATAAATTCTGACAATATGGAGTGCGCCTGATCCACTCATTGACGGCGAAACGCCCGGTCGGTGAACAAAAAAATCATCCGCCGCTCGCTCGTCGTCAACAGCCCCTCGGGCACGAAGCAGCACCCTTCGATGTGCTCGTTCTTTAACTTCGTGTGGTGTGGGTTTGCGTTGCTGACGCGCGTCACGTCGTCGTCGATGCGAAAGACATAGGCCCCGTTCTTGGCCACGAGTCCAAGCAGCGTCCCGTCGGCCGATATGTCCGCGCCCGTGACTGGCGATTCGATTTTCGTCGTCGCGACCAGTTCGAGTGTCAGCGGCCGGTTAGTCTCCTTGAGAGGAAAGCGAAAAATTTGCGCGCGGGCGTTATTGAACACCTTCGAGACGACGTAGCCGTGGTCCTTCCAGACGAAGAGGCTCTCGCAGTCAAACGGCGCTTTGGGAAACGTCGGGTTCCACGCACGTTTCCGGGGAGACGTCGCCGGCGCCCCCCCGAGGATTCGGCTCGTCGATTTCATAAACCGCTAGCGCGTCCCGTTTGTTATCGTTGTTCCCGATGTCGCCGATGTACAGATGTCCAGCGCTGTCGATGGCGAGGTCTTCCCAATCGTGCAACGTCACGCCGATAACGGGGAAGGACGCGCGCGTGTTGCCCTCGCGGTCGATCGCGTAAAGGACTTGTTTCTTTCGCCCGCCGCCGTCGTTGTGCGTCCAGTACACACTGTGCCGGCGGCTGGCGACGACGCCGGAGCTTTCCTTGATTCGTGGGTCGCGAATGTAAGCGAACAACCGGACGCCCGGCTCAATTTCCTGGCCGGGCTCGGCGGCATTGCACGCGTTCAGTGACGCTGCCAGCAACGAAGCGAGTAGTAGAGTTTTTGTTTGGCTCCGGGCCATGTTGTTGCTTTCTGCGTTCAGTTAACCGAGATCGCGCTTTTTGGATAAAATCAGAGAATCCCATTTCGAGGCAAAAAGGAAACATCGCTCTCTTTAAACCTTTGCACCAGCCCCGACACCACCCACTACGCAAAATTACACGCCATGTTGACCGACCATTCGTCACTACATGTTTCGCTGTTCACGGAACGCGCCGCTGCCGCGAAGTGGCTTGGCGTTCCAGTCGAAGCATTGAGGGTATAGGATATTTCTGCGCCTCGACAGCCAGAAGGAGTCGTTCTTCACCAAGACCTGGCGGCCGAGCGAGATCGAGTTAGCAAAATAGCAATAGTTTTGATGACAGGTGCGTGTCCCGCTACTTCGCCGACGAAACATGCGGATAACAAACAAAAACACAGAAGTAAGTCATAAAACGAGAATGCCCCAGTAACTATGCGAAAGCAGAAATGTTGAAGCGAAATGTGATCCTTTACGCCCACTCGACGACTCTTCTTAGCGGGCCGTGGTTCGAGGGACGGAAAAAGATCGTAGCAAAACGGCAAGACTGAAGGCATCCGCAGCGTCGCTTCGCCTCAATCTAAATTCTCACAATAGTGCATGGCTATAACGAACGAGAGAAGATGACGATAAAAACAAAAATTGGTCTGGCGGCTGAGTGACGAAGTGGCCTAAACTGCCGCGGTGAATAGCACTCTTACGGCCTTGATCGTGTTCGGTTGCCTCGTGGGAGCCGTGTTAGTCGGGAGAATTCTTCGTGGTCTTCTTCCCCAGGCCCACTTGAGCACGGAAAGCAAGGATGCGATGAAACTGGCGATAGGGTTGGTCGCGACAATGTCGGCATTGGTGCTGGGATTGCTGGTAAGCTCGGCGAAAGGCGCCTACGACACCGAACGAAGCGAGGTGATTCTGATGGCATCCAAGATCACGTTCCTTGGCCGAGTGCTAGATGCTTACGGACCCGACGCTGCTGTCGTGCGGGCGCTGCTTCGAAACACCGTCGCCGAGGGAATTCAACAAATGTGGCCCGATCAAATGCGCCGCCCGACAGATCGCAATCCCGACGTTCAAGCAGGTAATCTTGCGTACGCCGCGCTGCAGCAGCTTTCACCACAGAACGACATGCAGAGAGTCCTCAAATCCCAGGCAACAACGCTGGCCGGGGATGTGGCTCAGACTCGATCATTGCTAGCAGCCCAGTCGGTCCCGTCTGTCTCGCAGGCGATGCTGATCATCCTTGTCTCATGGCTAGTAGTAATTTTTGTCGGTTTTAGCGTGCTTGCGCCGCCTAACGCTACAACGGTCTTTGCTTTGATGATCTCGGCCCTTGCCGTCTCCGGAGCTATTTTCCTGATTCTCGAGCCAGTCGATGGCAAGGACGTGGGAAGCTTTACCGAGGGGCGAAACTACGAGGGCTACTTGCCGGCAGGCCAGCACGTTCTTATCGCCCGAGTTGATCCCAATCGCACTGGTAGCAGACCCGGGAAAAAAACAGTGACTGTACAATCTGGACAGACTTATTCCTATACTGCAGCCTGGTCGGGAGGGAATTTGGTTTTGGTAAGAAACCCGTAAAGAATGCCGGCACGTCTTTTTTGCTTTAATCGCCATCTTGGACGGGCGCGGCGCGTAATCGCCGCCGCCGCTGTCATTGGCCTTGTAAGTTTGCTGTCGTCGGCAGCGCTGGGGGCTAACCCCGCGGAAGAGATGGCCAAGGCGGGAGCCACTGGAGGAATCGACCCGAAAGGCAATTCATGGGTGTCGATCGAAAAAAGTCTCGAGCAGTTCGCGCATCCTTCATTTATACTACGACTCTTCCTCAGTCTTACTTTGGCGGTTGGCTGTGCCTTCGCAATCGCATGGCACCCGCGTCGCGCCTCAGTCCGGGATCCACTGAGCGATTTCGAGGAACGCAAGGCCCTCATACTCCTTGGCGTGGTCGGGGCCGTTGTCGCTGAACTAAGCGGAACCAGCCAAACGCTCGCGTTTGTCATCTTCGGCATAGGCGCTCTCCTGCGATTTAGGACCCTGCTCGACAACCCAAAACTCACCGGCAAAGCGATCATGGTCGTGGTAGTCGGCCTCGCATGCGGCATGGGATCATGGGCCATGGCAGTGTTCGTGACCGCCTTTAGCTGGTTACTAATGTTCTGGCTGGATTCGCACTCGAGCTGCCGGGTAAGAATTCGACTCGACGACACCGAAGATCCAAAGCCCGTCTTCGATGCCGTGCAGTCCCTGCTTCTTTCACATAAATGCAAGCTGCAAAGCTCCTCACTTTACGAGGACAAAGGACGCATGGTATTTCTCCTGTACCTCCCAAATGGAGTGGACCCAACGCGTTTGGAGCATGAAGTGAGGGCTAAGCTGCGTAAGAACCAGGTTTCCAAGATCGCAGTTGATTTGGTGTAAGCGCGCTTGATCCGTTCATTTCGCGAAACGCCGGCTTGGTTATGCACAGGCGCTTGTTCACTGCGGTCCTTTTTGCTTCCACGCTGATCATCGCAGCGGAGGCCCAGGATGGGCCGAAAAACGCCACTATATTGATTATTCGTCATGCCGAAGACGCGGGCAGCGGCCACGGTCTGTCGCCCCGCGGCCTGGAGAGGGCTGAAGCGTACAAAAATTATTTCCTAAACTTCACCGTCGATTCGAAGCGGAAGCAACCGGACGACGTTCTTGTCGCCGCGGACTCAAAGCAGAGTCATCGGCCGCGTTTAACGGTGGAACCGTTCGCAAAGGCGGCAAAATTGCCAATCGACAGCCGCTTTGGCAACAAACAACCCACTGATCTGGCCGCTGAGTTGCGGGCAAACCACCAGGGAAAAGTGCTTCTTATCTGCTGGCATCACGGGCAAATTCCGGCTCTGCTTCGCGCGCTGGGAGCCGCGCCCGAAACGTTACTGCCAGACGGTAAGTGGCCAAAAACGGTATACGATTGGGTCATCATGGCTAGCTACGATGAAAACGGTCGTTTAATTCCCGAGAGCACGAGACGCATCAGGGAGCATCTGCTGCAAGGCGACTCCCAGTAGTCAGGTGTGATTTCCGCAGAGAAGAGTTTGGCTATGCTAGAGTCGGTTGGACCGCTAGGCTATGTTATTAGGAAACTAAACCAAGTGCGCCAGAGCGGTGATACATCTCAGTCCCGTTCGGAATTGATTGAAATTATCGAAGCGCTGATCCTCGCTCTTGTCGCAGTGGCCACTGCGTGGAGCGGTTATCAGGCAGCAAAATGGGCTGGAAACCGCGCGGAGCAGTACGCCAAGGCAAGTCGACTTCGGGTTACTGCGGAAGGGCTTGTCACCCTGGCAGGCCAGGAACGAATCTACGACAGCGACACGTTCAACAGTTGGCTCGCCGGCAAATCCCAAGCGGCGCAATTCTTCGAGCGGCGCTTTCGCGACGAGTACCGACCCGCCTTCGCAGCCTGGTTGAGGACCGATCCCTTCAACAACACGCAAGCGCCTCCTGGTCCGATCTTCATGCCCGAGTACCACGACGCAAAGCACGAGCAGTTTCTTGCCTTGAATAAACAAACTTCAGAGGTAGCCGACCAAGGTACAAAATCCGGGGAGACCGGAGATCAGTACGTGCGCATCACAGTTCTCCTCGCCACTGTGCTCTTGATTACGGCGATCGGACAGCGCTTTCGTTTCAAATCCGTTCGCGTTGTTTTCATGATCCTTGCGTGGCTGTTACTGTGCCTGCCGCTTTGGCAATTGTTGCTGCTGCCTCGCATCTGAATCGCCCTTACCACAATTACATTCCGTGGGCTGGTTTCCGTGCAGCTGATCATAGTCGCGGGAGCGCGCCGGTTCGAAGAGGCGTCTGCCTCTCCATATTGCCCTAAAGTCCTATAGGCAACGGCGCTAGCGGAGTGCCATGATCAAAGCGATCCAGACTTCTATGAATTGTTTAACACTTAGATGGG
>JBBSFW010000237.1:0-5571 GCA_038254805.1 Terriglobales bacterium
AGCGGATGATCCTTCCGCACCCGCGTCTCCGGCGACAAATAACTGAACATCTGACTCTGCTGATGATCTACGCCTCTCATGCCTCCACTCTTAACACGACTGGTTGGTGGATGAGGAGTGGTTTTTCAGCAGCCTGCTAGCGCATTGTTGAAGGCGATCCACCTGCCGTCCGGCGACCAACTGATCATGGACATCGCACCCCAAGTTTCAGGCATTCGGGTGGAGCGTAATTTTCTTTCAGGGCCGCCAAGCGCGGGCACAACATAGATTCCCGTGTCAGCGCCGGCCATGCGGTGAAACGCGATCTGCGTGCCGTCCGGAGACCATGCCGGACTGATCCATTCCGAAGGATGCCGCGTCAGGCGGAGCAGAGTCTCGCTCCCGATGGCCTTCACATATAAATCGAAGCCTTTGGTCTGGGGTGCGGGATCACCGTTCCACGCGAAAGCGATGCGGGAGCCATCGGGAGAGAAAGCCGGGGCAGTCTCCTGTCCGGGCAGAGCCGTAAACGGAACAGCGGTCAAGGCCGCCTGCTCCTGCGGACGCTCCGGCTTGGACCGTCGATAGATAACTGCGGCTCCAACGACAATGATCGAGAAGGTTACGATGACTGCCGCGCCCTTCCACCACAATTTGCGAGAGTCTGAGCCCTGTTTTGGCTCGCCTGTAGTTACCGGCTCTACTGCCGCTTCTACTACGGGCTGAACCGGTCGTTCCAACTCACCGATGAACCGATACCCCCGCCGAGGCAGCGTCTCGACAAAGCGCGGACTCTCGGCCGAGTCGCCCAGCACTTCGCGAATCTTGTTAATGGCGGTATTCAGGTTATGATCGACGTCGACGAAAGTGTCCGGCCAGAGCCGCTTCTGCAATTCCTCCCGCGTCACCACCTCGCCCGGCTGCTCCAGCAGAATGGTCAGCACCTGAAACGGCTGCCCACCGAACTTCAGCTTTACCCCCGCTTTGCGCAGCTCGCCGGAGCGCAGATCAGCCTCGAAATCCCAGAATCGCAGGAGTCGAAGCTGGCGATCTACGTCGGCCATCGCTGATGTCCTCGCGATCTGTGGCGGTACGTCCGCCCTCACCAGGCGCTCGGATACCTAACCCCGCAACAGTTCCTGCTCCGCAACTCATCTCAACGAAAGGAATGAATGTGTCACCCATCTGCTGGACGAGTACACGAACTTGACTCCGGCAATAGGAAGAGCATAATGTGTTCGCCTCGTACTTAGGAGAAAACCAATCATGGCGCATTTTGTGACGCTGATCCGATACACGCAGCAAGGAATCGCGAAAATCAAGGAGAGCCCAGCACGACTGGATGCCGCAAAAAAGGCTGCCGAGAAGGCTGGCGGAAAAATTCATGCCTGGTACTTGACCATGGGCCGCTATGACGCCGTGCTGATCTCAGAGTTTCCCAATGACGAAGCTGGCGCCAAATTCACGCTGTCGATTGGGGCACTCGGCAATATCACCACCGAAACTCTGAAGGCTTTCACCGAGGCCGAGTACCGCAACATCGTTGGCGGTCTCTCTTAAACCTTCACGCCGAATTGGGAGAGAACAATAGATCTGAGCGTTGGCGTGCTTCCTTAAGCACCGTGACGATTCGCGCGTGGCAGCGCAGGGCGCGCCTCCGATAAAGCACTGGCGTAACTCGAGCCGATCCGGAGAAGCCTCGACCACTGGGTGCAAACGCGAGGGTTTAGCCATATCAGGGCCCATCGGCCGACCGCCGTGGTGTATTGCTCGACCGGCCTACCCGAGTTGAGCAACCCTGATGGTAACGACGCATTGTCGCTTCCAGCGGACTACGATTCTATTCGGGGCGGATAGTTACGCCAGGGCTTCCGTGGTATTGCAGCTCCAAGCGCGGGTGCAGTGAGCCTCCTGGCGTTTGGCGCGCAATATGTAAGTGCTGTAAACTGAGGCAACTGAGCGGGAGTAACTCAGTGGTAGAGTGCGACCTTGCCAATTCTCTCTTATTCAATATTTTCAACAACTTAAATAGGCTGGCGGGGACTGCCAAGTACCTGAAAATACATACAAGACGCTTGTCGGAGCGGGTACTCGTGCGGGTGCTGCGAAAAATACCGGAGTCGCATTTAGAGCGCCACCGTCACCTAGCGCTTTCGAGGCAAACCATAATGGCTGACTGTGCCGATTTGCGACAGCAATGATCTTAAGTTGCTGCTGCGGTTTGTGTTTTGCTATGCTTCCACACTCGGAGCGAAAACTAAGGCGCGCCCTGTGCGGCTGATCTAACCAGAGTCGCAGCGTCGATCACTACTGCGCCCGGATGCTCTCCGGGGCCAACTCCGATCAATTCAATCTCGAATTTTCCTGATCCAACTCCGCCCGCCAAAACCCAAATCTCAGGTTCTTTCTTGGACTGCTTTCGCGCAAGCAGGCGATGGATGATTTCTTCATGCAACTCAGCGCGCCCCGGCGTCCACTCTCCGGTAGCCGGGTTCCGGAAAATGGCGCTTGTGGTCTTTTGTCCCAACTGCCCGATTGGCCAGTCTACGAGTTTGTAGTCAGCGAATATTTCTTCCACTCCGATGAATTGGCGTGCCGGTCTGAGTAAGCCAGTTTTCTTGTCCTAGAGCCCTCTTTCCCCCCGCGGATTCAGTCCACACCACTTTAAAACCTTCTGTGGGGCATTCTGGGCGCGACTTTTTAGCTTGGCTACTCCTGGCAATGCAATTGGCCTGTTCTGGCTGACCCTGCGGCACGGTTCCCCACACCATAGGAACGGACCGAGCTGATTGTTGGTGTATTGCAATGTTTCGAAACAATGGCGGCTTTTTATGCAGCAGCCTAAGTGAGTGCCATTTCCAAGTTGGTGTGCACAAGCTGGCCTCTTAATTGAGTCGGCTTCGGGGGATGGCTGCTCGGACTAACATCCCATGACTCGGAGTGAGCACTGGGATTAGCGAGTGACCGTTCATCCTGGGTCGCCGGTCAATTATTTGCAAAACCATCGTTCCCATAGAATGAATCTTTATGCGTGCTCGCCTCGCGGTTCCCATAGCGGTTGCTACTTTGTTGTTGGTATTGCTGTTCTGGCATCTGGCATTATCAACACGAGCCAAGGGTCCTGCGGCTTCGCTCACCCCTTTAGGTACACGGACCCCCACAGCCGTAACCCCCGCCACCCCCGAGTCCGCTCCCACCGCCGTGTATGCCCATAACCTGATGCTGCGAAAAGGACCAGACTTTCGCATTTACGTTCGCTGGCTGCGCGGGAAGATGGTGCGCACTAATCGTGTCGTGAATCCAACATTCGATGATCCCGAGTCTTTTTTTCTCGAAGTTAAAACTGGCGTGATCCGTGCCAATATCGGAGATATCGGCAACTTCCTCAATGCGGGAGGCGTGGCAGACTCGCCGCTAAGAAACATTACGATTCTTGCCGACGGCGACCAGATAAAGCTCAAGGGAACTTTGCGCAAGGTCATTTCACTGCCGGTCGAATTGCTCGGCCGCGTCGCTGCAACCCCCGACAACCGAATTCAAGTGCATGTCACCAAACTCTCGGTTCTAAAAATTCCTTTAAAGGGACTTCTCGGTGGATTGCACGTCAGTGTCTCAGATCTATTCCATCCCAAGGGCATCCCGGGCATTGAAGTCTCCGGCAACGACATCTTTTTCGACACCCTCAAACTGCTTCCACCGCCTCATATTCATGGACAATTAACCAAAGTGCGCGTCGTCACTCCTGATATCGAAGAAGTCTACGGAAATGCTGAAGACACTGTGACCCGCGTCGAACAATGGAGAAACTTTCTGCGGCTAAACGACGGTACCATCGATTTCGGAAAACTGACGATGCATCACGTGGATCTCATCATGGTGGATCTTTCGAATGACGCGTGGTTTGATCTGGATCTCAACAACTATCAAAAGCAATTGGTGAACGGCTACACCCGCATGACTCCCGAAGCTGGTCTGCAAATCTTTATGCCCGACCTGGATAAGCTGCCGAAGAACAACGGAAGCCAGAACATCAGCTTAGAGTGGCTCAAACACCGCAATCTTCCTCCCCCACCAGATATCATCTCTAAGTAGCTCTCTAAATACCCGACGATTCGTTTGTGTCGGAGACGGGCTACAAGTTAACTTGTGAAATCGAGGCGATTATCCTCACTATCCGCTGCCGCCGAATCCTCTATTGATTTGGGGCGTTTTGGCTGCAGGCTAGCCTGATACTCGTTCCGGTAAGTTCCTCGCCTCTTGTGGCCCTCCTGAAAGGGTCTTCTTTTTGCCGCTGTAAGCTGCTGATCCTGAACGGCGGCGACTCCGAGTTTTGAGGCGCCCGAAAGGAATACCTTTTTAGTGGCCCTGGTCTGGGGCGCTCCCCCATTCGCTCTTGAGTGTGATACGGAACCTGAGCCGAGCAGCGGGTTCACCTCGGTTAGGTCGCGGGAAGCGGATCCTCCCGTTCGGTAGCAAACTGGCAGTTGCGGGCCTACGAGTTGTCGAAGGACGCCCCTGGAGGATAATATGTTCGCGAAGGCTGAGCAGAAAGGGGATTATTTGTGGCAATTCACAAAGTCATCGAAGTGTTGTCGGAATCGGAAAAGAGCTGGGAGGACGCCGCCGATCGTGCGGTTAACGATGCAGCCAAGTCTGTGAAAGGCATCAAATCGATCTACGTGAAGAATCTTCAGGCTGATGTTCAAGGGAACAAGATTGTGCAATACCGCATCAATGCTAAGATCACCTTTGAAGTCAGCGGCTGAGTAGCTGCTCGCGGCATTTCCATTGAGTTTGTGCCACTGCGTCGTCGGCCCTGCAGGCTGAATCTCATCGTGCTAAATATAGGAGGCCCCATGCCTGATCTGTTTGAACAGTTAAAGCAGAAATACCAGCCGGTTCTGGACACGATTCAAAAAGAAGGTGCCCAGCTCCAAAATCTCAACCTGGAAGGAAACCAGTTGTATCTGAAAGCCACCGCAAAGTCGGAGGCCAGCAAGAATCGTATTTGGGACGCGATCAAAGGGGTCGATCCAAAATTTGCCGACCTCAAGCACGATGTCGAATTTAGCCAGGCGGATCAGACCTACACCGTGCAGCCGGGCGACAGTCTATCGAAGATCAGCAAACAGTTTTATGGAGATCCGAACAAGTACAAGAAGATTGCCCAAGCCAACAAACTAGACGATCCGGACAAGATCAAAGCCGGGCAGCAATTGATCATTCCAGCGGCTTAGACTTCGACCTTTTCCAAGGGCACTTGGGTCCCGAGTGACCACGTGCCCTATTTCACCCGTCAAGGAGCACAAGGTTATGGATTGGATGAACAAAGTCACAGGAATTCTGCAGCAATACGCGGGAGGTGAGCCTTCCGCCGCTTCGCCTGAGGTGCAGGCGCACTATGACAACGTCGCACGAGTGGTGCCGAAAGATGTACTGGCGCAAGGCGTGTCGGCGGCCTTCAACTCCGACAAGACACCGGCCTTCGGCCAGATGGTGGCCAACCTTTTCCGCCAGTCCAATTCAGAACAGAAGACCGGCATGTTAAACCAGTTGCTGGCCGCCGCCGGGCCAACTGCACTTGCACGGGTG
>JBBSFW010000238.1:0-5523 GCA_038254805.1 Terriglobales bacterium
AATCACCGGCTCGCTGGTGGCCTCGGGAGGCGTCGACGTGGTGGTTATCGACTCGGTGGCAGCGCTCGTGCCTAAAGCGGAACTCGACGGCGAGATGGGCGACAGCCACATGGGCCTGCACGCCAGGCTGATGTCCCAGGCTCTTCGGAAACTGACCGGCAGCGTGGCCCGCACCAACACTCTGATGATCTTCATCAACCAGGTGCGGGAGAAGATTGGCGTGATGTTCGGAAATCCTGAAACCACCACCGGCGGAAGGGCCTTGAAGTTTTACTCTTCTGTGCGAATCGAAGTGCGCCGCGGGGCTGCAATCAAGGACGGCGATACCGTGGTGGGCAATCGCACCAAGATCAAGGTTGTTAAAAACAAGGTGGCTGCGCCTTTCCGCGAGGTGGAGGTAGACATCCTGTACGGTATCGGCATCTCTCGTGAAGGCGATCTGCTGGATCTGGGGGTCACCAACGGCTTGATTGAAAAGAGCGGATCGTGGTTTAGCTTCCGCGGGAACCGGATCGGACAGGGCCGGGAGAATGCCAGGACCTATCTGATTGAGAATCCGGAGACGTACAACCTGATCGAGACCGAACTCCGAGGAATAATCTCGCAGCAGACCGACGCCGCGCCCGCTCCAACCGGGGTCGAAACCAAGAGCGCCGGCTCCGAGCAGTTGCGAATCGTCAGCGTAGCGTAGTCAGCCGAGCCACTCCGAAACCACTAAAATTGCGGGTTCCAAGTGTCCCAAGCCTCTCAAAAGCCCGTCCGGTAGGCGTTTGGGAGTCCGCCCCAGAAAAAATACCCGAAAACCTGCGTATTTTCCTGCTTTCCCCTTTACTTCCGCACGTTTTTTCCCGTATGATTTAGTAGCAAACAATCCAGCACGGTTTTGTTTTAGGGCCGTGGTGTTCGGGAAACCAAAGGAGATCCACAATGGCAGCACCAACCAAGATGACACAGTCGCAGATGGTCAAAGAACTGGCCGAGATGACTGAATCCAACGCAAAAGTGGCAAAGCAGTTCATGACGAGCTTCGCGGAGCTGGCTGTCCGCGAGACTAAGAAGAGCGGCATGTTCGTGATTCCGGGAATCGGGCGTCTGGTGCGTGTTGACCGCAAAGCCCGTACCGGCCGAAATCCGGCGACCGGGGAAGCGATCAAGATTCCGGCCAAGAAGGTGGTGAAGTTCCGGGTAGCCAAGGCTGTGAAAGACGCGATCGTTCCACCCAAGAAAAAGTAGGACATAGCAAATAGAAACCCCGCCCGGAGCGCTCTAGCGGCGCACCCTGGGCGGGGTTTGTATTTCGATGTCGATCTAGATTGGCTTCTCCGTGCAAGCCAAACCAGGAAGCCTTACGCCTGCTTCTTTTCGTCGACGGGCTCTTCCTCATGCTTCAAGGCATTTTTGAAATTCTTAATGCCTTCGCCTAAACCCTTGGCCACCTCAGGAATTTTCTTACCGCCAAAAAGCAGAACGGCGACACCTAAAATGACTAAAAGCTCAGGAAAGCCGATGGACCTTAGCATATGGCCTCCTTGGTTGCTACTCCCTCATTGTAACCCAAAGCGTTATGCCTAAACGGAAAAAGATAGGCAAGTTCGACCAAAAGAAGGAAGTCCGGGCCATTGCGCGGGAACGGATCGGGACGGTGCCTGGGTCGCGCGCCCTGGACGAGAAAGCGCAAAGGAAAAAGCCGAAGTATAAGAAGCCGAGTATCGACGACGACGGTCCGGCTTGAAGTTTATCGATTAAACAGCCCGCCGATCATGGCGAACAGCAGCGGCAGCAGCCAGGCTGGCGTAATCACAAAAAAGGCCTTGGATTTGGACGAGTGTGTCAGGTAAGCCAACCCGAGCGCAAGCACGACCAAGTACCAGATTTCAAAAATGGAGAAAAAATGGACGATTGCGAAGAGCACTCCCTTTACTCCCGGCAGCAGGAGATCCAGCCCAAAAGGCGGAGCGAGCTGTTCAGTTGTTGTGATCTCGTCGCCTTTCGAGCGGATCACAATATACGCCGCGATGGCTTGGAGCATTGGGATCAGAGCACAGGCCGCCAGGAGTGAGAACACGTCCCGGTAGCGGGGCCTGATACCCATGATCGAGTACAGCGCTTTAATTAAGAGCGCAATCAGTGCGAGCATCCCGATACCAAATATCGGGCTGATGGGCGCGGTGTACTTGGTCATGGTGTGCGTTATTGATTGGGCCCGCTGCAATTGTTCCGCGGGCATGTTGCGCTCCGCCATCTTAGCGTCAACCAACTGCAGCGCGTACGGCATCATCAGATAGCTGATCGTGATGTACGCGATGGTGAGGACGGCAACCGGCCACACCCACGACCACTTGCTGGGGACTTTCCTGGCTGTAGTGGAGGGGTCCACAAACACGTTCAACATCCCAATCAGTCCGTCGGTCGCGCTGCCTGTTTGCTCTGACATACCTGTCAATCCCTCGCCGTCATCACTGAAGAATGTTTTGCTTCAGGGAATTATACCTTGCGGTACGCTGTGGGATTAGCCCAAGCAGAGGCCGATGCACCTTTTAGTTGACGTCGAGATTATTCTGCAGGGGCAAGGAGAGCGAAGGGGTCGTTTAGAACCGACTTGGTGGCGGGGCCGCCTTTACCCATAGGGGGACACTCTGTAAGCAGTTGCCGATGCCCGCAACCGTGTTGATTTCCCCCAGCATGGGCCCCCCCGGGCCTTACTCCTTCCATTCCTTCGTAAAACCTTACCACCCCGATCCAGCCGACAAGTTATTAAAGATACGCACGGCGGCGGAGGAGGCGAGTGAGTTGGACCCTCTGCTCGCGGAAGCGCATAGGAGGACGGTTTACCCGACAAGGTCGAGAGGCTCTCGGCCGAAGCTCCGCTAGCTCATCCAAACAGCCATGGCCATTTTCAGTAAGCCTGGTTGGTGCGGGGTTGAAAGACAGAGACCGCCGCAGCGGCGGTCCACGAGTGAAAGCTCTGCGTAGGGGTTGCCCGATTAGCAAGCTCGATGTTAACGAACAAGACCAGAGGCTATATTTTGCTTCAGGGAATACACCTTGCGGTACCCTGTTGGATTAGCCCATGCAGAAGCCGATTCAGCTCTTACTTGCTTGTACGTCCCTGTTGATGCCACTGGAGGGTCAGGTTGCGACACCCAACCACCTAGGTGTCGCTATGGGGCACCTCCACCTGAACGCACACGATCCGGCTGCTCAGAAAAGCTTCTGGGTGGATTATGTGGGAGCTAGGCCCGCTAAGCTCGGCCCTCTCGATGTCTATCGGTTGCCTGGTGTGATCGTGTTCGTCAATAAGGCGGAGCCATCCGGGGGTACCGACGGAACCGTGATCAATCACATCGGGCTGAAAGTTCGCGACCTGAAATCCTATCTAGCAAAGGCGCCCGCGGCCGATATCAAAATCGTGGCACAGTCTGAGACGCAGGCCATGTTACTGGCGCCCGACGGTATCCGGGTGGAGCTCACCCAGGATGCCGGCGGAAGCAGTGACGTGGCGATGCACCACATCCACTTCTATGTACCCGACATCGCCGCCGCAAAAAAGTATTACGCTTCCCTGTTTGGAGCGATTCCAGGGATGCGCGGCAAATTCGAAGCTGCCGATTTGCCGGGGGTGAATTTATCGTTCTCAAAAGCCGAGACGGCGCTGGTTGGTACCAAAGGCCGTGCACTGGATCATATCGGCTTCGAAGTGAAGGACCTTGAGAACTTTACGAAGAAGCTGGAGGGTACGGGAACGAAGTTCAACATCGCATATCGAACTGTACCTAGGTTGGGAATCGCGATCGCATTCTTCACCGACCCCTGGAATACCTACATTGAGCTTACCGAGGGTTTAGCTCATGTTGAATAGCGCAATGCATACCGGAAAAGGGTAGAACCATCCATAGACCACAGTAGTATCCAGGCGTATCAGGTGGATACCAAGTCACGTTTTCATTTCGGTCTGGCAGCCTACATACTCTTGGGTGTACTCGCAGGCCTTAGCCTGGATGGCAAGATTCGGATTGCGACTTGGGTGTTTTTGAGCGGTCTCGCATTGAAATCCTTTATAAATCACCTACAACAACATTAAATCTTCTCTGATTTTCCGAAGCCGTCCGATGAGAGTAATGAGACTGCAGTTCCATTGTGGAACGCGAGTACTAAATCGGAAGTTTTGGAGAGAGCTAAGGTTTCATTTCAACACCCGAATGCATAGGGAATTTATGGAACATCAAGTTTGCGCCACACTGTCTACTCAGCGCTGACAAGCTGTCCATGTTGTTGCAAGTCCAAAGTTCTCTACCCGAAGCATAAGTAAGCCTCTCAACGGCTTGGGGGCTAATCGCCTTAGCCGGAGCTTGGTCACCTGCTTGCTTTCTCAGAAGCAGCGGCCATCGAGAGCCATGGGAAATAACTCCTCTGCGGCAGAGGACCTAAACAAAAAGGGAAAGGTGCAAACCGTATGAAAGTCGAAGAGAGAAAGAGCGCTGAACTGAGCAAGACCGGTGCACGGGACCGGATAGTACTGGAGCATCTTCCCTTGGTGAAGGCGATTGCGTTACGGGTGCACGAAAACCTGCCCGTGCACGTGGACTTGGACGACTTGATACACGCGGGTGTGCTGGGCCTGTTCGATGCGGCATCAAAATACGACGGGGGCAAGAACGTGGCCTTTCCAGCCTACGCGAAGCATCGCATCAAGGGGGCGATTCTCGACAGCCTCCGCCAACTCGATTGGGCCTCACGGGACCTGCGCCGCCGCCACAAACAATTGGAGGCGGTCACGCGAGAATTATCCCTGGTGCTGCAGCGCGCGCCGACTGAAGCCGAAATCGCTGGAAAACTTGGCGTCGAGATCGATCGTTGGCGCCAGATGATGATCGAAATGCGCAACGTCGGTCTGGTCTCCGCTTCAGCGCGACATTCCGAGAACGAGGACCTTCCCGCGCCGGACTTCCCGACTAACCCAAACACTCATCCGGACAACATGTGCGCGCAGGAAGAGATGCGGGCCGAGCTGGGCAACGCCATGAAGATTCTTCCGGAGCGGTACAAGAAAGTTGTGGTGCTCTATTACACCAAAGATATGACGATGAAAGAAATCGGGGGCGTGCTCGGGATCAACGAGAGCCGCGTTTCTCAAATTCACAAGTCAGCCCTTGAAAAAATGCAGGTCGTCCTGCAATCGAACGGGATTTGTTCCAGCTACGCCTTCTAGCAGGATGATGAGAAGGCTCCGGCAGTCCGACTCCCTCGCGGTCGTGGCTCGGTAAATGTTGTAACGCGTGGGCACCTTTTCGAGCCGCGCGCGACTGCTAGGGCTAATGAACGGTTATGGTGTAGGGCATCACCTTCAGCATTCCACCGTGCGTCCAGGATTGAATGGGGAAGGCGCCAAGCAGTTGCCGGATTTTGAGCTCAACTGCCGCGCTCTCGTCGCCGCGGTTCACGATCATATCCAAGATGTTGCGCTTGGGCGGATAAGCCACCAGCGTGATCTTCTCGTTGACCGGGATGTGGGCTTTCTGCTTG
>JBBSFW010000239.1:0-5477 GCA_038254805.1 Terriglobales bacterium
CAGGCCGGAAAACAGATCCATGCGGGTGACCCCAGGGAAGGTCTCCTTGGTGAAGGTAGGGAAATCCAGCATAGTGATCTCCCCATATTTCTTCTTCATCTCCTGAACTTTTTGAGCGCTGCCAGAACCCCAGTTCGCGCGGCTCTTGAACAGATACCGGATCGGCCAGGTGTTGGAGGCAATGCGGTCCAGTTTCTCTTTTTGGGTAAGAGGGCGGGCAGCGGCCTGAGCGCCGGCCGCGAGGTAAAGCGAGCCGCCCAAGGCACCCGCGTTCTTTAGAAAGCTTCGCCGATCTGCGCTAGTCTGATTCATGAGTTAATCCTTGCGAGCCCTAACAATTATCGAGACATATCATAGCAGCCTTGGATTGGTTGTGAACGCACGCTTGTGCCATACTGATCTGCTATGCGCCCCATCGTGCGATACCTTCTGCTCGCGGTCGTCTGCCTGGGTGTAGCTTGGTGCACCCCCACGGTGCGGCTTCTCCCGGCTCTCTCTTCTCCCCAACCGGTCGGAACGGTGATCGGATTGACTGCCATCCCTAAAGAGGAGGGCGACCCGATAAAGGTTTGGGAGAAGCTCACGTTTCGGTACAGCGTGAGCGTCGATGGCGGTCCGTTTCATGTGGTTCGCGATTTCGTTCGGAACCCGACGTTTGCCTGGCGTCCCGAACTATACGAACAGGAAGCGCGGGTGAAGGTTACGGTGAAAAACATCGATACCAAGCAGACTGGCGAAGCCGACCTGGCGTTCCGCATCATCTCGCGCGTGAAGGGGCACGCGCCATTCGCGACTCCTACGGCGAATCCACTGGTCGCACTCTTTAGTTCCGCTGCTTGTCCCGAAGGCAGCCAATTTCGAGTGGCGTTTCAGAGACAAGGCGATGCCGAACCCAGCCACACGGGTCTTGAACCCTGCAGGGGTTCGCGGAGCAGCAATATGTATGTGGCTGGGATGCGCCCGGAATCTCGCTATGACCTGCATGCGGAGATCGTCACCGCTGGGCAGGTGAAGTCTGGCGAGGCAGTGTCGTTCCAGACGGGCATTGTGGATGGCAAAATCGCGCCCTTCAGCGTTGCCACTCCCGGCGACGCCAAACCGGCCAGCAGTGAGCCGTTCCTGGTCTACAGCATTGAAGACCCGAATCAACGCGCGATCGCCACGGATCTAAAGGGCAATCTGGTTTGGTATTTACCTCTACAAGACGTTTCTCTGACCCGCATGCTGGCTGGGGGCAGATTTCTGGTGCTGGGAGGCGGCGTGAATGAGGAGAACAGCCGAATGCAGGTTCTTAGCGAGGTGGATCTGGTCGGCAACACGCTCCGGAAGACTACCATGGCGAGAGTCGCGGAGCAGCTGGAGGCGAAGGGCCTCCCGTCCGTGTGCAAACCGAACGGACAGCAATGCGTGTGTGGTTTCCATCATGATGCGATCCGGCTCCCGAACGGCCATACCATCGCGATTGCCGGTCTCGAGCGAATGTTGCCGGCTGGCGGCCAGGGATCCAAAGATCCGATCGATGTGGTGGGAGTTCTGATTGTGGACCTGGATGCGGACCTGCAACTCAGTTGGTTCTGGAATTCATTCGATCATTTAGATGTAAAGCGCGCCGCTCTCGACGAGGATGAGAAGTGTCGCGGCCCGGTGGGGGGTGGTGGTTGTCCGCCCGTGTTTCTCGCGCCCGTCGCCAATGATTGGCTGCACGGAAATTCTGTCGCATACAGCCGGGCTGATGGAAATCTCCTGCTCTCATTGTATGAACAGGATTGGGTGATCAAAATCGATTACAGCAACGGCAAGGGCACGGGCAAACTTCTCTGGCGTCTGGGTGAGGGCGGGGATCTTACTGTTAAATCCAGCGACGCGTACCCCTGGTTCTCAGGCGAGCACGATGCGGGATTCGAGCCGGGCGGCTCGGACTCCTTATTGCTTTTGGATAATGGCACCCGGCACAAGAAGAAGGACCCCAAGGCCAATACACGCGGTCAGGTATGGAAAATCGACGACAAAGCGCGGACGGCGACCCTGGTGATGAATGCCGATCTTGGAGTATATTCGCCCTTCGTGGGATCGGCGCAGCGGCTCAAGAACGGAAACTACCATTTTATGACCGGGGCCGTATTTGACGACACATCGCTTTCCGGGCGCTCGCTCGAAATCTCGCCCGACGGCAAGGTGGTTTACGCCCTTAAGATCAGCGGGTTCGCCTACAGGAGCAACCGCGTTGCCGATCTTTACACACCGCCGCCAGGTAATTAGGAATCCCGCACGGGGTTGCGAGGTATCTGCAGGATCAGAACGAAAGTCACCACTAACAGGCAGATGTTGACGGAGAAGGCCGTTCGCAGAGCGTGAATGAAAGCCTCAGTGCTGGTCGAAGGTCCCAGCGCGCTGAAGAAGACTGTTCCGATCACAGCAACACCAGTTGCAAAGGAAACCTGTTGCACGGTGCTCAGCACGCCGGAAGCCGACCCCGCATCGTGACCTTTGATGTTGATCAGAACAGTGCTAATCAGCGTTGGCATCACGAAGCCCTGTCCCGTGCCGTAGATCAGTAGCGCTGGCGCGAGTTCCAGCCCGGTGAGCGACGCACCTCTCCACGTTGCCAGCCAGAGCAGTGCAAGCAACCCCGTTATCATCAGGGCTGCACCGAGATTGATGATCCGGCTACCGAGTTTCGGCTGCACTCGAACCGACGAAAGGGAACTGCCGAGAAACGCAACGGCAAACGACGCGAATGTCAGACCAGCCTCTTTCGGGGAGTAACCGAGGCCATTCTGTAGGAAAATCGTCGATATCAAAAAAAAGGCGGCCGCACCACTGAAAAAGCAGACCCCGCTGAATAGTCCTATGACGAATGCCCGATCGTGAAACAGCGAAAGCTCCACCAGGGGCGAGCCGCCGCGAGCCGTCACGTGTTTCTCGTACTGGATGAACAGAATCAGGGCCGGAACGAATGCCGCCAGGCAAAAGAATGTCCACAAGGGCCAACCTGCTTCGCGACCTTGGATGAGCGGATAGAGCAGAAGAGAGAGTGCAGCGGTCAAGATCGCGACGCCTCCCAAGTCCAACCGCCTCGCCTTCGGCGATCGTGACTCTTTGACGAATTTGACGGCCGCCAGCACGGTCAGCAGCCCGAGCGGTAGATTGATGAGAAAGATAGGCCGCCAGCTCAGGCCGAAAATATTGGCGCTCACCAGCAAACCACCCAGTACGTTGCCGGAAAACGAAGAGGTCCCGATCACGGTGCCAAACAAGCCGAACGCTTTGGCGCGCTCCCGCGGCGGGAACGTCACCTGCATAATCGAGAGAACCTGCGGAAATAGCAGCGCCCCTGCCACTCCTTGCAAAGCGCGAGCGGCAATCAGGAATAGCGGCGTCGAGGCCAAACCGCACAGCAGCGAGGCGATCGTGAATGCACCCGTTCCCCACATAAACATGCGCTTGCGCCCATGGATATCGCCTAACCTGCCGCCTGAGATCAGAAGAAGGGCGTAGGTCAGGCCGTAGCTGGCGATCACCATCTGAACCTCGGCAAAAGACGCATGAAGGCCGGCACGAATAGCCGGAATCGAAACATTCACGACGAAGAAATCGAGTCCGACCAGAAAGGCGGCCGCCAGGATCACCGCTAGAGATTTCCACCGGCCGGGATCGGGCGCGTCTGGCACAGCGGGAACCGCCGCTGCGGATGTAGGCGCGGAGGTAGCCGGCGGAACCTTCATTTGCAATCTCTCATTTGTGCCCGGAACGGGAATTGATCTGTCATTCTACACCCGGGGTTGCTACACTGTCGCGGGGGGCGCCAAATGCCGGGCAAGGTCTATGGGTTGAATCGCTGCTATGTTCCGCTGCGAAAAATCTGCAGAATCGCCTGGACACTATTGGCGATTTTGAGCATGAGTTCTGCGGCTGATTCGGCGGAACGGGCTAAGGTAGTGCTACTCGGCACAGGCACCCCGATTCCCGACCCGCAAAGTTCCGGGCCCGCGGTAGCCGTGGTCGTGAATGGACAAGCCTACCTCTTTGATGCCGGCGCTGGCGTGGTGCGACGCGCGGAGGCGGCCGCGGTGACCCACAAGATTATGGCGCTCGATGCCACCAGATTGACCAGGCTGTTCCTCACTCATCTGCATTCCGATCACACCCTTGGGTACCCGGACGTGATGCTCACTCCCTGGGTGGTGGGGCGCAGGGAGCCTCTTGAGGTGTACGGGCCGAAGGGCACCGCTGCGATGACCGAGCATCTCAAACTAGCGTATGGCGAGGACATCGGCATGCGTACGCAGGGCTTCGAGCATCTGAACCCTCTGCAAGTAAATGTGCACGAAATCGCTGCGGGTCTGGTCTATAAGGATGCCAATATCACCGTGCGCGCCATACCGGTACCGCATGGCTCATGGCCGCAAGCGTTCGGCTACTCCATCGTGGCCGACGGACGGACGATTGTAATCTCGGGAGATACTGCGCCCAGCACTGCAATCACAGAAGCTTGTCACGAGTGCGACGTGCTGGTTCATGAGGTCTACTCGGCGGAACGCTTCACCGCGCGATTCAGCCCTGGTGCCCGGCGTTATCACACCACCTTCCACACCTCTACGAAAGAGCTGGCCGAGATAGCATCGAAATCGAAACCAAAGCTGCTGGTGCTTTACCATCAACTTTATTTTGGAGCGCCGGAAGAGGTGGACCTCGAGAAAGAAGTGCGCCAGGGTTATTCGGGGAACGTTGTGAACGGCCGGGACTTGGGTATCTATTAATTTTGGCGTATAATTCTCAGAATTCGATTGCCGGCAAGAATATGCATACAGGTTTTACGCTGTGGATGACAGGTATGTCCGGGAGTGGAAAAAGCACTCTTTCGCACCTGCTCGAAGAGCGCCTGCGGGCCTCCGGGGCCAAGGTGGAAGTTCTGGACGGCGATGTAGTCCGCACTCATCTTTCGAAAGGACTGGGCTACTCCAAAGAGGACCGCGAAGAGAATATCCGGCGCATTGGATTCGTCTGCGAGCTGCTTTCCAGGAACGGAGTGATTGCCATTGCTGCGGCGATTTCGCCCTATCGTTCAGGCCGCGAAGAGTTACGGGCCCGCATCCCGAATTTTATTGAAGTCTATATGATGTGCCCCGTGGAGATGCTGATTCAGCGCGATGTCAAGGGATTATACAAACACGCTCTGGCCGGACAGATCCCTCAGTTTACGGGAATTTCCGACCCGTACGAGCCACCGCTCGCGCCCGAGTTGACCGTCAATTCTTCCGAAGAGGCGCCGGAACAGAGTATCGAGCGGGTTATGATCAAACTCGAGGAATTAGGTTTAGTGGACCGCGTTGAACCGTCCTTGGCTGGTCGAGTTTTGTGACATGGCGAAGACCCATTCCGCTGTTGCATGCACGGTGGCGGCTCTTATGTTGACAGATCTCGCGGGCGCGCAGGAGCACGTCTCATTTCCTACCCAGGACGGCGGGATCGTCTAC
>JBBSFW010000240.1:0-5462 GCA_038254805.1 Terriglobales bacterium
CGAATGCTGAAGCGGCAATGTTAGCCACAGGAGTTAGCCGTTCTAGCCTGTGGCGTCCAGTTTTGTAAAACTTGTGGCGATGACCAAGGCGGCCATCAGCGCCGCAGGGGCGTCACGGGCTGGGTTCTTGACTTCTCCGGCCGGAATTAGCGCAGCTTCGAAACCGCCATACGCAAACATGAGCAACAGGACTGCGTTCATCCAGGCCCCCGCCGGGTGAGATTCAGCCACCGGCGGAACGGGGCTGCCATGAACGTGAATAAAGGCCGCCAACCACGAAAACTATCAAGGGCATAAGCTTGGCGACGGTGAAAAAGTTGCTGACCCGCGTTCCCATCTTTATGCCGCGGATGTTTGCGGCTGCGAGCCCGCCGATCAGAATCGTGAGAATCGCAAAACGCGTGGTTGGTCCCTGTGCTTGCGGCCAAAACCCTGACAGGTAATCAATGAACACGTTGGCAACTGCGGCAGCGGCGCTTACGCGCGTCAACCACAGAAGCCCTCCGGTCTGGAGACCCAGAAAACGCCCGAAGGCGGTTTTGGCATACAGATACGGTCCGCCGGCCTGCTGAAAGCGCGAAGCAACCTCGGCAACGCAGGCGGCGATTATGCCAATTCCGGCGGCTGCAATCAGGTAGGCGATGGGACTTTGACTGCCCAGGATTCCGGCGACGGTTGAGTGGCAGCCCGAAGATGCCACCACCGATAATGAGGTTCACCACTAGCGCGGTCAGGCTCCAGCGTCCAATGGCGCGTACCAGTTCCGGCTTGTGATTTGGCACGAGAAGGTTGTATTCACAATGTTCCTGCTTCGACGCGGCCGATTAAGGCGAGTTTAGATATGGGCTACTAGGCCACAGCCGGTACCTGAGGAACTCGTGCGGCATCCGAGACTCATGCGCTTTGGCTTTTCGCTGATTTTTTTTGAAAACGGGCCGGCGCTGGATTTTTTTTCAAAGGTTCTAGGCTGTCACCGATTGTGTCGTAAACGGGATTAGATAAATCCAAGAGCGCCCGGCCGGTTGAGGCTTCTGGCGGGGAAGAATTGCCCTCGCCGCTCCCTATACGGGAGGCAAGTTGCTGGCGGATTTGGGCCCACGTCGCATTGCCCACAGATTTCTGCAAAATCTCGCTTATGGCGTCGAATTCATTTTCCTCTCCTCGGGCTTCAGGATCCAGTCCTCTGTGTTCACCCCGCATCTCTCCCAAACGCGCTTCATCGGCTCGGACAGGAGAAGGCGCTGGCTCCGAAAGGCTCAAGCCGGGCATTCGCATGGGAGGGGTGTTCGCGCCGCCACGGAGTGACTGAATAAATTTTGTCAGCTCGATCAGCCAATTAACGTGCGTCTGATTGAAAGCGTCGGTTTTGGAAGACCATACCTCAATCAGCCCCGCCACGTTCTCTCCCGTTAAAATGGGCACCACTAAGATCGATCGGATATTCAGCGCGCGGCAAACCTCCGCATCAACGAGTGCATGGGTCTCCGAATCCGGGCAGTACATGACCTTGCCAGCACTCATACAGGCACCGGTGATACCTGTAATTGCGCTCAGGGGGGTTCCGAGGGGCGGAGCATCATGGCCAACTCGCGCTACGCACACCAGCTTCCAGAGTTTCCTCAAGGCTAGCGCCGCGACCGCAGCTCCCGTTTGTTGCTGGGCCGCTCGCACCGTGATGTCCAACATCAGCTCTGGTGAAATGGCAGGCGAAGATTCGCTCGTCGTTTTCTCGTGATCGCGATTCGGCACGAAATGGTCCCTTGGCCTGACGACGTGGAGATCTAGAACATGAGTCCACAATTGTTTTGCTTTGTTCAACATAATGGACGCCCAGCTGCTTTCGGCTACTGGATTATTAATAAGTTCTATGGTAAGCGTACGGATAGAAAGTATCATAGTCCTTTATTCGCCACGTCCCTGCCATTGTGTTCCGGCGACAGAGCCAGGGGTTTACTGTGTAGCCGTATCGAGTCACGCGGAGGCGCCGAAACCTTGGCAGAATGTTGGAAGACGGCGATGTTGTCAGGTTAACGCTTTTCAGCCGCGTAGAAGCGTCCTAAGGCTGACCAGTTCTCGTCCGTGGATGGGAAATGGAGCGGACAACGTGCTCGAACCAGGTCCAAGCTTCGTTCCGAGCCCCTAACGCGTTACTGCCCCGCTCTGGCCAATTTGCCTGAGCGCATCTAGCCTCGAAATCAGCGTTCGCTGCTTGATGTTTGCTCGACTGCTCTATTCACATGCGCATTCCTGAATTTGGAAGCTGATCCCAAACTTGCCAGAACTGCCTCATTTCGGTTGGTGTCCCCAATGAAACTCGTACGAAAGTGTCCATTTTGGGGAAGGAAGGCCCGATCACAATTCCACGCTGGCGAAAATGTTCAATGACCTGCTTGGCAGGGCGATTCACGTTCATCATCACAAAATTTGTATGCGAGTCAATGGGTTTCAGCATCCGAGCCATTGCCTGGTTAAAAAATTCCTGCCGGCCATCGGCATTCTGCTTCACAAACTCTTGAACGGCTTCTTTCTCATCCAAGGCCGCTATCCCAGCTTGCGCCACAATACCGTTCACATTGTTGATCGTCGAAAAACGACGCATTTGTCTTGCTGTCTCGGGGCGAGCGATTCCATATCCCAGACGCAGTCCCGCTAGTCCATACACTGTGGAAAATGTTCGGGTTACAATGACGCGGTCGTTGTTAACGGGATGATCGATAAAAGACGCGTACATCGAAGATTCTCCCGCATAGTGATGGTACGCCTCATCGATTAGGACCGAAACCGTCGACGGCAGTTTAGTGATGAAGTCTTCTAAGCTTTTCCGGGGAGTAATCGAACCTGTCGGGTTATTCGGATTGCAAATGTATATTAACCCTGTAGAACTCGCTATTTCTCCAAGCATGCTTCGGACATCATGGGCGAACTCGTGAGTCAGCGGCAGAGAGATCACTTCGGCCTCAACTGACCGCGCATAGAAGTCGAGGGCATCAAAGGTCGGCGAGCTTTGCAGCAACTGCTTGCCAGGACCCAGAAACGCCTGGGTGGCCATCCGAAATATCTCCGTGGAACCACATCCCAAAAGCACCTGCTCTGACTTGACGGCGTGAAAACTCGCGATCTTTTCGCTCAAGTCCTCCAATGTTACGGGATACCGGTTCACTTTCGTAGAGGCTGCACGAATTGCCTCTGCGGTTCGACGCGACGGGCCGTAAGCGTTCTCATTGCTGTCGAGATGAATCGCGCGATCAGCCGGCCCGGCCGGATGTATTGACCCAAAAGACCACGGTGCCGCGATCGCCACCGCTGTGCCAATTCCGAATGACCGAAATAAATCTCTTCGTGAAGTCACGATGTTCCTGCACGGTTGTTCACCACGTTAACATTTAATGTTGCAGTCGCATGCAGATAACCGCGAGTTTCAGTGATTTCATAGAGCAGTTCAAAGGGAAAAGGGAGCACTTTATGTTGAACAGTTGATGAGAAGGAAGCCGTACATTTGCTCCGGCGAATCCCAGAGAAGTCGTTACGCCGGGTTCTTTCCACCAGACTTTTTTAATTTTTATCCAGTGTTCCCGATCCATCATCGGTTTCGCATTTCCCACTAGCACTGGCGTTGAGCACATAAGTCATGGTCAACTGAGTGCCCGCACTATCAACCGTACCCTTAAAGGTGATCGAGTCCCCGTTCGCGTCGCTGCCGGCGAGAACCACATTTAACCCACTTACAGTTACCTGAAGATTTGCGCTGCTAAGGCAAGGCGAGGCAAGGTTTACGGCGCCCGATAGGTTGACGCCAGCACTTGGGTTTATTACGAGCGTTACCGGGAACGACGCAAAGTTGCGCGAGGAAAACCTTCCCTGCCACGTGCCGGTGATAGGAGCAGAGCTTGCTCCCGCTGCTGCCTTTATCTGAATGGCAGAACTGCCAGCTCCGGTAAGTGAAATGAGACAAGAGAAAATGAGGACAACACGCAACGTGAAGTTCATGCTACTCATAAAAGCTCTCCCCTGTGGCGGCCAATTCCGGTGTCGCTTTTGGACGTCCTCGGACGCCGTATTGCAATAGCTTTTGCACGATTTGTCTCACGCGTCACGCTTTACTTGATCGTTAAGGAAACGATGGCAGTCTGGACCAGACTTCCGCTGGTTCCCTTAATTGTGAGGGTATAAGTCCCTGTCGGTGCCTGTCGGTTGGGTGATATTTTCAGTGTGGAGCTACCCGAACCAATGACTGATTTAGGATTAAAATTCGAGCTGGTCCGCGGGGGCAGCCCGCTCACACTTAAGTTTACGGTACCCGAGAAAGCACCCTGGCCACTAATGGTCACCGCGTACTGTGTGCTGGAACCTCGGCTAACGGTCTGACTCGTTGGCAAAGCCGAGACGCTAAAAGTTCCAGGAGCGTTCACGACAAGGGTCACTATCACGGTGTGAGTCAGCGAACCACTTGTGGATGTGATCGTCAGTGGATAACTACCAGCCGCGGTCGAACTCAGAGTGCTGACGGTCAGGGTCGAGGATCCGGAAGTCGTTATGGAGGTCGGATTAAAGATTGCAGCAGCGCCTTGTGGCAATCCGCTCACACTGAAACCCACGTTTCCCGCGAACCCTCCCGACGGCGTAATACTGACCGTGTAATTCGTGCTGCTTCCCTGGGTTACTGTCTGCGATAAAGGGGTCGCAGAAACCGAAAAGTCTGGTTGTGGTCCAAGCTGAACGAACTTAGCCACGGACGGCACGCCCGCACTGTTAACCAGGAAGAGCATGTAATATCCAGGCGGCGCGATGTTGCCATTGGGCGGCGCGGTCACACTCAGTGTTCCGTTCCCCGCCGTGAATGATAGTCCTACATAACGCTGGTCCATATCAAAGGCATGCGTTGCGGACCCGTTGCGGATCAGTGCCACTGAGGAAATATAGGCAGCATCGGGAGTCTGGACCGTGAAGGCGCTTCCATAACTGACTTGGCTTGGCAAGCTGCTGATAGACGGTCGCGCGGCAGGGACAACGTTTGCGGTCGAATCTGTCGTGAACAAGTACGGCGGTTGGTAGATCTCCATGTTCTGCTCGTATGTGCCGCGCTGGGGATTGCCCCCGGCCAACCAAACCGTCCCGTCCGGGAGCAGTAGTGACACCGAATGGTAAAGTCGCGCATAGGAATTTGCACCGGCTGACGAAAAAGTGTTCGTCGCGGGATCGTACAGATCAGCATTCAGACTCGCGGTGGTAGTGTCCTCGTCGTTCAGAGAGCCGCCTGTGGCCAGGATTTTTCCACTGGGCAGAATGGTAGCGCTCATTTCAATACGTGATTGGGACATATTCGGTCCCCAGTTCCAAGTGGGTGTGGTCGCCCCGAGGTCAATGGTTTCGGTCGTCGCGGTGGCGGGATTTCCGCCCCCCATGTTGATTTCTTTCGGATCGTAATTGTTAGCAGGCGTGAGGGGCAGCAATACGGAGGTGCC
>JBBSFW010000241.1:0-5458 GCA_038254805.1 Terriglobales bacterium
AGATCGCCAGTGCGGCCAGAGCAGTCAGCTTTATCCACCACGGAGTAAACGGGACAAAGTACGACACGTACAGGGAGAGGGTCATTGCCAGCCAAGCCACCTGGGCAGTTCGCGCCACCACGAACATCGTCCAGCCGCACAGGAAGCCTGCGAAGGGCCCGTAGCTTTCGCGAAGAAAGACATATTGTCCCCCAGTGGAGGGGATTGCGGCCCCTAGCTCAGCACAGGCAAGCGCTCCGAAAAATGACACTGCTCCCGCAAAAATCCAGGCGATCAGAATCATGCGCGTGGACGGCAAACTGCGCGCTACCAGGTTCGGGACCACAAAAATGCCGCCTCCGATCACGATGCCCACCACAAGCGAGATCGCGTCCAGCAGGTTCAACCTGCGGGGCAGAGCGTCAGTCGAGAGGGAGGTCTGCATTTCGCCTTTCCCGGCAGATGCCGCGTTTACTGCTCCGGATAAACTGCACCAGGTGCTGCGTATTTTCTGTGCGCGCTTCCGAGTCGATTCGCAGCAGCGCCTCTTCTAACTTTAGCCCCGAACGGTAGAGCAGGCGGTAGGCGGCTTTGAGTGCAGCAATTTCTCCCTTTGGAAACCCGGCGCGCCGGAGACCGACTATGTTCAGTCCGCCAGGGCCGATATCGAAATCCGAATAGCGGAAGAATGGCGGGGCGTCGCGGTTTACCCGCGTGTTGCCGCCAATCATAGCCAAGCGGCCAATTTTTGAGAACTGATGTACAACTACGCCGCCAGACAAGAAGGCTCCGTCCTCCACCTCGACATACCCGGCGACCAAAGCGCAGCTTGCAATCACGACGTTGTCGCCGATAACGCAATTGTGCGCGATGTGGCCAGACGTCATGATGTAGTTGTCATTCCCTATTCGCGTGACACTTTCCGGCTCCGTTCCGCGTGAAACGGTGTAATGTTCTCGAATCTTGTTGGCATTCCCAACCACCAGATAGCTGCGCTCTCCACCAAAGGTCTTATCCAGTGGATCCGTGCCGAGCACCGTGCCGGCGGAGATCTCATTGTGGTCCCCAAGCGTGGTCCATCGCTTGATATATACATAGGGTTCCAGCCGGCAATCCCGACCGATCCGGACATCTTGTTCAATAATGCAAAACTCGCCAATTATGGATTGCGGCCCTACCACGGCGTCCGGGTGAACCCGTGCGGTATGCGCAACACTGACAGAAGGATCGATGGCCATAATTTTGTATGATACGGGTTTCGCGGCGCCCGTACACGCGAACCGAAGTCAGGAAGACATCGCGTCTCTTAGCCCGAGCCGCAGGCCATCGATATTCTGGCTGAGCTGCTGAAGGCGGTATAAGCGTGAGCCCTCGTCATCTTCTATTCGCTGCGCCAGAGGGCACGGAAACTGCCCAACAATCGCCGAAACGGTCAGTTGCGCTCGTGCTGCTCGAGCGATCACGTATGTCCGCCATCCCCAACCAAGGTCATCGGGAGCGTGCGCGATGAATGCACTGACCGCATCGGCATCCAATACCAATGGCCCATAAAGCTGGTCCGGTAAAGGTCCCTGGAAAAAGCTGGCCAGTGAATTGAAAGCTGCTTCGGTGCACTGTTGGCCTACTGGAAACGTGGCGAAGCTCTGCCCATCCCTGGCCGCCATGCAAACTGCCGCTTTCTTTCCAAGGCATCTGCTATGAAAGTCCGGGCGCGATGCTCAAAGAATTGCTTCTTATCGGGCTCTGTATACAAAATGAACCGATGGCCTGCGGCGATGGCGCGTTGCATCGATCCTTTCACTTGTTGCACCAAACGCCTTCCACTCGCAGTTGCACGCCAGGGAGGTCCGCGAGGCCCTTCACGAACTCCGCAATCGACCCTGCGTCCGCGACAAAGACGGGCAGGCCCAGTTTGCAAAGCTCTTTCAGAGCGGCTGATTGCAGGATTGCCTCTCCCGAATTTCTGGCGCGGGTCATCGTCGCTATCGCTATCGGTGAAAGTGCCTGGTTCGGTGTCGCTAGAATGGGAGGCACTATGGCCAGTGTATTCGAAGAAATCAAAGTACAGTCCCGTGAGTTGGTGGAGAAAGTGAAAGTTCTACTCCATGAGGGCAATGTTCGCCGCATTATCGTTAAAGACGAGAAGGGGCATACTTTTCTTGAGATTCCGTTGACGGTTGCGGCGATCGGCGTCATCGGAGCCCCTGTGCTTGCGGGAATCGGAGCGATTGCTGCCACCGTAGCCCATTTCACGGTGGTGGTGGAGCGCAACGAGCCGGAACAAGCGGCTAAACCCGAATCCGTTCCGCATTAAACGGCCTGAGGCGTGCACATTCGTGGCTGAACATGCCACAGCTCCTATCTTCAACTCCCACTTTGCACGTGATTTGGGGCGATGCCGTCTTTTCAAAATCCGAAAAGGTTCCCGATCTGGAATTGCGGTTCAAAAAGGACCAGCGATGCTAGTCCTACGTCGCCGTGCCGGGGAGGCCCTGTTGATTGGAAGCGACATCGAGATAGAATTTCTCGAACTGAGCGCTCAGTCCGTCAAAGTAGGGATTCGAGCGCCGAAAGAAGTATCTGTCTTGCGCAAAGAGCTACGGATCGCCAGTAGCGACGGAGATCTTCCTCAAAAAAATGACTTTTGATTCAAAGTTGTTGAATGTCTTCCGATAAGGTAATCAAGAAGTTGTCCAATCCACTTAGCCACACACCGCGCGGCGGCGACTTCACCGCGCGGTTCCTTTTAGAGTATCCGTCAGCTTGAGAACTCGACTGATCGGGCCAGCGTCACAGCGGGATTTTGCAAAAGCTCGGCCAATACATCGTCTGGAACCGGTATGTCTGTTTGAATCACCGACACGGCCTCGGCGCCAGCAGTGCGCCGGCCCAGTGAAAACGTCGCGATGTTAATGCCCTTCTGGCCGAGCAGGACGCCGACATAGCCAATGACACCTGGCACGTCCTGGTTTTTTAGAAGCGTAAGATTTCCATCCAGAGGTGCTTCGCAGTAGATGTCGTCTATCTGCAATAGACGGGGGTGATCCAGCACGACGGCACCCTCCACCGCGGTTACGCCTTGATCGGTCTCCAGTTCCAACCGGACCGAATCGGTGTGGCTGGTTCGTTTATCGTGCCGCTCGGCTACGGTCAGTCCCCGATCACCCGCGATCTGCATGGCATTGATTGAGTTCGCCTTCTGGGCGAGAGACCGATTCAGCACACCTGCCAAGCCGGCATTCCGAACCAGGTGCGTGTTATGTTCGGCGATTTTTCCAAAATAGATCAGCCGAACCGTCTTGGGATTTCCATTTGAAATGTGAGACGCAAAGGTTCCGAGACGCTCCGCCAGAGCGCCGAAGGGACCCAGCGTTTTAAATTGCTCGGGCGTAAGCGCAGGCATGTTCACCGCGTTCAGAGCAACACCCTTTTGGAGATATTCGACCACCTGTTGGGCGATACGAACGCCCACAATCTCCTGGGCTTCTTCCGTAGAGCCGCCGATATGCGGCGTGGCGATCACCTGGTCCAGCAAGAATATCGGGTCGTCGGATGGCGGCGGTTCCTTCTCAAACACATCGAGTGCTGCCCCACCTATCCTGCCTTCTTCTATAGCCCGTGTGAGGGCCGGCTGATCGATCAACTCGCCGCGGGCACAGTTGATGATCCGCACGCCTGGCTTCATCCTGGCGAACGCCTCGGTTGACAGCATCCGCTGTGATTCGGGTGTGAGGGCTGTATGCAACGTGATGTAGTCGCTCTGTTCATACAGAGTGGCGAGATCTACCAGCTCCACCCCCACATCTTTGGCGGTCCTCGAGTTCACGTAAGGATCGCTCGCCAGAATCCGCATCTCGAACGCTTTCGCCCGCTTGACCACTTCCCGGCCGATGCTCCCCAGGCCGATGATGCCTAAGGTTTTTTCGCGCAGCTCCGTGCCAAGAAACTTTTTCTTCTCCCATTTGCCCGACTTGGTCGAAGCGCTTGCTTGAGGAATGGAACGGGCCAGCGCAAGCATCAACGCAAGAGTCTGTTCAGCGACGGAGACGGCATTGCCGCCAGGCGTATTCATTACCAGTACGCCGGCCGAAGTTGCAGCCGGGATATCAACGTTATCGACACCCACTCCAGCGCGGCCTATCACCCGAAGCTCCGGCGCCTTCTTCAGGACGGCCGCATTAACCGTGACTGCGCTTCTGACCAGCAAAGCGTGCGCCGTCGCGAGATGTTGCAAGTAGTCTTTGGGGTTGGAAACTATCACTTCCCAACCGGGTTGCTCCTGCAACAGTTTCACGCCCGCGGGGGCCAGAGGTTCAGCAATTAGTATTTTCATCTGCTACAGAGCTTAGCCGGGAACAAGCTGGAATGTGCTGCTGATTGCTAAACAGCAGCCGCTTCTTTCGCGAGCGCGACGTCGGCGTACACGTTTTGGACCGCAGCGACGCCTTTCCCGAATGTGACTGGGAAGCCATTTGCCGCTAGTATGATTTCAAGTTCGGCAATGACGCCGAAGAGATCGGGGAAATCGAAATAGCCGAGGTGCGCGATGCGGAAGATCTGGCCCTTCATAGATCCTTGACCATTCGCGATGATGGAGCCGAACCGGTTACGGAACTCCTTCACAATCACACTGGAGTCTATCCCCGCGGGAGCCCGAACGGCGGTAACAGAAGCGGCGGGAGATTTGGGTGCGAATAATTCGAGACCCAGTTCGGTAACTGCCGATCGTGTGGCCTTCGCCAGCAACTGAGCATTCGCCACAAGGTTCTCCATCCCAATGCTCTTGACGTACTTCAAAGCTTCGGCGAGCGCCAGTACGAGAGAGGTGTTCGGCGTCCAACTGGATTCCCCACTCGCCGCGTTTTTCTTCTCTTTCTTCAGATTGAAGTAGAGTTTGGGAAGTTTAGAGGATTCTGCGGCAGCCCACGCCTTGGGACTGAGTGACAGGAACGCCATTCCGGGCGGAATCATAAAAGCCTTCTGGGAGCCTCCGATGACCACATCCAATCCCCAACGGTCGATGTCGAGCGGCATGGTGCCGAGTCCTGTGATCGCGTCTACCAGGAAGAGTGCGTCCGTTCGCTTGATCATCTCGCCCATGCTACGAACGTCGTGAGCCGCGCCCGTGGAGGTCTCGGATGCCTGTACCATCACAGCGCGCACATTAGGCACGGATTGCAGTGCGGCTTCCACGCGATCCGGAGTGACGGCGTCGCCATAGGGGGCCTCCAAAACAGTGGCATTCAGCCCGAACGCCTTGGCCAGTTCGGTCCAGCGCTCGCCGAACTTTCCGGCCGAGCAAACCACCACATTGTCCCCGGGAGACAGCAGATTGGTAACAGAGGCTTCGAGCGCGCCTGTACCGGAACAGACCAGAGTCAACACGTCGTTCGAGGTCCCAAAAACTTCTTTCAAATCGGCCAGAACACTCCGATAGACCTTCCGGAAATCTTCTGTTCGATGGTGAATGTCGGAGCCC
>JBBSFW010000242.1:0-5419 GCA_038254805.1 Terriglobales bacterium
CGATCAAAGCCCCAAAACGTCCAAACCAGCCCGGCCAGCAAGATCACCAGCGAAATGCGGCTGAGGAAGTCTTCCACCCCCAATTTGCCCGCCAGGAAGGCCAAGCAGGCTCCCGCAATGAGAATCAATCCTCGCATGTCTGGACGCGCAGGGACTGCCGCAATCCGCGCCCGCTGTTGCCAAGCAATGTAAAAGGCCAGGGGGGGAACCAAAAAGCCATAGGAATAGCCTTCCTCTGTCCACCAGTCCAGGATCATCGAGGGCAGCACCTGCCAGTACAAAGCCACTATCAACAGCCCAAGGCCGGCGAATTTCAGGTACGTTATCACATGAGTGGACGCCTGCGTTCCCGGATTCCTCGTTACCGCCATCGGTGGGGCCGAACTCGTAACCATGTTGAATCGCTTTCTGAAGCAATGCTCAGACCAGTCGGATCGTAACCACTCGAATCATGATGACACAGTCAATCGGCGAGCGAATGATCCGCACTGTCAGCCCTCCGGGACGTCGGTTCTACAATTTGGGAATCTATCCGAATGTTCGGTCCAGCTCGTGTCAAAATTCGACGCAGAGCATATTGAAAGCTGGTGCTTGAATTGCACGCACAAAGGAAACTACCTTAGAAGTGCTGCCTAAGCTGGCTGTATGTTCCAAGCTGCTATACATTCCGAATCTTCACCCGCATCGCCGGCGTTGGGCCGATGATCCGCATTTTGCGTGTCCATTTTTCGAGACGGACACTGCTTTTGGCGCTTTCTGAAAGCTTCATTATTGTCTTCACGCTACTCATCGCCATTTTTTCATGGTTTGGCCGGGACGGAGATATCATCATCCTCTACGACCATGGCGTCTATAAGATACTCCTGGCATTGCTGGTATGCATGCTGTCGATGCACTATTACGATCTCTATGAATCCATTGTGCTCAGCAGCCCCCGGGAAGGTATGGTGCGCCTGGTTCAGGTGCTTGGCACCGTCTGCGTTCTGCTGACGTTCATTTATTACGCATACCCCGCTCTCCAGCTTGCCCGCGGCGCCTTCCTCATCTGGATCTGTCTGGCCGGAATCCTGTTAGCTGCTTGGCGCTATGTCTTCTATGTTCTAAACCGGTCGGGAAGATTGCAGCACCGAACGCTCCTCCTCGGTGCGGGCGCTTTGACAGAAGCGCTTCCTCGCGAAATCGCTCTTCGACCGGAGCTCGGCATCCATATTCTCGGTTGTGTGGACCAAGCGGTTCACTCCAACGGCAATGGTTTACGAAGACTCGGGACCCTGGAGCAGCTCTCAAGTATAGTCCGGCGAGAACAGGTATCCAGAGTCATCGTCTTGGAGCGTGAGCCTGGGAAGGTGGCCGTTCAAGAGCTTGTCAACGCCAGTGATGTCCTTGTCCAGGACGGTGTTGCCGTCTATGAGACGATCACAGGAAAGGTACATCTGCCCTCGTTGCGATCGAGTTGGTCGCTTGCCGCGGACGGCTTTCGAGTCTCCAAAAGCCTGCTTCTTTATAAGCGAGTGGCTTCCATCTTGTTTGCCTGTGTGGGGCTGGTGCTGTTGTGTCCCCTCATGGCGCTTATCGCGGTGGCGATCCGCCTCGATTCGCGCGGTCCCATCATTTTTCGGCAACGGCGGATTGGCAAAGATGGCCAGCCCTTCACCATATTCAAGTTCCGCTCCATGGCTCACAACTCGGACGCGGATGGCATGGCCAAGCCTGCGCAGAGGAGGGACGTGCGGATCACGCGCGTGGGCCGCTTGATCCGGATCGCACACCTCGACGAGCTGCCCCAGTTATGGAACATCCTTCGTGGAGAGATGTATTTCGTGGGACCGCGGCCATTTGCGTGCAACATGGAAGAAGAGTTGTCCGCTAGCATCCCTTTCTATAACCAGCGATGGGCCGTGAAACCGGGTGCGACGGGGTGGGCTCAGATCCAGAGGGGTTACTGCAATTCGCTGGATGACAACGCCGACAAGCTGAGTTTTGATCTGTTCTACATCAAAAACCTCTCGGTCGGACTGGACTTGTTGATTCTGTTCCAAACCCTGAAAATTTTGGTATTGGGGCGGGGTGCCCGCTAGTTGCGGTACTGTTGGAACTAACCAACCTGGTGGTTTTCGCGGTATGTTAATAGTTCAGCGCTTTCAATCGCTTACAAGAACCGTATGTAAGTGAAAGGGCGGAGCTTGCCCGGCCACTCGAAATGATATGACGCCTCTCAGCGAAGAATCGATCGAACGCTCCGAGCCTCGTTGGTACGCGGTGCAGACGCGTTCACGTTTTGAAAAGGTTGTCAGCGCGGAACTGGGCTCCAAGGGCGTGGAGAACTATCTTCCTCTCAATGAAGAGTTTCACCACTGGCAGGACCGTAAGAAGCTGGTGCACCAACCCATCTTCCCAGGCTACGTGTTCGCGCGATTTGTGGATCATCACTCAGCGCGTCTGGCTGTGTTACGAAGTAACGGCGCCGTTCGCATCTTAGGGAGCGGTGGCTCCCTTGAATCTGTCACCGATACCGAGATCGTATCGATCCAAAGACTCCTGCAGAGTGGTAAGCAGTTTTGTTCCAATCCCTTCTTGCGAGAAGGGTCGTGGGTGCGAGTCCGGCGTGGGCCGCTGAAGGGCATCGAAGGCCTGTTGGTGCAGATGAAGAATCGGAGCCGGCTGGTGCTCTCAGTAAATCTGCTGTCTCAGTCCGTCGCGACCGAGGTGGACAGCTGCGATGTGGAAGTGGTTCCCAGGCGCAGTGCTCAACTCACGGTTGCATGTCCTCGTTGATGGTTAAAGCTACTAACGTTTCACTCTTCAGTAAAGGATCCCGGTGAGCGCTGCTCATGTGGTTTTCTATCTCGGTGTAACCTGGATCGCTTACGTCTATGGCGGATATGCAATTTTACTCGGCTTATTAGCGCCTATTTTGCGGGTCCGACCCAACCAGCGAGATGGCTACGAACCCTCCGTTTCGGTCGTGATTGCAGCTCGAAATGAAGAAAAAGATATTCGCTGGAAAATTGATCAAACGCTCCGTTGGGAATACCCCAAACACAAGCTGGAGGTCCTGGTTGCTTCCGATGGGTCGGTTGATGCCACCGATGAGGTTCTGGATTCGATTCGCGATCCGCGGATGCGGTGGATTCGGCTTGATCCCCGGGGCGGTAAGGTCCGGGCTCTCAATGAACTGGTCAAAATAGCTCGCGGCGATATTCTATTCTTCACCGATGCTAACGCCAGTATTGATAGCTCAAGCCTGAAGCGAATAGTGCGCCACTTCGCCGATCCGCGCGTTGGTTGCGTGACGGGCGACTCGTACGTTATCGCCGATGATTCCGTTATCGGCAGCGGAGCGGGCGCATACTGGGGCTACGAAAAGAGTCTTAAGCGTCTGGAAAGCCTCATGGGAGCGGTGCTGGTCTGTGACGGGGCCATCTTCTGCCTGCGTCGCGACTTATATTCGCCCTGCCGGCCCGAGCTAGCCAATGACCTCGAACTCCCGTTACTAGTGGCGCACCGGGGCTACTGGGTTCTGCATGAACCAGAAGCCAAGGTTTTCGAGCGCGACACGCCTTCCGTAGTCGAAGAGTTTCAGCGCCGTCGCCGTATTTGCTCGCAAGGCATGCTGGGTATGTGGCTTTTGCGGCACACCCTGCGTGGCGTCCGGCTATGGGAGTTTATATCTCATAAATTACTGCGATGGTTGACGTTGCTACCGATGATCCTGGTCCTAGGAGCGAGCGCTGCCCTTGCCAGGGAGCCGTTCTATGCAGTGGTGCTCGGCGCCCAACTGGTGTTCTACAGCTTTGCGGCTCTCGGGTTATTGCAGGCTTCTGCGGGGAAAACATCGCTCCGCGTTTTTTCAGTGCCCTTCTACGTCGTGCTTGGGACCGTCGGAGCGATTATCGGGGTTTTCGAGGCGGTATTTGGCCGGAAATTTGCCGTTTGGGACATTCCTGCCCTCTCCAGAGGGGCGCAGGAGAAGATTACATGAAAACCGACTCTCTGGGGCCGCCTTGTGTATTTTCGGTAGATGTCGAAGATTGGTTTCATATCTTGAACCTGCCTTCTACGCCGAAGCTAGCGCAATGGGACCTCTTGCCGAGTCGCGTAGAACACAATTTCCGCCATTTGCTAGAGATGTTCCAGGAAAGTGGGATTCGTGTCACATGCTTCTTCTTGGGGTGGGTCGCTCAGCGCTACCCCCACTTGGTGCGCGAGGCCAGTGCGCTCGGCCACGAGGTAGCCTCGCATGGGTTCGCTCATCAACTCGCATTTCAAATGGGTCAGCAGCGTTTCTTTGAGGACATTCGCACCGCGCGCCTGGTGATCGAAGACATCCTGGGTTCCGAAGTGCTTGGATATCGGGCTCCCGGGTTCTCGGTCAATGAGCAGACACCTTGGTTTTTCGATATGCTCGAACAGGCAGGGTACCGGTATGACTCCTCCGTTTTCCCGGCCCGGCGGCGGGATGGTGGCCTGAAGGGCGCCCCGTCAGCACCCTACCGGATTGGAGATTTAATTGAGTTCCCAATTTCCGTACGCCCTTTGTTCGGAGCCGGCCTATGCTTCTTCGGCGGCGGGTACTTTCGCCTTTTCCCGGCATGGTTGATCAAAAGAATGGCCCGTGATGTCCTCAGCGCGGGCCGTCCCGTTAACTTCTATATACATCCACGCGAGATTGATCCTGATCATCCGCGCCTGCGTATGGATCCGTTCCGCCATTTACAAAGTTACGTCAATCTAAGATCGACAGAAGCGAAGATTCTCGGGCTCGTTCGAGATTTTCGTTTCGTCACTTTCGCTGACCTTTACCACGATCTCGTGCGGCCTGAGGGCGGCAGTGCCGACGCTTCCATCCACCATCATCGGTTCGCGAATGCATGAGGGTTGAAATCTGGAATGATGGCGCGCGTTGGGATGAATTCGTCGAGGCACGCCCCGATGCTTGTAATTATCATCGCTGGACCTGGCGCGCCGCTGTCCAGGAAACGTACGGACACAAGCCATACTACTTGGCAGCCACTAAGGGGGAAAACATCATCGGTATTCTTCCGCTGTTTTCCATCCAAAGCCTCCTGTTTGGCCGTTCTCTCGTTTCGATGCCGTTCTTTTCTTATGGGGGTGTGCTGGGCGACTCGGACCAGGCCGCTAACGGCCTGCTGGAGCAAGCGACCAACTTGGCAAAATCGCTACGCGCCCGCCGGATCGAAATTCGGGCCGCCACGAGTGGAGGTGTGGGCTGGGCTCATGACTCGCCCAAGATCGCCATGAGTGTTGATCTGTCGCCTAGCCTCGATGAAGTGTTTAACCGGCTCAACCCGAAGCTACGAAAGCGCATACGGTACGGCAAGAAGAATGGGCTGACGGCGGCTTGCAAAGGGTCAGAAGCGCTCCAGGAATTTTTCCCCATCTTCGCTGCAAACATGCG
>JBBSFW010000243.1:0-5408 GCA_038254805.1 Terriglobales bacterium
AACACGCCCAGTCCGTAATCGACGTGACGCATGCGCTCAATTCGGTTCTTCTTGTCATAGGCCAGAATGTCACCATGCGCAAATTCAACATTGCTCTGCTCCCATAAGCCTTCATTCCGGAACACAGTCATCAAAGCCTCTTTCCCGCTCTTTCGATGAGCGGATGCCACCGCTTCATAGTCACAGGGCAGATACGAATCTCCGTAAACCACGAAGAACGAGTCGCCCAGCAAAGGGAGCGCCGGGAGTAATGCCCCCGCCGTCCCGAGCAGAGTGGGCCCATCCAGGGAGAATGCAATGTGCATGCCGGGTTCCGGATGATGTTGCAAATATTCCTGTATCCTGCTTCCCAGGTGACCAATACATAACACCACGTCTTGAATCCCGCGCGATCGGAGAAGCCTGAGTTGGTGGCTGATAAAGGGCACACCGGCCACCTCCACCAGAGCTTTGGGAATCCGCTCAGTGACAGGAAAGAGGCGCGTGCCCAGGCCGCCGGCCAGAATCGCGCAGGGCAGGCTCATGCCGCGAACACTTTGGTACCCTCGAAGTCAAACCGAAACCGAACCTCTCGTAATCCGGCCCTGGTGAGGGTGTGGCGCAGCCGGCTTTTCTCTTCGGAGTAAAACATCAGAAAGCCGCCCCCGCCGGCTCCGATCAACTTGCCGCCGAGCGCGCCATTGTTCAAGGCCAACTCATACCACTCATCGATCTGGCCATTGCTCATGCCGCTGGACCGCTTTTTCTTGTGCTCCCAATGCACTGCCATCAGGGCGGCGAACTCACGCAAATCGCCAGCTTCCAGGGCGCTTTGACTTTTCAGTCCCAGGTCCTTCACGAAGTGCAAATTCTCCATCATTGCAGCGTCGTCCTGTTTACTCTTTTCATCCTGCTCCTTCAAAATCGACGAAGCTGATCGAGCGAAGCCGGTAAAAAACAGCATCAAATTGTCTTCCAGGTTGTGCAGTGTTTCCGTGGACAGCCGGAGAGGCCAGGCTTCCACGCGGCCGCCCGGCTCAAACCGGAAACACGTGATTCCACCGTAGGCCGAGATGTATTGATCCTGCTTGCCGATCGGTTCGCCCAGACGTGTCAGCTCAATCTCGCAAGCCTGTTCAGCGAGTTCGGCCGGGTGCACTAAGTTCTTCAACAGTGTATGAAGCGCCTTCAGCAGCGCCGTAGTAAAGCTGCCGGAGGAACCCAACCCGGTTCCCGCCGGAATATCCGCCATGCTTGTAATTTCTAAATTCGGCTCCTGGATGTTAACCATTCGGAGGGCTTCGCGGACGATGGGATGCTCGATTTCATCGACCGATGAGACCCGCTCCAGGTGGGAGTACTTCACAATCAATTCGCGTGCGAATGTTTGATGGATGGTGATGTAAACATACTTGTCGATAGCAGCCGCAATCAGGAATCCGCCAAACTTTTCGTAGTAAGACGGCAAGTCGGTTCCGCCGCCGCCGAGAGAAAGCCGCAGCGGACTACGAGTGATGATCATCTTCTTCTGCGCGAATCGGCCGCGAGGGCCTGAGGTCCGGAATAGCCCGACCCCGCGTAGATTTGCCCGATAATCGTCAGCGCCGCGGCGGCGTCGGCGAGAGTTGGACCGTGCGTACGTCCAGTCGCAATCGCTCTCTCAAAATCCGCCATCTCCAGACTCCACGACACATCCTCGCCGGGGAACTCCCACATAGTGGTTTCCGGGGGACCCATTTGCGGCAACATTTTATAGTAGGCGATACTCTCGACACCGTAACTGCCGCCGAGCCCCCGGATGTCGAGCTTCCCATCGCGCCCATAGATTTCGAGCGAAAACATATTCTTCCACTCCGTGCAACTTACATGCAGCCACGCCACCTGATCCCGGGGAGTGCGCAAACAAAGAAAGGCGTTGTCATCGACAGGCATGTCCCAGAAATACGTGAGCGCGTGCCCTTCGATGCCGGTGAACTCGCCCAGAAACCACCGGGCCAGATCGATCAGGTGAACGCCTTGATCGATCAATTCACCGCCGCCGGAAACTTCCGGGTTGGCCCTCCATTCACGGTCGTACCCCACTCGTCCTCCGTGCCCATAACGCCCGCGTACAAACATCAACGGGCCGAGCACTCCGGAATCCACAATCTCGCGCGCCTTCCGCAGCGCGGGATGATAACGATGATTCAACCCAACCTGCACGATGACGCCGCTGGTGGATGCTGCCTTGATAACCGCATCCAGTTCCTGTTTTGTGCGCGCGGCCGGCTTCTCAACCATGACGTGCTTTCCTGCCGAGATGGCCGCGAGACACACCGGGGCCAGCGCGTCGTTGGTGGTGGCGACCACCACGGCATCCACGTCCGGACGCTGAACCAGGGCTTGCCAGTCCGTGGTCGCCGCTGCGCCTGGATACTGGTTCGCTAGCGATTCCGCCCGCTCCAGCACCAGGTCGGCAGCTCCGATCAAAACGTGTCTGGCACGAAATGATTTTAAGCGTTTCGCACCAATCAGACCCGCTCCCACGATTGCGAAATTCATGTTTTCGCGCGCTATCGGCCTTAGTGCTATTTCAAGAGAGAACGCAGGAACGTTCCGATATGCAGATGACGTCCGGGGCACTCAGGCCAGGGAGCGAAGCTGACCAGGTTGGTGCCACGTTCCACCCACAAAGGAACGGCCTCAGCCCCGTTGTAATCGATTCGGAGAATCACGCCCGTTCCGCAGGATTGCGACATGCCAATGTGCGCGGACCCGATATCGGCATGGGAGCCCTTGGGGCCCCAATCCTCCATGAATTTCTGGAAGCCGTAGTCGCGGCAGGGAGTGGATTCCGTGCACCCCCACATGCGATAAGCTGCCTGAAAATCCGGCTTTCGCAAGTTCTCGAGAAAGGCCTTCGCTTGCCGCTCTTCGGGATAGTTTTTGAACAACACGTAGCCCAAGCCGGCCAAAGTCAATACCAGAATGAGGCCAATGACGGCGCGTTTTACAAACCTGCCGCGTTTGGCCTTTTGCTCCTCGGCCGAGCCGTACTCTTCCAGGTAACTGGACATGGCCAGCCGCTATTTTACCGGATAGGCTTTGTCATAAGCCGTCATGGCCTCGTTCGTAATGTCGAGAGCAGGCTTAAAAAAGACCGTGTTACCAGCGTCCATCACCACGTCCAGCCCTTTGGATTCGGCCAGCTTGGTAACGAGATCGCGCATTCGGGTGCCCATTTTTTGCAACACATCGTTCTGTTCACGATCCAGATCGTCCTGATAGTCCTGCTGCATGCGCTGCCCTTCGCGCTGCTTGCGCTGGCCCTGAGCAGTGAGTTCCTGCTCGCCCTGCTGGTTCAATTTGCCGCTCTGCAATTGAGCCTGAATGTCCGCGAGATCCTTCTGCAATTTTTGAAGCTGGTCCTGTCGGGGCTTAAAACGCGTCTCCGCGTCTGTCTTCCATTTCTTAAACTCGGCGGTCCCGAATACGGCCTGCTGCGAATTGATGACGCCAACTTTCGTTTGCGCAGACCCAATTCCCAACGCAACGGCCGCGAGGATCAGTATGCGAAGGTACCCTGACATCAGGAGAGAACCCCCAGAATCTCGTCCTCACGCAGGATCAGGAACTCTTCGCCGCCCACTTTGATCTCCGAGCCGGAATACTTCCCAAACAGAATGCGATCCCCCGGCTTGACGTCGATGGTTTGACGGTCGCCCGTCTCTTCGTGCAGTTTACCGGCGCCGATGGCGACGACCTCGGCCTGTTGCGGCTTCTCTTTGGCAGAGTCCGGAATGATGATGCTGCCCCGTTTGGACTCCTGTTCATCCAGACGTCTCACCAGAATGCGGTCGTGCAGCGGACGAAGTTGCATGTTATCTCCTAAATATTGGTACAAATGATGGCTGGAAGCGAAGCAAGTTTACGGCACCTTACCCGCCGGTAGCTACTATATCATAACCGCGCCTGGGACACCGCGCCGGTGTACCAACTCGCGCTCTCGAGATGCGATGCCCGGGTCACCTCGTAAGTAGTTGATTACAGGCCGTCTGCGCATCTGCGCAAAACATTGCTTGTTTCTTTAAAAATTTGCTCCCTTCCCCGTTCCCGGTTTCGACTGCGCCCAGGTTAATGGTTGTGCCGATTCTCCCAAGTGATTTGATTTTACGAGCCCGGTGGACGGCGGGAGGCGAAGTGGGTTTGTGGTTTGTGCTGCAAGTCTATGACCCAGCAGTCGCTTACAAGGCGGAAAAATATTCTTAGAGATTGTGAACGCCACGGCAGGGTGCCGCAACTGGGGATCAAAACGGGCGCCAGAAGGACTATGCTCCAATTAGCCGGGGGCTGACCAGCGGTCGATATCAGTCTGGCGCGATGAGCGCTTGTGAATCCGACCCGGACGCGTTCGCTTGTGCGTGGGAAATGGCGTCTTGCCTCGCCGTAAGGCGGAGAGCACGCGAAGGAAAGTCATTGGTTTCCAGCGTGCTTCGCTCGCGGCAGAGGAGACAATTATGAAATTACTATACCGACCGTCGGCTGTATCCGGATCGAGGTACAGGGCCAAAAGGAGCCGCAGATCGACGAAGCGGTGTTCGGCACGTTTACCCAGGATCTGGAACGAATGCGGGACTGGTAAAGGCGCATAAGGTAAAAGCAGATCGCGATGGAATCGACCCGAGTCTACTTTGCGCTGAGCAGCGCGTTGGTCGCGAGGGTTCAAGTCCCTCTGGCGCTTGGATGAGGAGCAGTATATCCAAAACAGGTAACTACACTCCGGTGCCCTTGAGAGAGCGGAACGGTATGGAGAAGCCTAAACGGGAACGAAGGCGAAAGCCTGGAAGAGACCAAGGCGATCTGAAGCCATCGTTCGCAGTTCTCTGGAGGGCATTCGCTTTAGTGCAAAGGTGTACACCGTGAGGTGGAATCTGAAGAGCATGAGCAGAAGAAGCAAGCCGTATTTGAGGGCGCTACCCCAAAGATGGACTGAGGTGGATCAGATCGCAGGCCATCGCCAACCATGAGTTCGCGCGCACAACAAGACTCTACGACCGCCGCAGTGATGAGATCTCACTGGATGAAGTGGACCGGATTGCAATTCAAGAACGTGTTCAGGTCCAAGAGCGTCGACTGCTCAGTACAATTGAAAATGCGTCATCCCGCTGCTTGGTAACGCGAGCTTTTGCAGGTTGTCGTTCTGGCACAGGTCCAGCAAGGAAGTGTGTTGACGTGAGAATGATACGTTTCGCGCTATTGTTCGTATTCTCATTAGCCTGTTACGGGCGCCTTCCCTATTACAACGGGATGGTAGTCGATCGGAGCGGGAACATCTGGATAGCTGGGGCTACGAACACCAACGTCTCGATTCCGGTGACTCCCGACGCATTTCAGCGCAACCCTGTAGCCGGTAACTGCGGAGGCTATCGCTCCCCTCATGTGTTCGTGCA
>JBBSFW010000244.1:0-5400 GCA_038254805.1 Terriglobales bacterium
AGCCGAAGTCCAGTTCTTTCTGGATTCTTTTATTGTGGGTTTGAGAGGTGGCTCGGCAAATCCGCTATATCTGATTTTGATCATCCTCGATGGTTACGGCTGAAGTCACTGAACGGCAAGCCCACCGACAAAGTGACAAGGACGGGAGATGCCCGCCGCACAATATCGCGCGACGGGTCTAGCTCATTCGGCAGCGGTGGCAATCGTCTCGATTTCCGCCACGAAAGCGGAGCGCAATTCGGAAGCCTTGTGCTCAAACTGCACTTCCAGTTCCCGCATGTTAGCCGGCGCGGTTCCAGGCGAGGAGCTGTACCATTCGGCTTTGTCCATACAGGTCCTTTTCGACCCGGCTCTTCCCAAGAGTTACCCCATTTAGTTTCACTTCTGCGCCCACGAATGGACGCCACGGGGGCGAGGTGGAGTTTCGGTATGTCCTCCTCGCCACCATCGGTGAAGAGCTCGATGCCGTTCACGAGCCGGATCCCGGTTTGAGGATCCGGCTCGTCGGTATGCTTTAGGCATGGCTGCAGGCTATTCAGTAGCCATAACCGTAGCAGGCGTTAACCCACTGCCAGCCGTAACCGGTCCATTCCTGGCGCCAACACCCATTCCCGTAGGCCGCATAGTCGTCAAAGAACGGTGCACCAACGAACGCAAAGTTACGGACACGATGGTGATGCCGGAAAGCAAAGTTGTTGAATCTGTTGGCATTGTTGAATCTATTGGAGTTGTTGAATCCGGCGACGGGTGCGCCGACAAAGTGGTTTCCACCCGGTACGAATGCACTTCGGCCGGTGACCATGCCCCTACTGGGCATGCCGCCAAAATGCATGCCCCCACCGGGCACGCCACCAAAATGCATCCCACCGCCACCGGAGCCGCCGCCGCCGAAATTCATTCCGCCACCACCGAACCCACCGTGCATGCCACCGGAACCACTCCCGCCATGGAATCCACCGCCGCCACCGAAACCGCCCCCGCCATGGAATCCACCGCCGCCACCACTCCCACCATGGAACCCACCGCCGCCACCGCCAGCTGCCATGGCGGGCGTTGCAACGGCGATTGCCGCCCCAAGCGTGGCCGCGGCGAGGCACCCGAACAGTTTGCTCTTCACCATCATCTCACTCCTTGTTTCGAGTTGCTGTAGACGACCCAACTTCCGGTTTGCCACAGGGGACCCCGAAGGCCGGGCGTCTGCTTGGTGTCGTTGTATGACCTGCTCATCACACACCTACTTTCAACGCCTTCGTGTATTCGAAAACATTTGATGTCGTGGTCTGTTCGCTTTCCTGAGATCCGTGAGTCCGCAGCTGATAACCTACAGTGTCGCGAAAAGTGTTCTCCTTCTTGAACAACCTTGCTGTAGGTGGAACGCTCTTGCCTCGTTCTAGGGAAATCGACGGGCCGAAGCTCGCTCGATCTGTAAAAGCCGCTACTGCATACTCCAGCACACGACCGGTGGTTATGGTTCGTGCTGGCGCACCTCCTTTGCTTGAAGCAGGCGTGCGATTCTTCACTCTTCAGCCCACAAATCGGCGATCGCAGCCTGTTTGGTGCGCGACGGTGGAAAGGTACGATTGAGGAGTAGTGCCCGGTTGGGCACATCTCGGAAAGATCAACACAGCCATCGTGCCTTCGGCGCCAGAAAAATGTTCGATTCTTCCGCCCATGGCCTCGGCTAACGTTTCAACAATCTTGAGGCCGCGACCTGGTCGGGCACCTGCGGTGCCGCAACCGTTGTCCGCAACTCGACATTCCACCAGCGAGTCTGAGGGAAGAAGCTCCACGTGAATCATTCCTCCGATGCTGTCGAAGCCGTGGCGTACCGCGTTAGTGATGAGCTCAGAGACGATCAGGCCCAGCCGCCAGCATTGATCCGAACGGATCCAGAGAGGGCGCTCAACGAAGACGAGTCTTACGCCCTTGTCACCCAGTTTGGATCGGCTGATGGATTTGCATAAATGACGGAGATGCGCCGATGCGTCGGTCTCGGTGTTGTGCGCCGGCATCTCCAGGGCGCGGTGCACGCTCGCGTAATTGTGCAAGCGGTCTATGACCACTGCTAACGCGGCCTTGACCTCGCCATTGCCAGAACGCGACGCAGCCAGCGAAACGGTGGAGATGGCTGAAGCAAACTCGTTAATGATCCTGTGCGATAGTTCCGCCAGAATGAGACTGTCTCCCGCGACGAGGCGCTCGGACGCGACATATTCACTCAAGATACTCTCCTCTCTGGTATTAGATCGCGAAGCTAGAGTCTTGCGGCGCACGCGTTGGCGCCCCCACGCGGCTGATCAGTCGAGGTACAGCTTCCCCACGAGCCTCAGCAGACACGCATATGGTGCGGCCAACACCGATGTCTTGCTTGGACAAGCTTGCTGTCCGCGGGACGCTATTGCTTCATTCCTTTGGACGAGTGGGCGCCGGACAGTCATAAGCCTTGAGATCGTCGCGCGGAGCGCCGTCGCCATTGGCATAAATTTGGCGTCATGGCGCGACAGGCGGCGCGTGTCCGAGAGATAGTGGCCTGAGAGCCTTATCATTTACGCAAAGCAATCGACACGCCAGCCACGTCGGTGCCGCCTTGTGGCCTTATCGTGACCGACTGCCTTTCACCTTGAGTCCGCACGTCGAGACGGGCCGTGAAGCCGGCGCCAGCCACATTGGCCAAGATCTCCGCACCGCTGGCGCGGCCGGAAATATTTCCCGACACACCACGGGTCACCTCGGCCCAGGAGCCGGACAGCGAGCTGCCTTCGGAGATGACGTTGATGCTAATTTCCACCATGTAGCTGTCGCTCGCACAGCGCAGCGTTTGCTGAACCGCCTTGCCGGTGGGATTAACCGCATAGTCCACCTTGCAGCGAATCCGTTCGGTGACGCCATTCGTCATGGTGATGGTGCCGGCACCCGACCAGTGCCCGGACAACCCGAGGAATGGGCCTTCTGAACCCGGACCCGCATGTCCTTGCGCCGAAATGAGCAAAAGTCCAGACGCGAGCAATACTTTTTTGAGGCAGGGTTTCAAAGAAAAGTAGGCCATGAATTTCACTTTCCAAGATATTGAGTGCTAACCAGACGTCAAGGTCTGATCCAACCAGCGGCTACAGGCGTTACTGCATGATCATGCGCTCGCGGAGCCCTGACCCTATGCCCATACAGCCCCAACGCGGAGACTTCGAGCTCGTTTTTTCTTAGTGATGAGTTTCATGATCTGTCTCCTGATCAGGCAAAGTGAAGCTGCCGTGCCCGGCGTAGGGAAAACTCCGTGCTCCCTACTACTTGCTACAGACAAGGCGCGTTTCCATGCGGGTTACGCCATAGCCCTCATCGAGCGCGAAGTCCCGGGCAACGCAAGCCTTGCGCGAAGCCGGACCGACTTGCGCTTCGACGCTCGTCGGATTGGGCCAGCTCATGAAGGCCGCGAACATCACGGTAAAACCTAAAAACAACCCCCCGATCGAAACCATTTTGATCATTTCAGTTTAGTCCCAAGTGCAGCAGCCCAAAGTCCAACACATTAATTCTGCGGACCCGTCTAAGCCGGCGAACCCTCAATTCGTTTCGACCCCGTGCGAAGGCACCGTGTGTGCGGCCCGGCCGCCAGAATGAGACTATCGTCCGCGAAGAGACGCTCGGTCGTGACATATTCGCTCAAGATACCCTCCATACCCTCCTCTCTGGTATTAGATCGCGAGGCTAGAGTCTCGCGGCACACCGCGTTGCCACAGCAGCTGACATTTCTTTCGCGGTCGATCAGTCGAGGTACAGCGTTCCAACGGGCCTCAGCAGACACCCACATGGTGCGGCAGACACCGATGTCTTGCTTGGACAACCTTGCTGTCCGCGGGACGCTATTGCTTTATTCTTTTGGACGGGTGGGCGGCGGTGGCCGCGCGGTTAGTCGGGTGGCCACAACTGCATTACGATTCGGGCATGGGCCGCTGATGGAATGGTAGGCGCATACTGGCGCTAATTTCCCCTTCCTGAACGTGCAATCGGATATCGACTTCGTGCTTGTGATCGCGTGGGCGCTCGCCGTCCTCCGCTATTACGGCCCATATCCAATTCTCGTGCTGGCCGGCGAACAGGGATCGGCCAAATCCACGTTTTCGAAAATGCTGCGAGCATTGCTCGATCCAAACACTGCGCCTTTGCGCGCCCTGCCGCGCGAGGATCGCGACCTCTTTATCGCCGCCAACAATGGCCACCTGCTCTCCTTCGACAATGTATCGGGCTTGCCGGCGTGGATTTCCGACACGCTCTGCCGGCTCGCTACAGGCGGCGGCTTCGCCGTGCGTCAGCTTTACACCGATCAGGACGAGGCTCTGTTCGACGCCCAAAGGCCAACGCGGCAACATCGGGCGGAACATGCTCACGGTATGGAACTTCAATAACACCATCCGGCCCGTTGAATATTTTCACCGCGTCATATGTGTAGCCACATGCCCGTTGATAGAGGGAACGCTGGACACGATTATCGGCAAATTCTTTTTCGACTTTATGTATGGCTTCCAAAAACTCGGGATTGGCGGCCTTCCTCGGGCATGTGCTCCCAAATTATACTCCCGGATTACGGTTAATCCAGCCGGTGTCTGAACATGGCACCTTATGCAAACTTCCGATCTCAGTGCTAAAGCGGACATGGCCAAATTGCAGAATGGCGCAATGAGCGTGTTGCGAATTATCCGGGGAGCGGCGGTCGTATCGGTAGGGGCCCTTGTGACGGCCGTTATTATATACTTTCTGTTATCGCCGACAGCGAAGCAACAGACTGTGAGCGTGTCGATCGGCGGTCCCTTTGAATTGGTGGATCAAGATGGGATAAGGGTGACGGACAAAACTTTTGCCGGCAAGCCCAGCGTGATCTTTTTCGGTTACACATCGTGTCCGGATGTCTGCCCAACGACCCTATTCAACCTGTCCACATGGCTCAAAGCAATCGGCCCCGATGCCGATAAGCTCAAAAGCGCCACGAACCAATCATCTGGCTCCCCAATTTTCAACTTGTATTGTAATTCCCGGAGGATGAATGGCACAGCACCCCATCCCATGCCAATAATTCTCAGATATGCAGGATTGCGAACGTTATCCCACGCATTCGAGGCGGGTTCCGTTCATTGCGCCATTGCGATGCGAATTCATTGAAAAGGGCGCGGAGACGCACCGCCTTAAACTCTAACGGTGTCATGATTACCTCTAGTTTTAACTCTCCGGCGAGACGTCTATACAATTTGGCAAGAGCCGCGTTTGGTTATCCTCGTGCTGCACATGGCCAATTGTTATTGTAAATGTACGACGGGATGTGTTGGTAGCCACTTTATGGGACCTGAATTGGCTGAGAAAACGTGTTGTTGTTTTTGTTGGATTCAGTTATGCGGTTGGCATCATCGGCAA
>JBBSFW010000245.1:0-5354 GCA_038254805.1 Terriglobales bacterium
GGCGGAGCTTCGCTCCTCCTCCAGGCTCACTGTTCGATTAGAAAATGCTGGTTAACTTAAAAGGTTTGATTGAGTTTCATTTGATTGAGTTTCAATTGACACCAGTGCAGGGTAATCGCTACAGTGGAAGTGCTTACCAACGCGCCCGTAGCTCAGTTGGATAGAGCGTCTGGCTACGAACCAGAAGGTCGCATGTTCGAGTCATGCCGGGCGCACCAATCTTTCAGCAACATACGTTTCAAAGACCCATTTTGGGTGTGCTTTTTACAGCTACCGCGACAGCTACGTAGACTAGATGTCCTCCTTGCATTCTTCGCTCACGCCGATACCGGTATGCTAATGTGAGAGCACGTCCCTGTGAAGTACGGTTGGGCCTCAGCCTAGGGACGACTAGAATCGTTAAGAGATAACGATGGTTCGACGGAACACTACGGAGGTTCGCATATCCGTTCCCAGCGCCATACTTAAATCCGACCCGCAATCTAATGATCCCCGCAAGCAGTTCGATGTGCTTGTCGCCAGGATGTGTGTCCTATTCGAGGATCTCCGCCTCGAATTGAATGCGATTGAAGCCGACAGCATTCCAAAGCTGGATGTTCTTGATCCCGCTGGTCGCTTTGTCGAGACTAAAGACGTTGGCAAGGCCCGCCGACACTACTTCCTGCGACGTTCTATCGGTACTTTGCACGAGTTTGCCGAAGCTATTCGTTGGATCAACGCCTGTCCCGAAATGCATGCACTAAAAAACTCATGGGGCAGTGTTGAGGCTACAAAGACGTGGGATTCGGCAGTCTCATTCTTCCTGACTAACCAACGATTTATCGAAGATGTCCGTAACGATATTGGCGGTCATTTCGGTATTAATGCCGCGCATACGCTGTAAGGAACCTCGATCCGTCACTCACCGGCAAGTGGGAGTGCCATTGGAACGAGGACGGCAATCAAAGTATGCGCCTAAACTTTGCAGGCGAAATCGCGGCCACTGCCTTCGTTCGCCGTCTTCGCGGCACAACGGTTGTCGACAAAGTGGAATCTCTCTTTAAGAATGTTCTTATACCCGCATACGGTCATGCCACCGATGCCGTTAAGATGATTGTGTCCTCGCATCTTTGGCATCGCTTCGGACGCTGGGGCAGCTAGTGTAGTGCGTCAGAAAGATTGAACCTAATCAAGCGACCTGCGCGCGCGGGTAACTTTTTCGAGAATGTCGGAGGCCTTCGCGGTCCAGATGAATGGTTTTGGGTCGAGATTGTGCTGGGCCACGTACTTCTCTATAGCGGTGATCAGTTCAGGGACGCTGCGGAAGACGCCACGGCGGATCTGATTGTGGGTGATATCGCGGAAGAAACGCTCCACCATGTTCAGCCAGGAAGAGCTGGTTGGCGTGTAGTGCATATGGAACCGCTTATGTCTGCTTAGCCAGCGTTGCACGTTGGGATATTTGTGCGCAGCGTAGTTATCGGCGATGATGTGGACCTGCTTGCCAGCGGGCGTCCGCCGATCAATGAGGCGTAGAAACGCAATCCAGTCCTCATTGGTGTGCCGGTCACGGCACTGGCTGAGAACTCTGCCGTCCAGGGTATTCAGCGCGGCAAACAAAGTGGTCGTTCCATGCCGTTTGTAATCGTGCGTCATGGTTGCACCTCGACCCTTTTTCATCGGCAAGCCGGGTTGCGTGCGGTCCAGCGCCTGGATTTGACTCTTCTCATCCACAGAAAGCACAATGGCGTGTTCGGGTGGATTCAGATAAAGGCCAACCACGTCCTCCAGCTTTTCAGCAAACTGCGGATCGTTGCTGGTATCCACGCGGTGCGGCTTGAGCCCGTGCGCATGCCACGCGCGCCTTATGCTGGCTTCACTCACGCCCGCCGCACGCGCCATGCTGCGGGTACTCCAATGCGTCGCTCCGATTGGTTTCTCCTGCGTGGTCATGCGGACGATTTCATCGAAATCAAGCATTCGCGCACCCCCCGAGCGCGGTGCGTCCTGCTCGATACCCTCAATGCCCGAATGCGCGAAACGCTTTCGCCATCGCGCTACAGTGTGACGGCTGATTCCTAACTCCGCAGCTATCTCGATGTCTTCTCGGCCGTCGGCAGCCAACAGAATGATATTGGCCCGTTTAAACACGCCGCGAGCTAATAAGTTGCTTTATTTCTGACCCACTACACTAGCCTGGCGGTGGACCACGTCTGTCGGCTATTGTGTTTGAGTATCTTTAAAGTAATAGCCACCCCCCGACAGCATTAACAGAAATTACCGGCTTGAGAGCCTGAAACCCGTCGCTAGAGATTTGCAGGGAGGTTGTCTGCTGGCCCTTTGGCGCGATAGTATTCTCCCATGCAGAATAACGATAACCCGATCGAAGAACTAGTCCACCTTTACGTCGATGGCGCATTCAGCCGCCGGGAACTGGTGGAGCGCGTTTCCAAGTATGCTGGCGGGCTCGCCGCTGCCATTACTGCTCTCACCAGCCTTGGAGTTGGGACTGCTGAGGCCCAGACGCTCAACGCTGCCGGTCCGCAGGTACCCGAAGGTACGCCTGGCATCGTCACGAACAATGTCTCTTTCGCGGGCGAAGGTTCGACGCTCTTCGGCTACCTGGCCCACCCTGATCCCTTACCGCCCGCGCAATTACCTGCTGTCATCGTGATCCATGAAAATCGCGGCTTGGTGGACCACATCAAGGATGTAACGCGCCGCGTCGCTGTTGCCGGCTTTGTTGGTCTGGGAATCGATCTGCTTTCGCGTCAGGGTGGAACCGGCCAATTTACTGACGCCGTGCAACAGCAGCAAGCGTACGCTCGCACGACGCAGGACGAACGGCGCAGTGACATGGTGGCAGCTCTCGACGACCTCAAACATCTGAGCTATGTACGGTACGACAGGATCGGCGCAGTCGGCTTCTGCGCGGGTGGCGGCAACGCGTGGGATCTCGCCCTAATCCTGCCCGAACTCGCCGCCGCGGTCGCGTTCTATGGAACGCCGCCACCGCCGCTCGATCTCATTGACCTGATCCAGGCGCCCGTGTTGGCCAATTACGCCGAGCTCGATCGCAATCTCTCGCTTCGAATGCCGGACGTGATCACCGCCATGCTTACAAAGCAGAAGACGTTCGCGTTTCGCCTATACCAAGGCGTGGGACACGCCTTCCACAACGACACCGGGCCCGCCTACAATGCCGCTGCTGCCGCCGACGCCTGGGCGCAAACTATCTCCTGGTTCAACAAATTCCTGCGTCCTGTCAGCAGCTAAAAGCAGCTTGCGTGAATGCAGATGAGCACGTCCACCTGATTCTGGTTGGCTTGATAGCGGCAGCTCTGCGCCCTGAACGCTGATGGCGGTGAGTGCCGCCACCTGTCCGCGGTAGTAGACACACATTGTCGCCCATCCGGAAATTATCGCGGCGCGTGTCCTTGCCGAGCCGCGCATTGCGCCCTCGAACTGCCACGGTCATCTGCTTACGGGCTGCGAGGCAATGCTCGCGTTGGCCGGGCGTTCGGTCGCGGCAGCTAACACGCGGACGAATTTCATGCTCGATCACTGGAATTCAAGCGCGATCACTCAAAATTGTTCGAGAGATAGCCGCCACCCAGTAATAGTTACCCTCGTTCACTTACCTGTTTCGCGCATATTCATGATTCGGCATTGCCGCCATACGGCATACGAATTGCATAAGCTTTTTCGCCGTCGCGGCCGTTTCGTAGTTTCCGGCCGCCCATCGCCAACCTAAGGAGAACGGCAGTCAGGAAGGCGAGCGGCCTAGCAAACGGGTGCCACAAAATAGAGGCGCAATGTGCAGCAGGGTTTTTGCCGTTTCCCCTGTTCGCGGTTTTCGAGGGGACGTTAAACCGTCCATTAAGAACTGCCCAAGAAAACCGGCATAACGCGACAAGTCTCGGTAGAGGGGCACCCCGCTTACACGCCAGCTTACTGGCGCATGTGTCCTCCTCCCCCGCAGCATCGTAATCGCCTCGCCTGCGGCCATCCGGCAAAAACGTGACACAATTAGCCGTCGGTGTCCGTCTAACCGGCCAGACATCTTTAGCTTTGATTCGCGATCACTATGTCTTTGAACACTAGCCCTTGACAGAGCGGAAGCTACTGGGTGACCCCCGGAGGCGCTTCGCTTTTGAAAGCACGAATGACGAATGAACACTGCCAGTTCAGGCCCCCCATCCACGAAGCGGCAAACAATAATGCGGGACAGAATAGAAAGCCGCGATGAGGAGGCGGAGCTTCTCCGTCTCCGTGCGCAAAATGCCGAACTCCAGAAAGAGATAGCGCTGCTACGTGCCGGCCGGAACGGGTCTCAGGACCACGTTATGGAACATATGGAGCAGCAGTTACGGACTCTTGCCCTCTCACACACGCCGGATTTTACTTATATCTTTGATTTGCAGGGGCGATTCACTTATATCAACCGTGCGCTCCTCTCCTTGTGGCGGAAGACGTTTGAGGAGGCTGTTGGAAAGAATTTTTTCGACCTCGGCTACCCGGCAGAGCTGGCCGAAAGGCTTCAGCGGCAAATCCAGCAGGTGATCGATACCAAACAGATGCTGCGCGACGAAACTCCGTACACCGCAGCAGACGGAAGCGTGGGCGAGTACGAGTACATCTTCGTTCCCGTACTTGCGGCAGATGGGTCAGTCGAAGCTGTTGCCGGATCTACTAGAGACATCACAGCGAGGAAAAAAGCGGAAGCCGAGCTCCGGGAAAGCGAGGAACGCTTCAGCGCTGCCTTTTCCCATGCACCGGTTGGTATGGTTCTCACTACGCCGGAAGGGCACTTCATTGAGGCGAACCAAGCCTACCTTGACATGCTCGGCTTCAGCCGGGAGGAGTTAACCGCTGGAGGATCTGATCGTTTTACTTATCCGGACGACATTCCCCTAACCCATCAATTCGGTGAAGCGTTCCGGAATGGCGAACACACCACGGCCGTTCTGGAAAAGCGCTATATCCGCAAGGACGGCCAGCTCGTATGGGTCCGGGCGTCGGGAACCATGCGCCGCGACAGAGACGGAAAACCGGTGCAATTTATTGCAATCATCGAAGATATTACCCAGCGAAAGCGTATAGAAGAAGCGTTACGAACCAGCGAGGAGCACCTTCAGCAGGTGTTTGCTCAATCGCCGGTAGCCATCTGTGTCCTTAGAGGACGCGAACTGGTTTTTGAATTGGCAAATCCCCACTATCAAGAGTTGTTCCCCGGCCGGACTCTCCTCAGTAAACCCCTGCTGAAAGCCATTCCAGAAGCGAACGCTGAAATCCTCGGAATCCTCCATGGCGTGCTGGAAACGGGAATAACTTTTGCTGCAAACGAGTTCAGAATCCCGCTCGACCGTGATGAA
>JBBSFW010000246.1:0-5341 GCA_038254805.1 Terriglobales bacterium
ATATGGCCGCTTGCAGAATTGCGGGCAAAAGGATGACCTCGTCGGTCAACCATGCATAAGGGGTTGTCAGCACCGAGACCATGAGCAAGGCGGGCCCATGCCGCCGCCAATCCCAACAGTGTTGATTTCGAACCAGAAACCAAATGCACCAGACCAGTCCAACCGTCAGAGGGATGAACTGCACCCAGAACGTCTTGCGAAAAAATAGCAGCCGCAAAACGCCGCTAAGGGCCGGGATGAACTCATATCCAATCGCGGCTCCCCGTAGCATCGTGCGGTAATGCCAAAGAACCTGTGAATCGAATAGCAACGCCACCGCCGTAGTAACCACAAGCGAAACCGCGAAGCCCGCTGCAACCCTGCGCTTCTTGTGCATACCCAGCCATATCAAGAAAGCAAACCAGAACAGTGATGACAAGTGGGGCTTAGCAAAGGGCAGGAGGAGCGCGGTCCCTGCGAGAAAGGGTTGCTCTTTTTCCCACCATAAGAAAAGCATGAATCCCAACAAAAGTAGAAGTCCCATTTGGCCTGCGACCAGGCAAGCTGGGATAGGGGCGAAGGTGTATCCCACAATCGAGAACAGATTTCGAGGTATAGACCCGGCCCCGTAGAGTCGCCAGCAGATTCGCATCGCAATCAGCAGCGATCCAAAGGACGCTGCCATCCACAGCACCCATGCCCCAAGCGGATTTAGGAGTCCAAGGGGTAGAACCAGAAAGAGGGACCAAGGCGGAGTCCGCAGCACCAGGGGCTTATCGTGTCCGTACCCCTTTTGACGCTCCAGAGAAAACACCGTCCCCGGTTCGTAAGGATTCTGGTGATGGAGCAGGAGCTTTCCCGCGCTCCAATATGCAATCGAGTCCCGCTCGACGACATTTTGCCGGATTTCGAAGGAACGGTTAGCCAAGGCATAACCCAGCAAGGCGGTGATGACAACACCTAACAGTACCTCTATGCCTTTTTTCACAAGCATCGCAATCGGGGGTCGCCGACTTTCCTGCTGTAAACAAATGTATTCATTTTCGTGAGGATTACGAGACTTAACGTTACCAGAGGAAAATAACTTCCTCTTTCGCTTTCTCCGCAGCGGCGTTCAGATGGCCGCCAGAAACCTTCGCGGCTGTTTAAGTAGCTTAAATACTTGAAGATAGGTTTATTTTGCACATTGCAGTTGCGGAATGTCCGGTTTGGCGATCTACTTGCCTATACACTGCTATACCACGGTCGGACGCGGCCCCCAATCGCGTGAGATCTGGCAGAAAATCTGAGGAGACTATATCAATGATGACATTCGTTTTGAATTCTTTTGCTCGCCTCCACAAGGATGAGGCTGGACAAGGCCTGGTGGAATACCTTCTGATTCTTGCTCTGGTTGCCTTCGCGGCTACGGCTGGAATGGGCAGCTTGGCCACCGGTCTGAACAGCGCCTTTTCACGTATTGGCTCCCTGCTGGGCGCATATATTACGTAAAGCTAACACACACTCTGTGCTGGCCTGACCAACGGAGGGCCAGCGCAGTTTTCATAAAATACCAAGGGGAAACAATGAAATACTTCTTCGTTCGTACTATGGTTAACCTCCACCGGGATGAACGCGGTCAGGGGCTGGTGGAATACCTCCTGATCCTAGCGCTGGTCGCTTTTGCGGCCACAGCGGGGATGAGCAGCCTTGCCACCGGCCTGAATAGCGCCTTCAGCCAGATTGGCAGCCTGCTCGGCGCATACATCACTTAATTAATCCGGCTGCTCGCGTGTACTTCGAAGGTCTGCGCATCCGCAGCCACTGCGGGCGAGCAGACCTTCCTTTATCTTTTCGAGCCCTTGGATTGCGTGCACCGTGCCCGAATTGCCAAGGGTTCTAGCGTTATTTCTTAGGATATCTCATTCTAGGTGCGAAACCGCCGGCCACACGTTTGGGTACGGCGGGAAGACTAGACGTCGACGAGCATCAACTTTCGAGGTCTTGTATATTAAGCAGTACTATTGATTTACCTCATCACGGATTAATATCCAGTTCAGGATCTCAGCGTTTCTAATGGTGTGGCTCATGGGCGTCGGTTCAATGTGGCGTCGTAATTGCTTCCTCGTTGTGGCTGCGCCGTACTCTATCGTTTGTGGAGGTGATTTACGGGTCTGCAAAGGTTAATTACAGCCTTTTTGGTGGCTGCGGTGCTCGCCGGTGGTATCACGTTCCTTTTTTATCGGCGATTAAGTGCAAATCAGCAGCGACGCAAGTCGGTCCAAATCGTAGCCGCGGCGAAAGATTTGCCGACCGGCACCACTCTTTCCGCCAAGGACGTTTCGCTTCTCGATTGGTACAGCGATGCGCTGCCGACTGGAGCCTTTACCAAGACCGATGCGGCAATCGGGCACCCTTTGCTGTATCCACTGGCCGCCAATGAGCCGATCTTGGCGCGGGACCTCGGGCTGGAAGGATCTGGGATCGGACTTGCTGGGAAAATACCAGAGGGAATGCGTGCAACCGCAGTGAGATCGAACGAACTTGTCGGCGTCGCCGGATTCCTCTATCCCGGATCTCGGGTTGATCTGCTGCTGACGTTCACGCCCCCTGGGGCAACCATACCGGTGACGCAAACCGTCCTTCAGAACGTGGAGGTCTTGACCGCCGGTCAGACGATCGAACCGGACCCGCAAGGCAAACCGCAGCAGGTGAATGTGGTCACCCTGCTGCTCACCCCAGAAGATTCGCAGAAGGTTCAACTCGCGAGCGGACAAGGGAACATTCAATTCGTTCTGCGCAGCGGAGTTGACCGGAAGAGTACGGAACTGCGGGCCACTCGTTTAGACGAACTGGTAACCGGCATAAAACCGCCGGTGGTGGCGGCCCCCGGAGTGAAGCACGGCCCGCGGCGAGTAACCCCGGCATCTCCGATTTATCTTATGGAAGTAATCCAGGGGACCCAGCGTTCGATTCAGAAATTCTAAGAAGCGAGGATTCCGTACCTCAACCAAGATGAGAACTTTCGCGTTGGCATATTTCAAGATCTTTGTTGCCGCCCTGGGAATCGTGCTGCTGCCGGCGTCCATTCCGGTCGCGGCGCAGTCCGAAGGGCAGGCCCTACACGTATTCGTAGGCAAATCCGTGGTCATTAACCTTCAATCTCCAGTAACCAGAATCTTGTCCAGCAATCCCGCGGTGATAGACACGCTAGCCACTTCTCCTACCCAGGTGGTAGTGGAGGGCAAGTCTGCCGGATCCAGCAGTTTGATCCTTTGGGATGCAACCGCCCACTCGCAGATGCTCGACGTTACGGTGGACGTGAATGTAGGCCACCTGCGCACAGCGATTGAACAGACCTACCCTGGGCAACAGATCACCGTACAATCGGACGGCGCCCATCTCATTCTTACTGGCACAGTTTCTGATGCGAAGGTCGCCGACGATGTGGGCAAGATGGCCGGCCTTTACTCGCCGGGAGTCGTTAACTCTTTGGCCGTTGCTCCAGTGCACGAGCAGCAGATTCTGTTGGAAGTCAAGTTCGCTGAGGTGGACCGCACAAAGATCCAACAGCTCGGAGTGAACCTTTTCAGCACCGGTGCGACCAATACGCTCGGCTCGCTTACGACCCAACAGTTCTCGCCCCCGACCCTGCAATCCAACCCTAATTCTGGCACTCCAGGCGGCACACCTTCTTCAAGTCTTACTTTTAGTGATCTTCTGAATGTTTTCCTTTTTCGACCTGATATCAATCTGGGGCTCACCCTCAGGGATTTAGAAACAAAGTCTGTGCTCCAAATTCTTGCGCAGCCGAATCTGCTCGCACTGAACGGCCAAAAGGCAAGTTTCCTGGCTGGAGGTGAGTTTCCTTTTCCGGTAGTGCAAGGCGGAGGAGGGACGAACGGCGCAGCGGTCACCATCCAATTCCGTCCGTTTGGTGTACGACTTGATTTTACCGCCTTCATCGGAAAAGACGGAGTGATCCGCATGCACGTGGTCCCAGAGGTGAGCACGCTGGACTTCAGCAATGCACTGGTCATTTCCGGATTCACCGTCCCAGCAATTTCTTCGCGGCGCGCCGAGACGGAAATTGAGCTCAAAGAAGGGCAGTCGTTCGGAATTGGAGGGTTAATTGATAATCGGGCACAGGTGCAGTTCAGCAAAGTACCTGGCATCGGCGATATCCCGATTCTTGGGCATCTCTTCCGCTCGCACAGCTTGAACCGCAGTCACACAGAGTTGGTGGTTCTGGTTACACCTCGTATCGTCGATCCCATACATCTGGGCGCACCATTGACCATGCCTCCCGCAAACCCGGTTAAGTTTTTGAATATTCCGGCTTTCGACAAAAATTTGCCGGCGAAGACACCCGCGCCTGGGGGCGACAACAGCGGCAACCCGCCGGCTCCGAGTGCAAAATGAATCCGATGTCAATCAGGGACGCAATTAACAGTTCACCGCGCGAGAATTTCTCGACTAGTGAGCCTTTGTCGGTTATAGGCGTGTGTTTGGATGAAGAGACTTGGACGGTCCTGAAGCAATTCGCTGAGGCCGCGCCGATGATCAAACTTCGCTCTCATTTATCCGAATATCGGCTGCAGGATGCTGATTCTGCGAGCGATTGGCTGGGGACACCCTCTCCGGATATTTGTATTGTCGACTTCGATCGTGACCGGCGTAAGGCTGCGGCTGCAGCGGAGAACATTCATGGCGCCGCGCCCGAAACCGCCATTTTTGCAGTGTCGGCAGACTCTCAGCCCGATCTTATTATTCAGGCCATGCGCAGCGGTTGTAGCGAATATCTGCTCAAACCCATGGGTCGGGAACAACTTCTAAACGCGGTGGCACGCGTCGGCGGACGCCGCAAAGAAAAGTCCCAACCCTTCAAGGCCCAAGTGTTTGCATTTATGGGGGCCAAGGGCGGGTGCGGCGTAACCAGCCTGGTGACCCAACTAGGCGCACTGTTGGCAAACTCGCTTTCAAAGAAAACCCTGGTAGTTGATCTACATCCCGATTTTGGCGATGCGGCGCTGTATCTGGGCCTAACCAAGTACCACTACCACTTCTTTGAGCTGATGGAAAACAACGACCGCCTCGATGCCGAGTTGCTGCAGAGTTTTCTGGCGAAACATTCAAGCGGCCTCGACTTGATTCCTGCGCCCGAAGGCAACGACCAGCCTCGTCGCATCCTGCCTGGTGCGGTAGCGCAGACTTTAGATTTTCTAAGGATGCGATATGACTACATTTTGGTGGACATGCCACCCGGTCTGAGTGATGAAAACTTGGAGTTGATCCGCCACTGCGACCAGCTTCACATGGTCACAGTCGCTGAGGTCTCGGCATTACGCAATGTGGTTCGCCATCTCGACTACCTGACGCGCAA
>JBBSFW010000247.1:0-5332 GCA_038254805.1 Terriglobales bacterium
AGCGCGGTCTTGAAGCACCTCGTCCACTCGCGAGCGTTTCGAACTAGGAGAAACACGAGAAAATAGCAGAGAAATCCTTCGCCCAACTTAACCAGATACAAACTGCAAGTCACTGCAGTTCCAGCATCCAGCCCCAAAAGCGAGACGGCAGCAATCAGCCAAAAGACAATCAAAGGCTTGCCGGGGCCAGACTGCCAGGAAAGTCGCCATCGCGCCCGCATGAGGTGATCCTGGGGTATCCGAAGTAGGCAAGCCGCAACTGCCAATACAATCAGGAAATCGCCAGGTGTGAGTCCAGGCTGAAACTTGATTGTTTCTCCGGCAGTCACGGTCGGTTGGATTGAAACGATGTCAGCGATAACCTTTGGAAATGGAAGCGCGATAAACAATGCGGGAATAATTAAATCCGGCCGCGTCGAAAATACGGCAAGCACGACGCATATTGCAATTGCAATGGCCATCGTCAGGGCCTTGTCAGGCGCGAGCACGACAATTCCGACGACGAGGCCTACAAGTCCGACGGCCAGCAATATCTTCAAGAGGACTGATTCACTTCCCGAATAGCGATATCCAGCATCCGCAATTGCAAACCAGCCTCCCGACACTCCCGCTCCAACATCTCATGTTCCCCAGCATAACTCCGTGTGTTCAACACAAGAACAGCTTCCAGCTTAAACTCAGTAGCCAGTGTCTGCATGTCTGTCGAACCGCAACACCGAATCGGGAGCCCTCGCATTTTCATCCCATGTTTCGATTTATCGTAGTCCAGAAATACCACAGGTACAGCTTTCAACGGATCATGTTTCTCAACCAAAGCAGCCGCCATCTCGCCCTGCGAATCAGCACCCAGGATCGCGACTCGCTGCTTGCTGGCATCCTGGCCGGCGAACAAATCCTGAAAAACCCGAAGCGACATCCTCAGTGCGATAGAAGACCCGAGGCACAACACGCAATACAGGATGACTACGCCGCGAGGATAGGAACGCACACCCAACAGCCACAAAAGGAAAAACGTGCTAGCGGCCCCTAGCACGACGGCCCTGGTGAGCTCTAGTACGTCTCTCAAACACAACCAGCGCCAGACCACGTTGAAGGTCCTTCCCGCACAGGAAAGCAACCCATGACACATCATAACTACGGGTAATGATATGAGTAGGTTTTTGATCTGCTCCGGGGGGATATCTGCCTCATATCGGATTAGGAACGCCAAAAAAAGCGCTAGACCCGCAACTAAAATATCCACAACGATGATCAGCCCTGCGCGTAAAGATGGGATTAACCTTCGTAAAGGCGAGGAGCGCACCAGTTCGCTATCCCCCGAAAATTGGTACGGCGGAACGGTACCTAAGAAGACGGCGAACATCGTGAGAGCGCCTGCCAGGATGGCAATACCGGCAATCACCGGGATCGGCATCCACCTGGCCAGAACACCGATGGCCGATCCTAAGGCAGTCAGGGCCCACAACATCCACACAACCTTCTGTTCCGATATTCCCAAAGCGGCCAGCCTGTGCGAGCTATGATCCCGTCCGCCCACTGAAATTTTCCGGCCAGCCGCCCTGCGTAAGACGGAAACGAGCAGCGTATCGAAAATAGGGTACGTGAACGCCAAGGCTGGAGAGAACACGCCGGCCAGAAAAACCCGTGTATTGGGAATCGGGCTGGCGATTGCTAATGCCGCTAAGCTGAATCCCGCGAACATGCTGCCGCAATCTCCCATGAAGATCTTAGCGGGCCGGTAATTGAAGACCAGAAAGCCCAGAAAGCCAGCCCCAATCATCGCACCCAGAAACGCGTCGTCCCAGTGCCCGTCCGCGGCAAGTAGTCCGAACCGAAAGACACAGATAATGATGGCAACCCCTGCGCAAAGCCCGTCCATGTTGTCAATCAGGTTGAATGCGTTCGTGATGCCAACAATCCAGAGCAGAGTTAGCACGACGTTCAAGGTATACCAGGGCGTGCCCGGAAAAACGATTCCACTGAGTACAACGCCCAACGAAATCAGGCATTGTGCGCCGAATTTCACGGCGGGCCGGAGCTGGATGCGGTCGTCTACAAAGCCCAGCACGCAGATCGCTGCCGCCCCTATCGCGACGGAGCGATGCACGTTCCGGAAAGCAACCAGATAGACCGCGGCGCAACTGAGAAAAATGGCTACCCCACCGCTGTTCGGGGTGGGATTGAGGTGCCATCGATCGGCGCGAGGGCTGGCGGTCAACATCAACCGGTGATTGAATTTGATCAATCCCAAGCTGAACGCAGCGCTCAGGACTGCCGTCACCAGCACGAGCACGCCAAACTGAAAGTACATGATTTCTAATTTGCGGCCAACGCTAAGCTTTCTTGCTGTTCTCGGGCAGCTTGCGGAAGCTTCTTTTGCATGTCCTGAATGACTGAGGTGATGATCGCCTCAATGGGTGTATTCGGCCGGAATCCCGTCAACCGTTCCAATTTCTCAAGCGACGGAACTCGCCGGGCCATGTCTTCGAAACCCTTTCCGTAGGCGGCTTCATAGGAGACAGTCACGATCTCTGACCTCGAATTCGTTGCAGTCTTCACAAGTTCGGCTAGTTCCAGAATCGTGATTTCCCGATCGTTCCCAATGTTGACCACCTCACCCGCCAGCTTATCCAGACGGGAGAGACGGATGAAAGCTTCAATCACGTCGCCTACATATCCGAAACACCTTCTCTGCTCGCCAGACCCGAACACGGTGATTGGCTCGTCCAGTAAAGCCTGGCGCACAAAGGTAGGCAGCACCATTCCATACCGGCCTTTCTGCCGTGGGCCAACCGTGTTGAATAACCGGATGATGTTAACGGGAACGCTCTTCTCCGCCCAATAGGCAAGCCCAAGGAACTCATCCAGCGCCTTCGAACAGGCATAGCTCCATCGCCCTATCGTCGTCGCGCCCATGACCAGATCGGCATCCTCTCGAAACGGGAAATCGGTGCTTTTGCCGTAGACCTCTGAGGTCGAAGCAATGATGACGCGCTTCTTCTTTTTGGCCGCCGCTCGTAGCACCACTTCGGTTCCGTGAACGTTGGTCTCGATGGTCCGGACCGGGCTCTCAACAATCAACCGTACCCCCACGGCCGCAGCCAGGTGGAAGACCAAATCCGCGCCGTCCACCAGCTCTGAAATCAGCGGCGCATTGAAAACGGAGTCGATTGTGTAGGAAAATCGATCCCGCCCCTTAAGCGCCGAGATGTTATCAAAAGATCCCGTCGAAAGGTCGTCTATAATGGAAACGCCCCAGCCTTCCGCCAAGCAGCGTTCCGCCAGGTGAGATCCGATAAAACCGGCCCCTCCCGTGATTAAGATATTCATTTTAGCGCGCGCGCACTCCCGATTAGCAAATCTGAAATTGGATCGCAAGATCCGTGTTTACAGAGTGAGAACTCATCTTATCAATCGCCGTTAAAGAGTGTCAAACAGCAGGTACCTGGAATATGCAAAGTCCATAGCCAAATAAAGCTCTGAATCCTTTTACAGGGCTACCCTAATGGTAGGGTTTTTCCCCCCGTCCTTTAAGATATTGAACGCCGATTATAACGAGAGGCACGACAAATGCAAGTACGACGGACCCTACGAAAATGTATAGAAGCACATTTCACCTCCACCAGCGAATATCCCCAGGACCACCCATAATCGACAGGAACGACCAATAGTTACATCAAACGACATCATACATACCCTACTGGCTGATTTCTCTTGAAATGCTATGCTCGAACGCTCGAATCAGCTTAGGGAGTTGGTTCTTAGCTTGCGCGACGCTGACCTCCATATTCTGAGTATAGCCATAATGCATAGCTATGGGCTTATTCGCGTTCATTCGTGTTTATTCGTGGCTAAGCAGCTCGAACGTGAAGTTCGATTGCGCGCCGAAGATCGCTGCGAGTTCTGTCACGAGGATCCCCTCTTCCTTGAGGAGTTCATTGATGCTGGAACCCATATGTTTCTTGCTCCATCACCGTAACTCCCCGGTTCAAGCGGATAAAAAATCGATAAAATACGGCCCGACACTCTGATGCTCAAAGCGAGCGCCGATCAATTCGGCCCAACGCACCAAAGCATGCGCTAAGAGTTCCGGACGCGTGGCCGGGATCGACCGGCTAACAATGAGAACACCCGCGTGCGGCTCGGACATACGGACGAACTCCAATGTCCAGTGCAGAAAGTCGTTGCGATTCCGCGTCACAAAAATTCGGCCATCTGTTGCCGCCCAGCGCAGTTGTTCATCATCGCGCAACTCTCCTCGGCCACATTCATACACGCTGACTATCCAGTCCGAGGGCACGGCCAATGCGGGCCACCTCAGGGGAGATGTCTGCATCCAGGAGAAACTGAAAAGGATATCTTGAAGGCTCAGACGTCGTGCTCACTCGCCCTCAGTTCGGAGACCCGGTCCGAGCGAAGCAAAAGGGAACTCCTGGCGGATGCGCTGCGGTGTCCAGCTATCCTCCACTGCTATGCGCCGGTCGATCTCTTCCGGATAGAGTCCGTAATACGCCAGAGCTGCTCTTAGCTGTGCTTCGCTCAGCCAGTGATAGGCTTCCCTTAGCTTGGCTTCATCTCGCTCCACATTGCGCCAGGTTGCTATCACCTCCCACACATCGATTCCGGTACCGACCAGGACCGGTCGGCGCCCGGTGACGCTGTCCACAAAACAAATTCCGGGAACCCGGCGTGTGCGTACTGCTTCGTTAAGCAGGTCAACCACTCCGCTCGACCATCCTTGGATGCCGCGTCGGGCGAACTCCTGTTCCAGCTCCTTTTCGAGCTGGTTGGGAAGACGTATTGTTTTAGGTGGGCGAGCCATAAGGTAATACACTAGCATACAACGTATTTTTGGACGCTGGACTCCTATTCGCGTTTATTCGTGGCCATTATCATCCCCTGCAGGGCAGCGGAGCCGATAAAATCCGGTAACCACTTGACTTAGTCTTAAGACTTAGTCTATCTTGAGAATAGATGGAAGTTAACATCCATGAGGCCAAAACGCATTTCTCTAAACTCCTCGAGCGCATTTCTTTGGGCGAAGAGGTCACGATTATGCGAGCTGGTAGGCCGGTCGCACGTTTGGTCCCACTCGAGAAGCTCCCCCACGTTAGGCAGTTGGGCTGGGCTGCCGGGGAGTTTGTTGTCCCTGAAGACTTCGACTCGCCTCTTCCGCCTGACTTTGAGGACAGCTTTTATCGATGAAAATAGTTGATTGGCGAAAGCTCTATCGAATGAAGTATTTAATCGATACACATGTTTTTCTATGGGCCGCCTCCAACCCCTCACAACTGTCGGCAACTGCCGCCGAAGCCTGCCAAGCCGGTCAACT
>JBBSFW010000248.1:0-5320 GCA_038254805.1 Terriglobales bacterium
TCGTGAACGGCAGTCGCTACGGGCTTGCAAATAGCGTCTGGACCAAGGATCTGCAACGTGCAAACCGTGTTGCTGTATCGATGGTTGCCGGGAACAGTTGGATAAATGCTCACAATGTCTTCCCTCACGGCGTCCCGTATGGAGGAGTGAACATGAGTGGAATGGGCGGAGGTGTGCTGGGGCCAAACACCCTGTTCGATTACCTACGGCATCTATCCGTAGTTCGCCCGTTGTGACAGCGTGACCTGGAAACTCCCATGACGACTCAGACAAATACGACTGCTTCCCCCGCGGAAGTGAGAGAACGGATCGTTTCCGGCCGGTGTGCCCCTGTACCCATTCCGTTTGGCGGTATCGAACTGCGCGAATTCGTTTCCAGTGAGTGTGGTGCGACGGCATTCAGCACAGGAACCGCCACTTTCCAACCAAAATCGGAACTGCCTTATCACACGCACCGCTGCAGCGAAGTGATAACCATACTCAGAGGTGAAGCCGTAGTAGCAGTGGAAGGCCGGGCGTACCGGCTCGCGCCTTACGACTGTATCCATGTTCCCGCTGGTATTGCGCACCGGGTTGCTCCCGCCGCCGACGCCCCTATGGTCGCTCTATACGCGTTTGCATCTTCAACTCCAGCTAGAGAATTGGTGAGCGATAGCTTTCGCACCGCCGATTGCGGCTATGCACAGCCAAATCAGACTGATCCGGAATTTATCCTCCGTTTCGCCGCCGCCGAGGTGTATGAGCTTTCGGAAGGGGCTTTCTTTCGGGATCTATTCGCAGCGCGCTTCGGAGCGGTCGGCATTTGCGGCGGCTACGGCGTCTTCCGTCCAGGTGCCTCCTTGCCTTGCCACTTCCACAAGTTCGACGAATCCATTACCATCGTTTCTGGCAAGGCGATTTGCTTAGTCGAAGGAAACCGTCACGAACTAAGCGGCTATGACACGGCCTTCGTGCCCCTACGCCGTGTGCACCGGTTTGTGAATCACTCAGAAGAGGATATGGCAATGATATGGGTTTATGCAGGAAGCGAGCCAGAACGAACCATCGTAGACGCAAGCTACTGCTCGGGCGAAACCCAATGGCTCGGAACAGGAGTGTAAATGACGGAGAGTGAGGTTTTCCGGGTTGGCCTGTCAGCCGATTTTCTCGATGAGAAAGGGCAACTCGTTTTTCCGGACATCGGCCTTAGCCTTTTGGATTCGGACCTTGGAATTGAACATCACTTCCTGAATGAGTACCGTCAGGAGTATGCGCCGGAGCAACTACAAGGATTTGACGTTCTCATTTCGCTGAAGCCTCGCGTTACGGAAGCCTCCCTGACTGGTGTGGAGCGGCTGTGCGCGATCGGTCGTTGCGGGGTCGGCTACGATAATGTGGACATCCGCGCCTGTACAGAGCGGGACATCGCGGTGTATATCACGCCCGCAGGAGTGACGCGGCCGATGGCGGAATCAATCGTCCTTCTTGTACTGGCGTTGTCTCACAACTTAGTTCGAAAAGATCGTCTCGTACGGCAAGGCCGGTGGGCAGAAAGTACGCGGCCACTGGGACGCGAACCGCGGGGTAAGACCGTCGGAAGCATCGGCTTTGGCAATATTGCCAAAGAAGCAATACGGTTGCTCGTAGACTTTGATGTGGGCCGCGTTCTTGTGTTCGATCCCTTCGTCACTCCCGAACAGGCCAACGGACTGAATGTGGAGCTTGTCTCTTTAGAAGAGTTGCTTCGCCTGTGTGACTATGTCTTGATTAATTGCCCTTTAACTGCTGCGACACACCATTTGATAGGAGAGGCCGAATTTCGCCTCATGAGGTCCGAAGCGGTTTTAATCAATACCGCACGCGGCCCGATTGTGGATGAGACAGCGCTCATTCTGGCGCTGAAAGAGGGTTGGATCCGCGCCGCTGCGCTGGACGTATTCGAAGAGGAACCTCTGGATCCCTCATCCCCGTTGCTACAGATGGACAACGTGATAGTGACCTCGCATTCCGTGGGTTGGACCGAGGAATTGTTCCGTGATATGGGGCGCATCGACTGCGAAGGAGCCCTCGCTGTAAGAAAAGGTCAGCCTCCCGTAAACGTTGTCAATCCCGATGTATTGGGTCGGCCCGGCTTTCGGCGCAAGTTAGACCTATATCGGGAGCGTGCAAAATGACTGGAAGCGCAATTAAAGAGAAGTTACGGCGTGGTGAGACCGTTTTCGGTCAAATGCTGTTAGAGCTTCTTACGACAGGTGTTCCGGCCATGCTTGCGAATTGCGGGTTGGATTTCGTGCTCTTTGACATGGAGCACGGGCGGTGTGATTTGGCTCTGGTTGCCGAACTTATTAATTCTGCCCGTGGCGCCAGCATCGGTGCCTTGGTGCGGGTACCAGATATGGGCTTCGCCCCCCTTTCGCGTCTCCTGGACCTTGGCGCCTTGGGAGTGATGGTGCCGCGCGTCGAAACAGGCGAACAGATGCGCGACATTGTCTCGCAATTAAAGTATGCGCCGACCGGCCGGCGCGGAGTGGCTCTCGGCATCGCCCATGATTTCTACAAACCGGCCGGGCCTTCCTATTTCGAAGCAGCCAATCAGCAAACGGTAGTAATTGCTCTGGTCGAGACCGTCCGAGCCTTTGAAAATCTGGACGAAATCCTGTCCACTCCTGGGCTCGATGTGGCCTGGATGGGACACTACGATCTTACGGTTTCCATGGGAATCCCGGCGCAGTTTGACCATCCTCGATTTTTGAGTGCTATGGATCAACTCCTAACCGTATGTCGGCGTCGCGGAGTCGCACCGGGCTTTCTTCCGCCCACTCCAAGCGACACTATCCATTGGATTCAAAAGGGTTTTCAAGTTATTAGCCTGGGAACCGATATCAGTTCCTACCAAGGAGCGGTACGCATCTTTCACGAAGCGGTTATCGCCGGATTGGTCAACACCGGCGGCTGAGAGTCGGTACCGCCGGGGGAGGTCTCGGGATTCAACTCACTCACGCCAGGAGAACTGCTTGACTTGCCATTCTTGTCAGCGGCGAATGGCTTTTGGGCAGCACGTAAATGTACAGTCATGGCATCCAAGTGAGCCTGCATGGCGTCGCGTGCTTTAGCAGGATTCCGCTTCGCGACAGCAACAAAGATACCGCGGTGTTGCTCGAGGGCCTTCTCTGCGACGAATCCATCTTGCTCCAGCGATGTGCGCACCCATTGCTGCATCAGGTTCCGAATCAAATGCAGGGAGTTCAGGAGGACGCGATTATGACCTGCTTTTCCCACTGCAATGTGAAATGCGATATCTGCGTCCAGAAATTTACCCGTATGACCTAACGACGTTTCCATCATATCCAGATGAATACCGACTTGTTGAAGGTCATCTGGTGTCGAGCGGAGAGCGGCGAGTCCGGCCAATTCCACTTCGATCAACTTTCTCGCTTCAATGAGTTCGTTTGCTTGGGTTACACCACTCCCCGCGATCGCCCATAAAAGGGGATCAGACAGAAAGTCAGAGCGCCGGCAAATAAACGTTCCTTCGCCAACTCGCATTTCAATCATGCCTATGATCTCTAATGCCTTCATCGCCTCACGGAGAGAGGAGCGTCCTACTCCCAACTTTTGACAAAGCTCCCGCTCCGGCGGAATCCGAGCGCCTTCCAGCCAGTCGCCATTAACTAGGTGGTCGACCATTTTTCGACAAATGTCCGTGGTGAGATTACTGCGGGGTACTGCTTTTAGGAAATCATCGGGCACGCTTATATTGTAACGCCCAAGGCTTTGGTCTGATCATATGATCCTACAAAAATGCGTTCTACCGGACAGCAGGTAGCGGCCATGCGATAACGGAGCGATGTTCCGTAAGGCCAGTACGAGGTTCTAATTCACTGCGTTTCCACTGCTGGTAGGACGAGGATGGCAGGGTCCAAGAAATGTTCTTCGCCTGATCTACTACAAAGAATTGCACTCGGTTGTCGTCTCTCTTCGGGAGGTGCCAATCGGAATTCGCGACCGCCAGCCGCTGGTTAGCTAGTTCAGTAACTCCCCAAGGGATCAGAAGCGGAAACTGCGCGCCGGCATCTGAGGCTGTGAAAGACCAGTTCAGCTTCCAGTCGGTGTCAAGCTTCACCATGCCAAATTTTCCGGTTCCAACCGTGGAGCCATCGCTCAGACGCTGCGCCATTACCGGCATTGCGGGCACTGGGAACGAATGCAGCAGTTGTCCCGCAGGATTTACCTCGACGAGCCGCTGTTCCTCACGTAACGCTACCAGATAATTCCCTTCAGGAGTGCGGCGCATCAACATGTACCGTGTATGATCGCTACCCTTTGCGGGAACGGGAATGCGGCGGAGCACCTTGCTTGTGTGGGACTCAAGTTCAAGAATCGCCTGCTCCTGGCTATTGAGCACCGCAATCCCGCCACTTGGTAAGGGCACACCACTCTTTACCTCCGCAGGAGCAACGAGGCGATACTCCCAAAGTGTGCGCTTCTCCCGGTCTATTTCTCGAATGTATCTATGAGTAGAGAAGAGATAGTGACCGTTAGATAATGGGAACCCGTCGTAGATGATGTCGTCTTCCATTCCTCGAACCTGTTGGCCAAGCGCAGCCGGATGGTAAGACCATGAGGAACTTCCGTCTGGCTCAACGACGTATAGACCTTCGCTAGCCACAAGAAGAAAGCGGCCGAGCGGAGACTTCGGCGTGACCTCCCGTTTATCCGGAGCTGGAATTCCTTGTAGGGCGATGAGACCAATGTTGACCGTGATGAAGCAGGCAATCGTAACAGCTTTCACAAAGCCCGATCGCTTCAAGATTTTCATGCCAGAATTCCTCTCTCACGAAGTGTGTATCAAAGCTGCGTTGCAGTCAATACTTATCCGGTCCTTGTGCTCGGCCGGCGGCCAGTTTGAGACCAGAACAATCGCTTCACTCTGAAGAAATCGCCTCTATAATGGCACCTTTTTAACATTTCGCGATAGATCGTAGTGATAAACAGAACTCCGGACCGCTCACAGAACAAAACGCGCGCGCACTACTGACGGAGAGGTCGTTCACGTTACTTACGCATTACGAGCCCAAAGTACCGTATATGATTTCGTAGCTGCTGAAACCCTCTGCCTACCTGACATTCAACAAAGCGCAACAAGTCGGGCGCGTCCGGAGATTGTCGTGCAGTGGTTCAGTCGCGGCCGTCTCTGACATGAGCTGAAAAACCAGACAACGTCTGGACTCTCCACTGTACAGAACACTCGCCCGGGGCTACCAACGGATTAGGGCTCTGGTGCAAAGACAGGCCGCCGTCAGCGATGATGGACAGATGCCGCCATTCTACCCATAGAGCA
>JBBSFW010000249.1:0-5283 GCA_038254805.1 Terriglobales bacterium
CGAACCGGGCCGGGTCAGAATCATTCCAACCTGTCCACGAACCAGAGGCGGCACAAGCGTGCCAAGAATACTGGAGAGCCCAACCGCGATCGAGTAAGTGAGCGAGAAGCCGATATAGCGGATGGAGATATTGAAACAGGTGCCACCAATGCCGTACGCGACTCCCATCAGGAATGTGAAGAACATGGTGGTGGGAAGGGACTGTTTGAGAACAAGCCACAGATGAGGGATAGTGATGAAGGCACCGACAACTGGCAGGATGAGCCAGCACCAACATGCTTGAGCCATCCAGAAAGTTTCCCACGACCATCTCTTGATGGCCTTCTGAGGCGCATAGCAATTGGCCGAGAGTACCGCCCCAGTAGCATGGAATCCGATGCCTAGTGGAAGACTTGTAGCGATCATGCGCGACGACTCCGAGCCGCAACGGACATCAGCTGGCGGGGGTCTGAAATCACGGGTGAAGTTATCAGGACAGTGCATGACACGCAATGTCCAATTCGCCTTGATTTTTGTCCTTTTCGAAATCCCGTATCGAGAGAACCTCGGCTGCGGATCACCTGTCGCGGTTGTTGTGTCTATTTCGACTCGACTATAACGTCGGCGGTGCGTTCAACCAATCCCGCATGTAGCAGTTGACGGCCCAAAGGTCCGCAATCGGTTGGCACGTTTTCGGCAGAGGTGTCATATACGGCGCCGGCCTGTCCTCCCTCGCTCCGCTGCATCAACTCCTTGAGCCGTTTTCGTGGGATCGCCCAAGCATACCATTCCGCCGAGGCCAATCCCCGCGCTCCGGCTAGCTTGCTGCTTGGGCAAACCGGGGTGTAATCGCGCTTGACGGTGTCGGAAACCATATCGGGTTCACGTGTTCGTCGGGTCCGACGGAAGCTTTAGGGGCGAGACGACTACAAGAAGGGCGTGCTGCTTTCTCCCCGTGCACAAGCCCGAATTCTTTGCGCCATCGCGTTTCAGAAAGCTGCCCCCAAAAAAGTCGTTGACTGGGACCCGGTCCGGTTCCTCGTGACCGTTTATCGAGATCGAGAAGTTCGACTTCATCTGTGCGAGCTCATTGCTTAGAATCAGCGCCCCGTCGAAAGGGGAAGCCCATGAACAACCCCAGTCGATTGTCACTCTTTGTGCTTCTTCGATTTGTCCTGCCGTGTTTTCAAGCTGAAGCCATTGTCGCGCAGAAATTTCAGGATGAAATGGGCTGGCCGTCCATAAGAAGTGCCTACGCTGCCAGCCAAACCCCGCGCCAACATGATAACTAGCGCCATCTTCGTTGTCAGCATGATCATATAAATGGCCCAAATACAGACGGCGGATTCCTTCCAGGTCAAGGAGGCGCTGAGCAAGGCGTCCGGCGCACTTTCCTTAGCTATAGGTGGAAAGAGGCCGGAACTCTCTTTCGGTGCGGGAAAGCGCCTGGTAGCGGGTGCTATGGTATTCAGCCTGGGTCTGGGGCTGATGGCCTATAACAAACATTCACATCTTCAGCTACCGATATGATAAGTTACGACTTATTAAACCGATTTTTGTGGACGACACGATTTATGCAATTCGCACGCAGCTTGAAAACTTTCCCAGAAACCACGAAATGGGGATGGTAAGGGTCTCGTACGAAGGTTTCAAGATGGCGGGAGAACTCGTTCTCTATTGCTAACACTTGCAGACTGTGAAGTATCGAGACACTGCGAAGTTCAAGGACGAACTACAGCAAAGGTAGTCGCAACCCGCGATGACGCCAACAATCTCGCTCGCCGACCGGTTGAGAGGCTGCTACTCGGGAGCGGTCTATGACGTATTGCGGGCGAAGGGATATGTCCAGCAAACGCTCCCACAATACCTTCGACCGTTGGATTTACAACAGAAACTTGCGGGTCCCGTTTTCACCATCCAGGGCAAGCGTGACGATTCTTTGGAAGCCCACCAGAGCCTGCTTAAATGGTGTGAACTGCTGTCGAAGGCGCCCGCGAACACCGTCCTCGTCTGCCAGCCAAACGACCATACCCTGGCACACATGGGAGAGTTGTCGTCGGAAACGCTCGTTTACAAGAAGGTGCTAGGCTATATCGTGGATGGCGGCTGCCGGGACTCGGCATTCATCGAAAATCTGGGATTCCCGGTATTCTGCAAGTACTTTACTCCGGTAGACGTGGTTGCCAAGTGGGCCGCAACGGCCTTTGGGGAACCGATCCTGATCGGTGAAGTGACAATTCACCCGGGTGATTACGTTCTTGCGGATCGCGACGGAATTGTAATCATACCGGGCGCAATCTCCGAGGAAGTTGTGCAGCAGACCGAAGAGGTCTTACGCACCGAAAACCTGGTGCGCAAAGCAATTCTGCAGGGCGCTGACCCCGTCGCGGCATACGTGCGGTATGGCAAGTTCTGATGCAAGCCCAGGGAAAATCTCAAAAGTCGTTACGGATCCATCGCGATGATAACGTTCTGATTGTCATGACCCCGACCAAACCGGGAGACCGTGACCTGATTGACGGGCCAGGAAATCGTGTTCACCCAAAATGTCGCGACGGGTCACAAAGTCGTATCCAGTAACGCCGGACGCCGGAAACAAATGGGATGCAATGCGTTGGTGGAGGCCAATCCCATACGGGTTCGCGAACGAAGCCACTAGACACCCGAGGGTCATTACATGCCGTCGGTGAAAAGAGTGGCCTCTTGGCTGGCCCGGGAGATGGACACATAGCCGAAGGGAGAGTTGAGCAAATCCGCGTGGGACGCTAGCATCGGAGTGAACGAGGACGCGGTCGGCGGTGAGACCCTGGGAACTATGACTGGTGACTGCGTAGCCGTGGTCGAAATGGCGATGCTCGCTAGCATTAAATTCGATCTCGCGGCTGTCGTGGTGGCAGACGGACACGCGACCATCGGGATGAATCGTTTCGATGACGGATCTCTGGAGGACACAAAGTGGCCACGGGAACGAACGCCGTCCTGAATTTACGGGAGGCACGGCACTGTCGATGGGACTTGATCAGCCTGGGAGAAGTCATGCTGCGTCTCGATCCAGGAGACGTGCGCCTTTCGACAACTCGCGAATTCCGAGCGTGGGAGGGGGGCGGCGAGTACAACGTGGCCCGCGGACTGCGGCGCTGTTTCGGCATGAAGACCTCGATCGTGACGGCACTAGTCGATAATCCAGTTGGCCGATTGCTCGAGGACCTCATGCTCCAGGGTGGCGTCGACTTGTCCCTTGTGCGCTGGGTTCCTTACGACGACGTCGGCCGTTCCTCGCAACGGCCTCAACTTTGCCGAAAGAGGTTTCGGCGTGCGCGCCGCGCTTGGATGTTCCGACCGTGGTCATACCGCCATCTCCCAATTAGAGCCGGGCCAGGTGGATTGGGATCAGATCTTCAAAACGCAAGGAACTCGCTGGTTTCATACTGGCGGCATCTTTTGCGCACTTTCCGCGACCACGCCGCGCGTGCGCGCGAGGCCATGGAGTCCGCTCGCCGTAACGGCACAATCATTTCTTATGATTTGAATTATCGTCCCTCGTTGTGGAAGTCGGTGGGCGGCAAGGCCCGAGCTATAGAAGTGAACAGCGAGTTGGCTTCGCTGGTTGACGTATTGCTCGGCAACGAGGAAGACTTTACTGCCGCATTGGGCTTCACCATCCCTGATGTCGATGAAAACCTTTCCCAGTTCGATAGCGCAAACTTTCGGGGCATGACGCAGGTCTGTGAGAAGTACACGAACTTGAAAGTTATCGCGACTACTTTGCGTGTCGCGCGCACCGCGACACGCAACGACTGGGGCGCGATCTGCTACCACGGTGGCGCATTTTATTCGGCGCGGCCCATGCCCGATTTGGAGATCTATGACCGGGTTGGCGGCGGTGATTCATTCGCTTCCGGCTTGATCTACGGAGTTCTTTCCGGCCGAGGACCGCAGTGGGCGGTTGACTGCGGCTGTGCTCATGGTGCCCTCGCCATGACGACTCCCGGGGACACTACCATGGTCACCCTCGCGGAAGTCGAACGCGTAATGAAAGGCGGCACAGCCCGCGTTCAGCGATAGAATTGACTCCCATGAACCGAGAACAGATCCTTGCTCAGATTCGCAAAGTTGGCCTCGTTCCCGTTCTCCGTGCACCGTCCGCCGACATAGCCATAGCCGCGGCTTCCGCAATCGAAGCCGGAGGCGTGCCTATCCTTGAAGTGACTATGACTGTTCCCGATGCCATTGACGTGATCCGGGCAGTGATTGCAAGCACTCAAGGCCGCGTGCTGGTGGGCGCGGGAACAGTGCTCGACGCGGAAACCGCGCGCGCCTGCATCCTCGCCGGGGCACAGTTTGTCGTGAGCCCGTCGGTGAACGTAAGAACCATCGAAATCTGCCGGCGCTACGCCACTCCCGTCATTCCTGGCGCCCTGACGCCCACGGAAGTCGTGACCGCATGGGAGGCTGGGGCCGACGTGGTGAAAGTATTTCCCTGTAGCGCGGTCGGCGGCGCTAAGTATCTCGCCGCTTTGAAGGGTCCCCTACCGCAGGTGGACTTAATCCCCACGGGCGGAGTTTCTCTTTCCACCGCTGCAGAATTTCTGGCCGCTGGAGCCTTTGCCCTCGGTGTCGGCGGAGACCTAGTCAACGTCGAGGCGTTGGCCAACGGAAAAATTGAGGTCATCACCGAGAATGCCCGCAAATATGTTAAGGTCGTCGAGACGGCCCGCGCTGCAGCCTCATAGTTCCTTAGCTTCCCTGTGTCGTGAAGGATTCGTGTTGGTGGCGGTCGCCCATTTTGCGGAGCTGGCGGCAAGTTCGCCGGATTGCGATCTATTCGTGGATAGTTACTGCTGGAGATTTCCAAACGAATGCGGTGGCCGCTGCGAAAGACGTTACTCGTGGCCCAGAGATCGATGGAAAGCGCATGAACGGGACTGAGAGGCGTAGGTGCGCGGCGTCCCAGTCACCTCCTGCATGGGCTGCCCAACGTAGCCACGAAAAGCTGATGGAAGTTCATCGGCACCAATTCGAGTTGCATGCCGGAGCGCGCCTCGGTCTCGAACTGTTCCCATTGCTTTGCCATCGCCGACTCAAACCGGCGCACAGCCACTCGAAACCTGTTCTCGCGGTCATCGACGTGTTTAATGTTTTTCATTAGCGGCTCAACTGTACCAAGGACTCAATAGTCAGACAATCCTCACTCACTTTCTGCCCAACTTCGATGGGTTATTCCCCGCGTCCGGTGCGCTGCGAAGAGTGGACCGTCCGCGGTAAGATGGCCCACGATGTTCGAAAAGGACAAGAACTCAATCG
>JBBSFW010000250.1:0-5270 GCA_038254805.1 Terriglobales bacterium
GCTGGCGGCAGATACTCACTTGAGTTATATTCCTCCCGCCATCAGGAAATCCTGGGGGGATCTGCGCGAAGAAAAAAACAGGCTACCGCCAGATTCGCTGGATTTCATGAGAGTCGAATACGAGAAGCTGGCCGGCACTTTACACACCATGCGGCGCGCCGGTGTGCAAGTGCTCGCCGGCACCGATACCGGGAACGCTTTCACTTTTCCCGGAATCGATCTGCATCGCGAATTGGAGTTGCTGGTGCAGGCTGGTTTTACACCGTTGGAGGCTTTGCGCAGCGCGACCTTCGAACCTGCCAAGTTTCTGGACACCAAAGATCTAGGCACGATCGCTGCCGGCAAATTAGCGGATCTGGTGTTGCTGGATGCCGACCCGCTAAAAGATATACGCAATACCCAAAAGATTGCGGCCGTCTTCGTGGGAGGCCAGTATCTGTCGCGCGTCAAGCTGAATGCGATGCTGGCCGCGTTGAAGGTGCATAAATGAGCTTTGGGATCCTGGAAAACCAGGTTCGCAGCAACCAGGTTCGCAGCATCTTGAGCCCGACTAGCGGATTCATCGCAGAGGCGGGCTTCACCCACTCGCTGACCCCGGCGCGGAATTGCACGTTCGGCTGCACCTACTGCTACGTTCCCACCATGGGGATCTATGGTGGGCTGAAGCCGGAGGACTGGACGCATTGGGGCCAGTTCACGACCTTCAAATCCAACGCCGCTGCGCTATTGCGGAAGTCCTTGCGCGCCAAGCAAACCATCTACTGTTCACCGCTGGTCGATCCCTACCAACCGGCTGAAGCAACTCGGCGGCTGATGCCGGATATTCTCGATGCGGTCATCGAGCGGCCGCCGCTGGTTTTCACCATACAGACTCGCGGCCCCCTGATCGTGCAGGACCTGGACCGCTTGATCGCCCTTTCGCACCGGACTCGCTTGCGCGTCAGCTTTTCCTTGACCACCAATCGCGAACAGGTCCGGAAAATATTCGAACCACATTGCGCCACACTCCGTGAGCGGCTGGATACCATTCAGCAGTTACGCGGCGCCGGAATTACCACCTTCGCGACGCTGGCCCCTTTGCTGCCGTGCGATCCCGAGGAGTTTGCCGGGATCGCGTTGTCGGCCACGGCCGAAGATATCATCGCCGACCCGCTGCATGTTCGGGCCGTAAAGAAGCATGGCGCAACTACCCGGCCGGCTGCGATTGCGATCGCTGTGAGGCGCGAGTTCTCGGCGTGGTTGGAACCCGGGTTCCAGGCCGAAGTGCTGGCCCGAATTCAGGCCGTCGTGACCAAAGCCGGACGGCGTTGCGCGGCTGGTACGGAGGGATTCTCTTGGCTGTCGACATAACCGCCGCCCGGGTTCTCGACCGGCTCGGCATTCGCTCCACTGGAGGTGAACTCGCGTGCATCAACCCGTCGGACGGCCGTGAGCTGGCGCGTATTCCGCTGGCTTCCGTCGACGATTATGAGCGCGTGGTTTTGAACGCTGCCGGAGTGTTCCAGAAGTGGCGAATGGTTCCTGCCCCGCAGCGCGGCCTAATAGTGCGGGAAATTGGTGAGGAGTTAAGGCTTCATAAAGACGATCTGGGCGCGCTCGTGACGCTCGAGATGGGCAAGATCCTGGCGGAAGGGAGAGGCGAAGTACAGGAGATGATCGACGTCGCCGATTTCGCGGTCGGTCTCTCGCGCCAACTCTACGGGTTGACTATGCCCAGCGAGCGGCCCGGCCATCGCATGCTGGAGCAATGGCATCCGTTAGGCGTTGTTGGCGTGATTTCAGCCTTCAATTTTCCTGTGGCGGTCTGGTCGTGGAATGCGCTCTTGGCCGCAGTGTGCGGCGATTGTGTCATTTGGAAACCGTCGCTCAAGACTCCGCTGACCGCGATTGCGGTTCAGAACATCTGCGATCGGGTGCTCCAGAGACATGCCTGGCTGGGTGTCTTCAGCCTCGTCATAGGAGCAGACTCGATCGTCGGCGAACGCATGTTGAACGATCGCCGGATCCCTCTGATCAGTGCCACCGGATCCACCCGGATGGGCCGCACCGTCGCCCAAACAGTGGGGCCGCGACTCGGGCGAACGCTACTGGAATTGGGCGGCAACAACGGCGTTATCGTCATGGACGATGCCAACCTCGAGATGGCCTTGCGAGCTGTTTTATTCGGGGCTGTGGGAACTGCCGGACAACGCTGCACCAGCATCCGCCGCTTGTTCCTGCAACGTGGCATCGCGGCACGGCTGACCGCGATGCTGAAAGCGGCTTACGCCCAGATCCGGATTGGAGATCCCTTGCAGCCCGACACTTTAATGGGTCCGCTGATTGACCGGGCTGCAGTGGAAACGATGACCCGGGCCCTCGCTAAGATCCGCGAGCAGGGCGGAGAAGTAATCTTCGGCGGTGTCGAACTAGGCGGCTGCTTCGTCCAGCCCGCTCTGGTGAAAGCGCATCCTCACATGCCGATACTGCAAGAGGAAGTCTTTGCCCCGATTTTGTACCTGATCGAGTTCGAGACCTTGGACCAGGCCATCGAATTCCATAACAACGTTCCGCAAGGGCTGTCCTCGGCCATGTTTACGACCAGTCTGATTTCGGCCGAAATTTTTCTGAGCGCGCGCGGCAGCGATTGTGGCATAGCGAATATCAATATTGGAACCAGCGGCGCTGAGATTGGTGGAGCGTTTGGCGGTGAGAAGGACACCGGCGGAGGACGGGAGTCCGGTAGTGATTCCTGGAAGGCTTACATGCGGCGCCAGACGGTGACGGTGAATGGCTCAAATGAGCTGCCGCTAGCGCAAGGGATCCGATTCACATGAGGCGGACCGCTTGACCTCCTCGATTCGGCTCCGGCCCTATGTCCGCCTGATCCCAGTTCTGGGTTCGATCGCACTCTCAATGCTAGTCTGTGCCTGGTTCCTCACTTATGGTAAATGGCATCTCTTCGAAGTGGAACGGTTCGGAATTTTTTACGACGATCAAGCCAGAAGCCTCTTACAGGGGCGTTGGGACGTCACAGCCGATTCCATCAGTGGCGAAGCTTTTCTGATCAAAGGGAAAAGCTACGGGTATTTCGGGTTTTTTCCAGCCCTGCCCCGTATGCTGCTGAACTCGGCGATGCCGTTCATGTATGACAGGTGGAGCCGGGTTAGCATGCTCTGCGCGGTGATGTTGATCGCCATCGGCGCAGTGGTTTGTTTGCAGACGGTTTCCGTAGTCCGCCCAGGACCGTTTGCTGCTGCGCTGTTCAGCATCGTCGCGACACTTGGATCGTCTGTCGTGTTCCTGTGCTCAAGAGCTTTCATTTATCATGAGGCGACGCTCTGGTCGAGCGTCCTTGCGCTCTATTCTTATCTGTGCTTCGCCTCGTATTTGCGCAGGCCATCGGCGCCCTGGTTGGGGTGGGGCTGTCTGCTTGGCGCCAGTAGCTTCTTTACGCGAGCGACCATAGGGACCGGAACGCTGGCTTGTGCGATACTGCTCGCAGCGGGGCTGGCTCTCAGATCTGTGAGCAACATGAGCACGCGATTGGACCGCCGCGTGGGTCCGTTGTTGCAGTTTTTTGATTTTCCCCGAACATCGGCGCCGGCCCGTCATTGCCTTGTTCTGACCGCGGCGCTCGCGATCATCTTTCTATCGCATATTTATGTAAATCATGCTAAGTTCGGGACCCTACTGGATGGCGCCCCGCTCCAGTACAACGTTCAATACACTCCTGAAAGATTGGCGAAATTTGGAGGCAAGCACCTCACTTTGAACAACCTTCCTTTTGGATTTTATACTTACCTGATTGGCGACAGAGCACCGTTTCGAGACAGCTTTCCGTGGCTGACCCTAGTAACGCCATTGGAACCGGAAGCTAAAAATGTGAAACTGGATAACGCCGAGCCCTCCGCCCCTATACCGTGGGCCATTCCAGCTTTGTTCGGTCTCTCGATTATGGGCGTTATCGATCTGCTACGCGATCCCGGCGGGCGCCGCGGGCTCTTACTGATCCTAATGGGAGGTCTCGTGGGTGGCTTTACGGTGTTTGCGTTTACGAGTTTTTCCTACCGCTATGAACATGATCTTTATCCGTTTTTCGTTTTTGCTGGAGCGGCCGGCTTGAGCGCGATTTCCCGCCTGCCGAACATCGGGCTTCATCGGCTCGCTTATCGCGCCCTGGCTTTGGCGACGCTATGGTCCATTTCTGCCAATTGCGCATTTGCAATTGAGTTTCAACGTGAGTTGTGCTGGGGAGTGGATGACAAAATCAGAGCAAGCTTTGCAGAATTTCGCGAACAGATTGATGCTCGGGTACGGCATGTAAAGCTCGCGATCCTGCCCGGTTCGTTCTAGTGCGGCCCATTTTCCCCGATCTTGCAAGATATCGTACGGAGCGTATAGCTCTATGGAATGATTACACTCGCAAGCCGCTTTCGCATTACTATCACGCCGGCGTTCGGCGATTGTATCGGTTAGTAGTCCCCCCCGGTGCTCGGGTGCTCGAAATCGGATGCTCCGGTGCCGACCTGCTGGCAAGCCTAAAACCTGCTTTTGGCGTCGGGCTAGATTTTTCCCCGGTGGCCATTGCCGTAGCGAAGAGGAACTATCCTGAACTGCATGTCGCCATGGCCGACGCCCACAATCTGTGCTTGACGGCGAAGTTCGATTACATCACAGACCGTATTTTCGCAACTGGGGGAACTCGCTGGACCGGGCACTCGCGTCATTATTAATTTCTATAGCCACCTATGGAGCGGGCCGCTTCACCTATTTCATGCATTAGGGCTTGCCAACCCGGTTTTGAATGAGAACTGGCTCACCTCGGAAGACCTGACGACCATGTTTTACCTTGCGGGATTTGAAGTCATCCGGCACACCAAAGAAATGGCTCTACCAGCGAGGGTCCCGCTGATCGCTGCTCTTTTTAATCGCTATCTGGTGCGCCTTTGGCCTTTCGAACATCTAGCGTTGATGCACCTTCTGATCTCCCGGCCTTTCCCGAACAGTCATCAAAGAAAGGAGAAGAGCGTCAGTGTCGTCATCCCGTGCTACAACGAGGAGGAAGGCATCCGTTTTGTGCTCGAACACATGCCTACCTACGTAGACGAAGTGATCATCGTGGATAACAACTGCACGGATCGCACGGCGGCAGTTGCGGCGGCGCTCGGCGCCCGTGTCGTTGTCGAACCGCGTAAAGGGTACGGATACGCCTATCAATGCGGTTTCCCCCATGCGCGGGGCGACATCATCGCCACGATAGACGGCGATGGAACATACCCGGCAGCGGA
>JBBSFW010000251.1:0-5259 GCA_038254805.1 Terriglobales bacterium
AACTGAACCCGGTCCCAAATGGGGAGTATTCGCTTAGATTTTGTTACTAAAAACCGAAAGGCCAGCTGAGTGCTGGCCTCTCAAGGTTGGGTGGAAGCATTCAGCTTTCCGTTGGTCAACGTCCTCACCCCGTCAACCTAAACCCGATTGCGAGGGATTTTACTCTTCTAAAATCGCCTGTCAACGACAGAATTACTTGCATGTTATTTGACCGTGAGGATTGTACGGTTTCACTTACCCCCTGGAAATCAGTACGGCATTAGTCGTTTAGCGATTGTGGAAACGACGGCCAAAGGTGGTGTTTCTTGTAGCCGCACTGTATCAGACGCCCACCCAAGGCCACCGTTTCTACCATCCGATGAAGGGCGGCGGCGCGGGTCTTGGGGAGAGATTGCGTCGCCGCTCTTGCTATTTCGCTATTGGCGTTTCGTTCGTCCCATTCTTGGCACAACCTCCCATTGCCGAAAATCAGCGAAAATTGCTGTTCTCCGCAGATGGCGCTCTGCATCGTTTCCTACCTCGATTTTGAGGGATTAAGATCGCGAGCTTGACCGATCGGTTGTATTGCTGACTCCAGATAACTTTATCCAACGACACATGTATCAACTCAACGAAAAGCGACAACTCCGTTCCGCGTTGAACGACGCGACCATTCAAGATGGCTTGAACGTTTAACTCTTTGCCGATGGTCTGGGGATTTGTTTCTTTGCCTTTGTAACGAAAGACCGAAGAACGCGGTTTGACGTCAGATTCGGCAGTTGCGATAAACTGCTGATCAGCGTCTCGGTCATGCCGTCGGAGAGATATTCCGCATCCGCATTGCCGCCTTCGTTGACGAACGGCATCACCGCGATCGATGTGATTGCGGCGTCGGCTCTTCCCCACGCAGATAGAGTCCGAGTGCCGTAAGACCTGCAACCAGCACGGGCAGGCCAATGACCGCCGCGAGTTTGTGTTGTTTGATTCCCGCGACCACATACTCGGCGCTCGAGGCTCGGGTCGAGAGGGAAGTTGACCCCGACTTGTCGGGGCTGGTTTCGCCTGAGAAGGACCGGCTGGGAGTGGCCTCAGTCTTAGCGGTTCCGCTTGTCTCGCTCGTAGTTGCAGGCGACACGGTTGTATCAATACCTGCTCCTTCCATCTCTCGACGAAGCCCTTTCAACTCGATCGCGACTTCCCTGATCGATTGATACCGCTCGTCAGGATCTTTCGCCAGAACAGCGCCGCACGATCCGCTGCAGTTCAGCGGGAGCAGACGGGTTCAGATCAGCGAGTGGCGGCACCGGCTCGTAGATGACCATGTGCAGCGACTTCACCACTGACTCACCCCTAGAATGGCTCATGCTACAGACGACGACTCCACTTGGAAATCAAGATTGGGCGGAAGCATTCAGCTTCCCGTACAAGATTTCTTGCAATGTATTACGTCGCTTGTACCGCGAGACTTCTCAAGGTAATATTCCCGCGGTTTCACTCTCCTCTTTCCCCAACCTGAAACCAATACAACATTAACCGTTTTGCGAGTGTGGAGACGACCCGGCCCCGAAGGCTAAACAGTTGGTGTCTGTTCCGCAACAACAGATGCGACGGGCTTCGGTGTTTCCACGGTAAGGGCGGTGGTGTGTTCTTGGGAGAGATAACGCTGCCGCCCGTCCATTTTTTACAAAAGCGACGCGTCTACAAATACTAGCGTCCTGCTATGCACGGACTTTTTAACGAACAAGGAGGGGTATCTATGACCATTTCAGAACTCGAACAAATTGAAGACCGCGCACGCCGTGGATTGCCTATTGATCCCGCCATCATACTAACCGTCACCGCATACCTCCGCGACGTGTTACAGGCAAAAGCAAACGCCGAAGCAATTGCCTTCGAGGCACTCAGGAAGGCCGGCCTGAATTCCCGGCACTATACAGCCGCGATTCGTCTCACGTCTTAGTTGCGCAACAACTGCTGTTGCGGCAGGCGCGATCCTGGCCATGAACCATTCTCTGCTTGTCTCCTTTACCTGCAACCTTAATGCTTTGGGATACAGAATCGTAGTTGTCCATAGTAAGTGCCGCGCATTCAGCTCTCCGCAAGCCAGCGCCTAATAGACATCAGGCCAACACTCCAAGCGGCCCGTTAGCCGGCAGTGGGGAGCCCTTTTTTCGTAAGTTCGCCAGATACTTCAACTCAGAGTAGGGTGTGCGGGTTTGCCGGCACTTCCAACATGATGCGTATCTTTGGGCCAGGGGGCGACGAGCCGGCAGCTTGAGGGCTTTTGCCCCTGGCAAGCTGTTGGCACGAGAGCGGGGTGTCGCAGAGGATGAGAACGCCGGCACTGCGAAGCGATTGAAATAGAACTGAAGTAGAGCCATCTATTGACTCCCCGATCAGTCCGCGTTAAAGTCTCACGGTAATACGGTAGTTCATAAGTAGGCTCAAGAGACTGTTGTTTTAACTCCTCTTGTCCGGCCTGCTAATCACCCAATCCAGATATTCTCATCAAAGGAGCCCAATCATGAGAAGCATAGTAGCTGTAGCGATCCTAGTTCTGAGCGCCTCCACCTTTGCCTCCGGCCAGTGCAGCGACACCGAGCGGCAGAAGCTGGAGGCGTGGGATAAGTCCGTAGGCGATGCCAGCCAACGCGGTGACCGCGCCTTCCTTCAAACTGTTTACGCAGACGAGTACAAAGGCCTCAATCCGAGCGGCGTCATGTTGACTAAGACACAGACCGTTGATAACGCCATGAAGCAATACGAGGAAGATAAGGTGAACCCACAGGGCGCCGCCACCGTCAAGTATGACCACTATGACATCACCTGCACCCCGAACACGGCCGTCATCTCACACCGCACAGCAGTCACATTCAAAGAGGAAGGCAAGGAGCGGACTAACTACTCTCGCTCCATCCATGTGCTGGAAAAGCGCGGCGGTAATTGGATGATGATCAGCAACGCTGGTCACCCGCTGAACGATGGAGCTAACCTGCTTTACATGGATCGTGATTTGTTAGATGCCGGAATGCACAACGACACAAAGTTCTTCGAGCAGGTAGCCGTGGATGACTACATCACCATCAACCCTCAAGGAATGGTCGTGAACAAGTCGCAGGGGATAGCGAATGCCAAGAACTTCAAGTTTGAATCAATTGCCACCGATGACGTGGGGGTGAGCGTTCATGGGGATACGGGATTAGTGACAGGACGGGTAACGGTAAAGGGTCAACTCAGCGGCCAGAACATAAGCGGGCAATATCGGTACATGCGCGTGTACGCTAAAGATCAGGGGCGCTGGCGACCGATCTCCTTTCAGCTAACACCGATCGCGCCAGCGCATTGAAGGTGAAGCGGTCGCGGGAAGTTAGCGGATATTCATAATAGAATCCTTAATCATTCGCCATTCCTGCTCGTACTCCCATTCCTGAGCGGACGGGTCGCGTAAGCCGCTCACCTCGCAAAGGTGGCTCAGGATTAGCGGGCTCGCGTTGCTGGCGGACGGCAGTGGTTTGTTGATGCTCGCCACGCCGGGCCAAAGTTTCATTTATCAAATCTGGCATCTCTCGTCTCCCGACGGCGAAGTTCATCGGTTGACCAATGATTTGAATGACTACCAGGGTATCAGTCTGACGGCGGACTCCGGCGCTCTGGCGGTGGTCAAGTCGGAGACGCAGGCGAACATTTGGGTCGCGCCGATGGGCGACGCCAGCCGCGCCCGACCCGTCACGTCCGGCGCGGGGAAAGTTGGCTGGGAGATAGCCTTCTCGCCGGACGGCGGTAGAATAGTCTATAGCTCGAGCGCGAGCGGCGATGAAGACATCTGGATGGTCAACGCGGACGGCAGCAAACCGAAGCAACTGACAGCTAACGCCCGCGTAAACGCAGCCCCGTCATTCTCACCCGACGGTCGCTACGTTGTGTCACGTCTGACCGCACCAGCGTCCCTCCCATTTGGCGGATGAACTTCGATGGCAGCGACCAGAAGCAGTTGACTAATGGAAGCGGCGAACACAGTCCGCAATTCTCGCCCGACGGTCGCTGGGTGGTTTACAGGAAAGTCTTCGGCAAAGCGACCGTGTGGAAGATGCCCGCCGACGGCGGCGAGCCTGTGCAAGTGAGCGACAAGTATTCGACAAACCCGACTGTCTCGCCCGACGGCAAGATGATCGCTTACTTTTACCGTGATGAGAACAGCCCATGGCGCATCGCCGTCGCTCCGCTCGACGGCGGCGAGCCGAAGCAGTTGACGGACTTCAAAGCCGACCGCATCTTTTGGTTCGACTTCTAGCGCGACGGCAAACAACTCGCGTTATCGCGCGGCACGCAGACGAGCGATGTCGTCCTGATTAGCAACTTCAAATAAATGAACCTGACTCCGGGCACAAAACTTGGCCGCTACGAAGTCCGCGCAAAGATTGGTGAGGGCGGGATGGGTGTGGTCTATCGTGCGCGGGACGAGAAACTGAACCGCGATATCGCGATCAAGGTCTTGCCTGCCGCTTTCGCTGATGACGTGCAACGGCTGCATCGCTTCGAGCAGGAAGCTCAGGCTGCCGGCGCGTTAAATCATCCAAACATTCTTTCGGTCTATGACGTGGCCATGCATGACGGCGCTCCTTACGTCGTTTCGGAATTGCTCGAAGGCGAATCGCTTCGCGACCGGCTGCTAAGCGCGCCCATGGCGCAACGCACAGCGATCGACTATGCCATTCAGGTCACCCGCGGTCTGGCCGCCGCTCACGAAAAGGGGATCGTTCATCGCGACGTGAAGCCCGACAATCTTTTCATCACCAAAGACGACCGGGTGAAGATTCTCGACTTTGGATTGGCGAAACTGGTCGAGTCAGTCGACGGAAGCAAGGCTCAAACCGATGTGCCTACGCGCAAGGTTCATACCGATCCCGGGACCGTGATGGGAACGGTGGGTTACATGTCTCCGGAGCAGGTGCGCGGCGGCGCGACCGATCCCCGCTCGGATATTTTTTCGTTCGGGGCAGTGCTTTACGAGATGGTCACGGGCCTGCGCGCTTTCCACGGCGACTCGGCGGTGGAAACGCTCAATGCGATCTTGAAAGAAGAGCCGCAGGAATTTTGGGCCTCGAATCGCAGCCTGACTCCGGCGCTCGAGCGGGTCGTTTGGCACTGCCTGGAAAAAAGTCCTGAGCGAAGATTCCAATCGGCGAATGACGTTGCCTTCGCGCTCGAATCTCTCGCTGGCTTTTCAAGTTCAGGTTCGACAGCCATCACCACTATCGCAGTTGCTCCGCTAAGATCGCG
>JBBSFW010000252.1:0-5215 GCA_038254805.1 Terriglobales bacterium
ATGCTTTCCGATGGCCTCGGAAATAATCCGAGGCGCTGGAGGCGAGAGATTCGGCGGCGCCGCTCAATTAGCCCGCTAGGAACCCAGTAGCGAAGTACAGATTTCAGAGAGGTTATCCTGTGATGCACTCCACAAAAACGTCTGTTCGCTCAGTTAAGCTTGTAATGCTTTGCCTGCGCCAACGACCGTCCACCCAACATTCCACGCGGCGTGCGCACTTCGAGAGGATTTTCTCGATCTCCACTGCATCTCCACCGGGGGTCACTTCGATCACTAACCGTGCTATCCGCTTTGTTATGAGACTTTGCCGCAGGCCCCGCAGAACGGGTAGTTCGTGACCTTCCACATCAACTTTCAGAAAGTTCACGCGAGAGGCCGGGACAAGGCGCTGTAACTCCTGATCGAGACAGACTCCTTGAACCGAATCACTCTCCGTTAGCCCTGTGTTCAGCTCAACTTGATGATATGTGCTGTGTTCGCGTCGAACGATTCGCACCGGCCCCAGTCGCTCTGAAACGGCAGCATTGATGGCTATGACAGCAGCTCCATCCACCGAAGCAATCTCCGAGTTCCGCTTCAGAATGGAGAAGTTCTCCGGGACTGGCTCAAAAGAAAACACCTTGCCTAGGGGCCCCGCAAGCTGCGCCATGATGGCGGTGAAGTAGCCAATATTCGCTCCGACATCAACGCAGACATCACCCGGTCTTATAGACGCCATCATAATCTCCGCGATATGTTTCTCGTGGGTGCCGAGAACAAATCCAAAAAAATGAGGATCCGGCGGAACAAAAAGACGCGCTCCCGCCGGTAACTTGACGTACTGACCGGCTGAAAACAGCCGGCTATTTATTCTCCCCAATGTCAATAATCCATGTCGACCCGTGAGATGCAAAAGCCCTCGATAGAGACTGATTACCCCCTCAACGAGGCGTCTTCGCTTGATTCTGTAATTCGTCTGCACGCGCGGCTACTTCAGTTTTCTCAGAATGACCAAGTTCGCGACATGTCCCTCGAGATACAGGGAGCGCTGCCGCATTAATTCAAAAACGGCGCGACGTGTTCCTGCAAACTTTGGATCATCTGTGTCATGGAACGCGATCAGGCCGTTTTTCCGTAGCAGCGAATGCCATGCAATAGAATCAAACCGCGTGTTCACGTAATCATGAACGGCGTCGATGAACACGAATGAAAAGGAATTCTTTATCAGTTCCCGGGCTGCCTCTCCGGAGGTCCGACGGAGATGGACCACATTGGGCAGGTGCCCAACTCGTTGCTGGAAAATTTTCAGGTCCTGCGGCGCGCCTCCGTAACCAGTAAACGGGTCAACTCCTATGAGCTTCCGGGTGGTGTTTGTTGCGATCAGCTCTGTGGTGACGCCCCGATAGCAGCCTACTTCAATCACGGGTTCAGTCATATGTTCGGTGCACCGGAGCGCGGAGATCAAGCAAACTGCCTGCTCCCCGGTTACCGCCGTATCGGTCCGGTCGTACAGCGGGGGGGTTCCCAGCAGATTCGTGGACTTAAACGGGATCTCGAACTGATTAAACCTTGAACGGGACCAAAGTTCTTGAAGTCTACCCCAAGCGACGAAGGTCGAACGACGGGGATCGGATTTGGACCATCGTTTGAACCGAAATGGGTCAAACGGCCAGTGTGCGGCGAATTGCTCTTCTGAGGGCTCCATTATTCAGAGGGACGTCACTCGGCTATATATGCGCATCACCTGGTTATTCATCTCCGCCACTGAGAACCGGTCGGTCACGTGCTCGTATGCCGTCTCGACAATTCCCGCATAAAGATCTGGATCGTCACAAACATTTAGCGCTGCCTGTGCAAGTTTTTCTGACTCGGGATAGGGAGCAGTTGCAGCAGCCTTAGAACCGCAGCAGATAATTTCATCCGAACCAGCGCCAGTTAGGTAAGCGGCCACAGGAACGCCCCGAACCATTGGTTCGAGAATGCGCAGGCCAAACGGCTCCTTCCGTGCTGTAAATAGCGCCACATCAATGCTCGACCAGAATGCGTCCAAGTCGCCAACATATCCCGGGAAAATGAACGCTTCGTGTAAGCCGCGCCGACTCACCTGACTCTCCAGCTCATCCCGTTCCGGTCCCTCCCCCGCAATGATGAATCGAGCGCCCTGGCGATGCGCGTGAATTACTTCCGCCACATCGAGGAATTCGAAAATACCTTTATCCTTCGTGAGCCGGGTAGTCATTCCAAATACAGGTGACTCTTTGGAATGAAACCTCGAGGCTGACTTGGTTGCATTTGGCAATTCAACGCCATTGTAAACGCATTCGATTACGCGACCTACACCAGCTGCGGCCCACTCACGGGCCACGTCTTTGCTCACCGCGATCACCGCTTCCACAAGCCATCGGTTGACATATTTTAATGTCAGGTTTTTCAATGAGCGATCCCGTGTCGGGTAATTGTGTGCGTGGTAGACGATTGGGCACCGCTTAGAAAACAACGCTACCGTGTTACTCCAAAGTAACCCGCTATGAACATGCACAACCGACCAATCACGGGACAGGATCATTCGGCAAGCCCGAACCATTCTGAAGTCAGGATGTGAACCATGCAGGATCGTATGGGAGACGTGATAGGATTTTAATAGGTCCACAAACTCCGCCCCGTCGTATAGCGCCAGCACATGTACATTCAGCCCCGCACGCTGCTGCTCGCCAGCGAGCAATGCGGCGACTCGCTGGAGGCCGCCAAAAGGCGTCGACGGCACGACGTGCAAAACCCGGCCCTGCATTAAAGCGCCAGCTCCGTAAGCAACCTATCCGCCCACGCCTCCTCCGACAAAAATGAGGAGCTCCCTCGCGCACCTTGGGCGAGCGATTCGCGAAACTCGCGGTCGGTCACAATCCTATCGATGCCTGTGGCCAGGGCTTCCTCATCGCGTTCGGCAATCAAGATCCCGTTCCTATCGTGAGAGATTACAGAGCCGGCGCTCGAAGTTGTGATGACGGGCAACCCCGCAACCAGAGCTTCGCTGACTACGCTAGCCGATCCTTCCGCAAGCGTTGGCAGAACAAGAACATCGGCGGACAAGATTTCGTGCACCATTTCCGCTCTTGAGATGCGGCCAAGAAAGTTTAACCCACCGCACTGAGGCAACCCCCGAATTTCGTCCGTCACTCCGCCGGCGACTCGAAAGTCGCAGCGCGACGTACCTATATGCTTTGAAGCCGCAGCGAAATAGTGAAAACCTTTTCTAAGCTCGGCCGTTCCGGCAAACAACACACGACCTACAATTGGCTTGTTAACTCGTCCGCCAAAGTCCATTCCACTTCCATAGGGCACTAACCGAACCTTAGCGGAGAAATCACCGAATTCGCTCAAGCCTTCCACAACGTTCTGACCCGGACAGAGTAAAATATCGGCTAATGCGATAATTTTTCTGATGCGTGGCTCCAAACGTTCATCCCATGGTTTCGGCTCGCCTTCCCATTCAGGGAAAAGCCGTCGCTCCTCAGCGACAATTCGATGAGCAATGGGTGTAAGAAACAAGTCCACGTTGATCCTTAGCCCGCGTTCCTTGGCGAAGCGTAGAAACTCGATGCCCTCCCCGAACATGGAATAAACATCTGTGGCCCCACCCACTCCCCAATGAATCATACGTTCCGAAAACAGCTGGCCGACCCGATCAAGCGCCGAAAAAGAACCGGAGACTTCGCGGTGAAACAGGTGCCTCCAAAACAGAACATCTGAAGAGCGTACTCGGTCGATCGGGACGCCAGCTATTCGTCTCTGCAATAGTTTGCCTACCGAGCCTTCCCGCTTCCACTGCGGAACGGTACGGTTTAGTAGACGGCCGATGCCTGCGTTTACGGACGAATCCGTGTACAACGCTTCCAGACATCCTCGGCGAGCCAACATTCGGGGGATTGCGTAGTGGTGCCTCGCTCCAATTTGAGCAACGAGGAATTTCATGAAATCGCAAGCGAAGCCAAGAAATCAAGCCACTTAGTCTTAAGCGCTTCGAAGCTAAATTTGTCGCTATAGAAGTCTTTCAACCGGCTGGAATCTACGTCCCCAGAAGCGAGCCTTTCGCACAGACTCTCCACCCCTCGAAGGAAAGCTTCTGGATCGGCTTTATCGACGATAAGGCAATCCGGGTTGGCGTAGTCGGCAATTCCCCCCGCGTCGGTAGAAACGAAAGGAACTCCACAAGCCATCGATTCCAATAGGACAAGGGGCGCACCCTCAGCGCCGACGGTCGGGAGGAGCGTTAGGTCGAAACTACCGAGTAAGCTGGCATAAGCTTCTCCTGCCGGATATTCTCCATGATAAAAGACGGCTTCTTGCCAGTTGTTGTCCCGAATCGCCCTCGAAATCGGATCGGCATCGGGCCCAGTCCCAAAGATATGCAGCTCCTTTAGACTTCGACGTAGTCGTGGCCATTGGCTCACAAGCCACGCGACTCGCTTATGCGGAACGAGCCGACCGAAGATTGCGGCACGCGCTTGTCCATAAGGTATTTGCTGGAAGCAATGAGCAGAAAGTTTCACGTCCTCGAACGGCTCTGAAAAAGCGGGCAACACGCCAATGGCACGGTTCCAGCCGAAGGTTCGTCGAAAGTTTTGGGCGACGGGTTCCGCTTGCGCGACAACTTGATCAAATAACCATCGCACGGCCCATCGAGAATCGTTCCATCCTCCTGCCTCGCCTGACATGACTTCATGAAAGACGAGCCGGCCACAGCTGTGGCTTAACCAGGCCGGTAGAAAGAGATTCCAGCCGGTCCCACATGCCAGATAAACATTCGGGCGAAACGCCCAAAGTTCCCTTACAATAGCGAGCGCGGCTCCGAATGCCGATGCCCTATCTTTGCCCTCATTAAAGTATGCACGGAAAATAGTGAACCGACCTGCTTGCTCCACGTCGAACAGCGAGTCCCTGATCTGAGCAGACCATTCCGTTCCCAATGAAAGGAACTTTACTTCATGCCCTTCGCTCAGAAGCGCCGCCGTAAGCCCTTTTAAATGGGTCTGCACTCCCCCTCTGCCCACTGAAGTCCCCGCCACTGCAATTCTCAAGTGATATATGGACTCCAATTAACAGCGGGTATCACCCGTTTTCGGGCTGCAAGGTGCAGTCATCAGCTCAACCACTCCGGTGCGACGGCGACAGAATCCTGAGGAAATTCGAAAAGCCGAAACCCTTGGCGTTTTAGGTGCTCACAGACCGCCGAAGAGTG
>JBBSFW010000253.1:0-5176 GCA_038254805.1 Terriglobales bacterium
GGAACTATCCGAAACCCGTAGCGCCTGCTGTCGCTGGTCGCCAGATGCGGTGGTCGTCTGAGCACACGCTAGCCTTGGACCATAAATTAGGGCCGCACAAATTAGTACGGAATGCACAACGTCTGTGAATCGGGCAATCAACATGATCTTTAAAGCTCCTTCAAAACTCGGATGCCTCTCAATTGCTGACTATTCCTCAAAACTCAAAATCCAACGAGAACTGGATTTGGCGGGCACCGGTTGCGGCTATCGCTCGCGCGAATCCTGGCAAGGGCGTCAAACCTGAACCGAATACAGGATTGATTTGCGACACATTGGCATGGTTGAACAGGTTGAAAAATTCGACTACCACGTCCAAGCGTTTCACCCCGCCGAACGGGAAGTATTTCAGGGCCCGGAAATCGAGCGTGGCCAACGCAGGTGTTTTCAGAGAGTTTCTGCCGAGAGCGAGCGGCCTTGCCGAAAGGGGAAAGGCGTGACTCTGGTTCGAGTCAAGGCCGGTCAACGGATTCACAGGACGGCCGCTCTCCAGTGTCAGAATCGGGGCCACTTCAATATGACTGAAGGTTTGCGTGAGCCAGCCGGTACTTTCGTCAGACTTCCTCCCCTTGTCTTCTTCCTCTCCGATGGGCAAGTCCCACAGTGCATTGAAAACAAACCGTCGTTGTTGGTGTTGCCGAGAGCGTGCATTTTCGGCGAGGACATCGAATGGATTCTGCGGCTGCTCGTCGTAGTCGAAAGCATCATCGTATGTCTTCGAGAGTGTGTAGCTAGTCGAGAATTCCAATTCTTCGTTCATTTTGCGAGTGAGCGTCAAGGAAGCACCGTTGTAACTTGAACCTGCGGAATCCTGGAGCTGATAAATGTCGTCAAACTGCGAATTAAGGCGTACTGGTGAAAAGACTTCGCGTCCAATCTGCTGTGGCGTGGGATTGGAAATGCCAAGGCCGACACCATTCGCAGGTGTCAGGACAACCGGAGGCAGCAAATTAACGTTGAGTGTTCGAGGCAGCTTGATGCCATGGACAAGCTGATAGTCACCGCGAAGAGTGAGGTTCTTTGCCAGAAGGTACTCAGCGCCAGCGCTGGCTTGTTCACTGTAGGGCGTGCCCAAGCGTGGGTCAGGACGAAAGATAGATGGAGCGATCCCCAGTATCGGGGCAGCGAGCGGGCCGCCTTGCGCAACCGCGAAGAGGCTTGCTGCGACGCTTCCGTCCGCTACCTGCTCGAATGCCCGCGAGCCGTTCTTTTCTATGGCTCTCGTCAAGTTCGCGAGAACATAGCGGTCGAAAAAAATCCCATATCCCGCACGAAAGACCAGTCTTGAGGACGGGCTCCAAGCCAGGCCGATTCTCGGGCTAACGTTATTCGCATCCTGATTGAACGTCGCTGGTAGGTATTCGAAATCGTACCGCACACCCAGATCAACCGTCAGTTGCCGCGCGACCGACCAATGATCCTGCACGAATCCACCGAAACTCGTCACTGGAAAATCCACATTCGAATTTCCGAATGCCTGCCGAAACTGATTAGGATTTCCCGCGAGAAAATCCGCCAGGGACCCGAAGAGATATACGCCGTTGAAGCCGTCCGGCACACCGGCACGGAGGCTGACGCGATTGATTGTGCCGCCAACCTTCCAAAGGTGTGTTCCACGCGTGCGAGTATACGTATAGCCGACCTGATAGTGATTTTCGCGCCGCTCGCTGTTCCCGGCGTAGGGACGCCCGAACGTAACCAGTCCAGCGATATCAATTTCTGGACCGAACGGTTCGTTCGTGCGCAAGACGGCATGCCTCGTGGCGGCCTGAAAGCGCAAATCGCTAACCGCCTCTGATCCAAGAACGGAGGTGAGCGATCCGGAGAGAGCGTTGTCGCTCGTGAAGCTGCTGCCGTGCGCGCTGGCGTCCACTAGGCCGCTGGTGTTGAACGCATCGCCCGGTTCCTTGTTATTGGTAAAGGCGTAGCGCAGCATCAGCGCAGTGTTTTTCGTCACCTGGTGGTCGAGCTTGCCTGCCACCTCGGTTTCCGCGCGCGCAATGGGGGAGAAAGCGGTTGTAATCTGTCGGGTCGCCAAGCCAGGGTACGCGCCGGTCGCAAGGAATGAATTGACCGTTGAGGCGACCGCGGAATCAATGTCCGAGCCGCTCTGTCCCCGATTGTGCTCCTGTTCGATCGCGGCATAATAAAAGGTCTTGTCTTTCACAAGAGGGCCACCCAGAGCTAAGCCAGCACGCAAACGCCGAAACGCCGGCTTGGCGAACTCCGTTTCGAATGGCTCCCGTGCGTTAAGCGCGCCGTCTTGGGCGAAAATAAATGCGTCGCCATGAACTATGTTTGTCCCCGAGCGAGTGACGACATTGATCGACCCTCCTGAGGCTCCGCCTGACTCTGCAGATAAACCATTATTGACCACTTGAAATTCCTGCACGATCTCGGGTGATAGCTCAGTGCGACTCGATCCTGTGAACTCGTCATTGTTGTCGAGGCCGTCGATGGATATGTTGTTGCTTTGAGGACGGAGACCGCCGAAAGAGAATCCAGCGCCCGTTAACGGTGTTGAGCCGCTCACGCCAGAGGCAACCGGCGAGCTCGAAACACCAGGCGCAAGGAGAACAAAGTCTAAGTAGTTGCGGCTTCGCACCGGGAGCTCTTCGATTCTCTCCTGGTCCACCGACGATAAGACTGACGTTTGCGACGTATCTATGGCCGAGGGTTGCGCGCTGACCGTCACTTGTTCCGACGCGGACGCCGGGACGAGAACGATGTCCAGATGAGCAGTCTGCCCAAGACTCAAGGCGACGCCAGTGTGTCGATAAGGCGCAAAGCCAGGATGCTCTAGACGAACCTCATATGTTCCGATCCCAAGCTGATCGGCCCGAAAGAAACCCTGATCATCGGTCATTACAGTGCGAAATTGATTTGTCAAAGTGTTGCGGAATGTAATCGTTGCCTGAGGTATTACGGCGCCACTGCTGTCGCGCACCGACCCCTCAAGACTAGCGCCGACTTTCGACACTTGAGCGCCTGCATTGGCAGCGCAAAACAGTAAGGTGAACGTTACAGCAAGCTCGACAGGAAAATGTCGAAGACAGGCCAAACGGTAAGCAAGACTCATCTCCGGTCACCCATTGCAATCAATGTTGAAAGAACCAAGAAGTTAACGATCCATCGCAGCCGACGATCTATCGCAGCGCAGGACGGACCTGTCTCCTAACAATGCCTGTGGGAGCTATCGAAAATAGCTAGATGCGCAGTGGGAGGGGAGGGGGACTCGCTGCATCAAAAAGCAGGAAGGTGAAACTGCACACGGTAGACAACCAAGGTTTCCGCAGGCAGGGGAAGATACCTTTTGCAACAAAACCAAGCGGGGTGCGTTTGAAGGTGAGCCGCGCAAACGAATACGCCACTCCCACGCACAGCGCCAGGACGACCAAAGCGTACTCAGTATCGTTTCCGGTTTGAATCGGTGGATCCCAGGTGTCGAACGCTTCAATGAGAGGAAGAATAAGGCAGGTGAATAGAACAAGCGTAACGGTCAATCGAGACGCCCGAGATCGCATGTTTCGAGTATACCGCAGCCAATCAGACCTATGCCTACCACTGCGACCCAAAAAGACGTCTATGACGCTCATGGTGTGCAGCCTTTCCAGAAATCTTGGTTCATAGTGCAGCCTGCAGATAGAAGCTAAAAGCCAGCAATTCTGAACAGCCCGAACGGGCTCTCGATACGTATCATCCAACCTGAAGAGTAACCTACGCCCTCCCCGGCGCTTACGAGGGGTGGGCAGTCCTTCGTGGTCGGGCACGGGTTCGCGACGGCCATTTGTTTTTCCCCTCTGCGCCATCTTTGAAACGCAGCACGGCATCCTAAATCTTGCACTAACCCGAGGGCCGTAAACGACATGACGCAATCTACCTTTTTCCGGGGGCGAGCAACAAATTTCATACTCGTATTTCTCATGGTTTTAGCACTCGTAGGATGCCATGGCCTTTCGTCTTCCGGAGGTCCAAGACCGGGGCCGACGCCGACACCGACCGGGACTGTTCCTCAGTTCGGCCATGTGGTGTTGCTGGTTGAGGAGAACCACAGCTATTCCGAAGTGATTGGCAATTCGGCCATGCCGTACCTGAACACCCTGGCCACGCAATATGGCTTGGCTACACAGTATTTCGCCAACACTCATCCTTCCATCGGCAATTACTTCATGCTGACCACCGGGCAGATCGTCACCAATAACGACTCGTTTACAGGAACCGTGAGCGTAGACAACATCGTTCATGAGCTGATCGCGTCCGGCAAGACCTGGAAGTCCTATGCCGAGAGTATTCCGTCGCACGGGTACACGGGGGGCGATCAGTATCCATACGCGAAACGCCACAATCCATTTTCGTATCTCACCGATGTGATAAACAGCAGCACTCAAGTGCAAAATCTGGTTTCGCGGACGCAATTCGATACGGACGTATCGAACAATCATCTCCCGAATTTTTCGTTTGTCGTGCCAAATCTGCTGGACGACGGACACGATGGGCCGCTTCAGGTCGCCGACGCCTGGCTGCAGCACTACATTGATCCCTTAATCAAAAGCTCGACCTTTCAGCAGGATGGGTTATTGATCATTGTCTTTGACGAATCGGACACCAGTGATAAGGCCCACGGCGGCGGCCGCGTAGCCGCATTGATCATCAGCCCAAAGTCCAGGCCGGGTTACCGATCGACGACTCTATACCAGCACGAGAGCACGTTGCGGCTGATTCTGCACGGACTGACAGTACCCGTTTATCCAGGCGCCGCGAGCACCGCTCCAGACATGGGCGAGTTCTTTTGAGTTTTAGGGTAGAACTGCACAGCTCGAAGACTCCCCACTGGCTTCCGCCATACCTTTGCCGGCTACTCAAATCAGTCCTATCTGAGGGCAGCGCAACGCCTTAGGAAGCCACACGGGCACCCGCGCACAGGCATCCCTAAGTTATCTTTTGAGAGAGGATCGTAGGAGTGGGCGGTGAGTCGCCTTCAGTGGGATCCTGATATTATTGAGCATTGCATAATATAGTTACAACGGAAATAGGTCTGCCTGCTGCCAAACGGCGATCACTAGCGTCGGTCGTTTGCGCATGCGACACAGTGCCTGACGCGCGTGATGGCTCAGTTGCCCGAAGGTTTGCGGGCAGA
>JBBSFW010000254.1:0-5169 GCA_038254805.1 Terriglobales bacterium
ACTTCAAGCCGTTGGGGGGTTACGGGCTTGGACTCGCCATGGAAATATTCGCTTAGGGGGTACAGTGCATAGGGCTGTAGCTCGCGGAAGACGCGGCCGAGCCGCTGTTGCAGCCGGTACAAATTGTGAAAGAAAGTCCCTCGGTCCATGTTGAGTTTCCGGCAACAAAGCTTCCATTCCGCACCCAATAAAAAATGATATTTGAATATCTGGTACTCTTCGTCAGACAGGAATCGCCGGCTCACCAAACAGAAATCAGCCATATACTCTTCGTCCTTTCGACTCCAGGTGCTTTTCTTGTCCACCCCTTGAATGGCGTGCAGCGTGACGCGGCTGAGATATTTCTCTTTTCCGGCGCAATCCCGAAAACGGGTGTAACACGCTCTAAATATGGCACGCAGCACGCAGTGGCACGGCTGTGAAGGCTCTTCCCTTTCACTGAGGCGAAGTCCCAGTCCGTCGCACTGCACGCAAGCATGCGACGCCAAAGCTAATGTCTCCGATCTTGTCCATTCCATTTTTGTATCCTCTTCTTCCCGCAGTCCAATTAATTCCTCAGACTGATCTTTGTTTAATCCTAGGACAAAATCGTAAAACGTCAAACAATTTATTAATATGTTTTCCAAATAATAGAAATTGTAAATTGGAGGAGAGATGTATGTTACTGTGGGCGCATGGGTTGCGCTAGTACGGATAGTACTAAAAGAAATGCTGAGACGGCCCTAAGGTTTCCGCCACTACGCGCATTTAGCGCTCCCCTATCTCTTGGAGAGATCAAAAAGGAGCGATTTTGAACTTCGATGGACTTCAAAACCGCTTAGTATTGAAGGTGCGCGCGCATATCAGCAACGGCGAATTCACGGAACGGGGATTTGCAAGGGCGGTCGGCATCTCTCAGGTTCACATTCACAATGTGCTAAAAGGGGCGCGAACGCTCTCAATAAACTTAAATGATTTAATATTAAAGCGGCTGGGTCTTACCATTTTTGACATTTGTACCCCTGCGGAACTTCGCGCCCATCTCGCAAGCTCCTCGCTTCAGACCCGTCCATCTTTCCATCTGCCATTCCTGAAAGCCAAAATCGGTCCAGGTATTCCCTGGTCCCGGGAAGTAAACTCACAAGACCGCCACGCGGTTCCTTGTTTTCTAGCGCGGGCCGGCAGCAACCTTATCCTGGCGCGCTTGGCCCAAGATGGAGAGATGGACGATTCGCTCGCTGGTAGTGATATCGTGGTTTTCGATCTCGCACCGTCGCGGTCGTCTCCCGACGCCCTTTATTTGGTGGATCGCGGCCCAGATACCATCATCCGGCGGGTCCGCCCCGGAGCTCACAAAATGTATCTGGCCGCGGATGGCAACCTGGATCGACCTGAAGAATGGGAAGCTCTGCTCGCCCCAACTTGTCCGGGAGTTATCCGTGGGCGGGTACGTTGGTTGGGCAAAGAACAGACCGGCAGCGCCAAACCTATTTAAAGAGGCTCGCCTGGTAGTTCGAGTTCTTGGTTGGGACTGGTCTTTGCGAATTCAGCGCAATCATGGTAATCTCTATAGACATAGGGGGATTGGCCGTGACCACCCAGGAAGCACTCTCCAATCAGGAACTCACAGAGCAAGAGTACGACCGAATTGTCAGAATTGACATTGAAGATTTCCGTTCCGCCGCGGATCGTTTCACTGCGGGACAGATGACCGATGACGAACTCCGTCCCTGGAGACTGCGCCGGGGGGTTTATGGTCAGCGTCAACCGGGCGTGCATATGATCCGTACCAAGGTTCCGGGCGGGAGTTTGACGGTGAGACAGATGCGTCAACTGGCCGGGGTTGCCGAGGAATTCGCCGGAGGTAAGGCCCACCTCACGACGCGGCAAAACGTGCAATACCACTTTGTGCCTTTGCCACGCGTTGCGGATTTGCTGCACATGCTGGCGGATGCCCGATTGACGACTCGAGAGGCGTGCTACAACACGGTCCGGAACGTCACGGCCTGCCCGCTCAGTGGCCTTTTGCACGATGAGGTTTTTGACGTTCATCCTTACGCGCAGCAGGTGGCTCTGGCTTTCCTGCATCAGGAACTCACGGATAGTCTCCCTCGCAAATTCAAAATCGCGTTTTCGGGCTGTAAGGAAGACTGCATGGCCGGTGCCATCCACGATGTGGGGCTGCGCGCAGTAGTGCGGGACGAACAACGGGGTTTCAGCATGGTTGCTGGAGGCGGTTTAGGCCCGCTACCCAACGAAGCCCGGTTGCTCGATGAATTTGTCCCGGTGGAGCGGCTGGTAAACAAGTGCGAAGCTGTAATCCGGGTATTCGCCAAGTACGGGAACCGCAAGAATAAGAATAAGGCCCGGCTAAAATTCGTGGTCCGAGAGCGAGGCTTTGATTGGGTGAAGGAGCAGGTGGAGAAAGAGTACCAGGATATTCTGCTCAATGGCGGTGTTCCGACTCCTCAGACGATACCGGACGGATTTGGTGGTTTTCAATCGACACCACCACCGCTTGGCACAGGAGAACTGCTCCCCATACTCTCCTCAAGTGCAAGTTCCGATTCCGAATTCGACCGCTGGCTGGCGACCAACGTAAGGGAACAGAAGCAGCCGGGGTATGCAATCGCCACCATAAAGGTTGATCAGGGCAACCTGGAGGCACCCCAAATGCGTGGTCTGGCCGATATTGCAGAAAACGCGGGCGACGGGTTGCTGCGGTTCACCATCGACCAGAATGTGGTCCTGGCCTATATACCCTTGCACAACTTGAAAAGGGTATATGCCGCTCTCAGACCGCTGGGTCTGGCGGGAGCAGGAGCGTACGAAATCGAGGACATCATCACCTGTCCCGGTGCATACAGCTGCAATCTTGCTCTCACCAAGTCAATGAACCTGGGAGCCGCTCTCGCCGATACGGTGCGGGGCCACACGGACCCCGAAATCCGTAAGTTATCCATTAAAATTAGCGGCTGTCCGAATTCATGTGGTCAGCACTGGATAGGCGACTTCGGATTTTACGGCAACGCCCGAAAGATCGAGGGCAGGGAAGTTCCGTACTACCAGATGCTACTGGGCGGGGGCTACGGCCCGGACGGAACCATGCGGTTCGCACTGGCGGTGCAGAGCCTTCCCGCCAAGTCGGCCACCGTTGCCGTGCAGCGCGTCCTGGAGCACTATACTTCCAACCGGTTAGAAGGCGAAAATTTCCGTGACTACGTCGTACGTCACAAAATTGAAACCTTCCGTTTGATGACCGCCGACCTTGCTAAACCTACAAATGTGCCGGAGGAATTCTACAAGGACTGGGGCGACGACTCCGGGTACTCGCTGAAACTCGGTCGGGGCGAATGTGCAGCCTAGCCGCGTTTGGATGATTTTGCAGTCTGCGTCTTAACCGGCTCATAGAGCGCACCGCTGGAGAACGCCAGGGCAGGAATGGATATGGAATGATCCAGCAGATCGGCCATGGCATGGACCGGCAAGCCTTCCGCTTCTTTATAAAACGACAGGCAACTTTGCGTCGAATCGAAATCGACACGAATCCAATCTCCGCCGCAAATCTGGTCGGTCGCAATCAGATTCGACATAGGTTGAACCAACAATCGATCGATGGCGCGCTTGAGGTGGCGGGCACCGTACTTCATATCCGTGCCCTCCCGCAAAAGATGAGCCTTGGCCTGGTCGCTGGTCTTAAATACGAAGGATTTCTCAGCTGTGGAAGTGAACACACGCTGCTGGACCATGTTCAGCTCGATATCGAGAATTCGCCGTAATTGCTCCGTTCCCAAGGTCTTAAACGTGACGATCTTGTCGAGCCGGTTGATGAATTCAGGCGTAAACTTCTTGCGAGCTGCGTCGGCTCCAGTACGGGCTAGTTTGCCGTTCATGTTGTCGTCGAGGGAACCGTCGAAAGCCTTCCGGGCGTTCTCAGTCGCGTTAAATCCCAGCTTGGGACATAGGAGGGCGCTCATTTCGGCTGCGCCCAGGTTGCTCGTCATGAAAATCAGAGCTCGCGAGAAGTCGACCTTGCGGTTATCTCCCAGAGTCAAAGTGGCCTTATCGAGGATGCCTAGCAGCAGATTCCACAGCGCATCGCTCGCTTTCTCAATCTCATCGAACAGAACGAAGCTGAGTTTCAACGTGTCCGTGTGATACTGATTCAGCACTTCCTGACTCAGCAAGGGATGGGTCTCGCGGTGACCTAGATATCCGGGAGGCGAGCCGATCAGCTTTGCTATCTCGTGGCTATGCTGAAATTCCGCGCAGTCGATTTTAATCACCCCGCGAGGGTTCTTCAGCAAAGCTTCGGCGGTAGCCTCGACAATGCGGGTCTTCCCCGAACCAGTGGGTCCAAGAAATAAGAAGTTCCCAATTGGCCGGCCAGGAGCGCTCATTCCAGTCAAGTGCATCTGATAGATGTTTACGATTTGTTGGATCGCTTCATCCTGACCGACGATCAACTTTTTCAAGTTGGTCTCCAGCACGCCGGCTTCGCGGCCTGTCTTCGACGGATCTAACGGAACATTCACTCGCAACATTGTGGGGCTCCCTTTATGTCTAATACTTAGCAAATGGCGTGCCATAGTCTTTCCTGTGTGATTCAACACGTTAAGAATTTGTCAGAAGGTCCCAAACGTAGCGCGCCTGCGATGCGATTCTATTGGATTGAAGCAACATTGGTCAGTTTGGCTTGTAAGTCTTAAGTGGTCGCGGCCATGAAGGATTCTCAACGCTTGCCGGTGCATTTGCCGGGAACCGACTGCCGTCTGACAAAGCTTCCGTGCGATCGGAAAAAAAAGCAGACGGGCTGCGGTGGTCTGGGCTGCAAGTGCCGGCGAACAGCCGCGATTCCTGAAGCGCGATCACCGCTGGAAACAGCCTTCATTGCTCTCACAATTTACTCTTCGGCCAGTAGACTGGTTTTGTTATTTCTAAACCGCGATCCGCTCCAGTTCAGAAGGGATCGGTGCCAAGTCGCGCACCAATAGACGGAACTCTTGCTCGCGCCGTTCCGGCTCTGGCATCGCGCAGCAGCGCAGAGGGATAAAGTGGACCCCTTTGTCAAGACCATTTTTAGCCTTCAATTTGCTAATGTCCGGCGGGTCTGATTTTGTGTATGGGACGGCGCCGGCATCGAAGCCGCCCCTTGCCATTCCGGCCCTTGAATCGGCGCTCGGGTCGCAT